>JAWGIA010000005.1:0-105557 GCA_032560535.1 Streptococcus parasanguinis | reverse complement strand
ATTTCGTCGTCCCACCTCCGCACAGTTGAGTAGGGCTGTAAAAGCTGATGAAATCAGCGTAGTAGAGCCCACTCAACCACTGCGTCTTGCTCGACAATCTAAAAACAAAAGAGAGGCTAGGACTTTTGTCCCAGCCTCTCTTTTGTTTCGTCCCTTATTGCTTGGTTAAAACGATAATCCCTTGATCATCCTCTGCTTGCTCCAGATCTTCTAGCGACAACTGATTCCCTTCGATCCGATAGCGATAGGGTTCATCCCCGATACGCATGGATTGATTGACCGGATCAATACTGACCTCTTTGGCCTCTTCTTCTCCATCAGCATCTTGCACCGTAAACGTGCCTTTTCGACCCGTCACCACCAAGAGGATCGTATTTTCCTCGTCCTGTCCACGATAACTGCCATCTATGGACACCCCTTCTTTCTGTTCTTCACTCGCTGACGTCACAGTCTGTGATGAAGCAGACGTCTGTTTGCTCGAAGTCTGTGTCACTTTTTCTTGCTGGCTACAAGCAGTCAGGAAAAGGGCTACTGCCAAGGTCAGTATAGACATGATTTTTTTCATTAAGATCGACTCCTTTCGCCATAACCGTATACCATCTACCACCAGTATACGCCAAGAAAGTCTTTAGGTCAATTGTTTACCCCTCTAATAAAAATGCCCTTACTTCCGCAATAAAATACAAGGATCCTGTCACAAATAAGACTTCATCTGGACGACTCTGATCCATAAATTCTTTGATATAGGCCTTGTAGTCAGCTACATAGGGCAAGTCTTGTCGGTCACCTTGTGCCACCACTTCTCCGTAATGGAAGGTTGTCAAAATCAATTCAGCTTCTGGCAATCCCGCTTGAAGCGTTTGGAGCATCCCGCTATAATCTTTTCGCTTGAGGGCTCCAAATAAAATCTTCACGCGCTTTCCTGCTAAGCTATTGGCAAACTCGATCAAGCGCAACATAGCATGAGGATTATGAGCGCCATCCAGATACACCTGGTCGCCAAATAACTCTAGACGGCCCGGCCACCTTGTCTCTTGCAAGGCGTGTTTGACCTGCTCCATATCCACTTCTTGATCTAGGCCCTCCATATAGAGGAAAAAGGCCTCCAAAGCTACTGCAGCATTTTCCCGTTGGTAATCACCCTTCAAACCCAGAGACGGCAAGACAAGTTCCACGTTTTCATTCCAAAAACGATCCTGCTCTAAGCCAAAATCGTTCTGGAAGGCGTAGAGATCCACATCCAATTGCTCGGCTCTGTCTTGACAAACAGCTGTAGCCTCAGCAGGCAAAGGGCCCACAACAGCCTTCTTGCCCTTCTTAAAGATTCCTGCCTTTTGCTGGGCGATTTCTGCAATCGTCCCTCCCAGTGTTTCCTGGTGATCCAGGCCAACCGAAGTGATCACTGCGATCTCTCCTGTCACTACATTGGTCGTATCTAGAAGCCCACCGATGCCAACTTCCAACAAGACTACATCCACAGCTTGTTCCTTAAAATACAAGAGGGCCATGAGGCAGATAATCTCAAAATAAGAGAGTTGGTCCTGGGTTTGAAGCAAGGTCTGCTCCATTTGTTGGACTTCTTGACCAATCCGAGTAAAATCTTCATCTGAAATCGGCTGATCCCCAATACAAATCCGATCATGGATACTGATCATATGAGGAGAGGTAAAGGTCCCAACCTTCTTTCCGTGAGCCATCAATAATTGACGCAGAAAGGCGATTGTGGATCCCTTCCCATTGGTTCCTGTCACATGAAGAATCGGATAAGCCTTATCTGGCCTCCCTAAAAGGCTCACTGCCTGCTCCATACGATCCAGACCCGATCGAAAATTCAGACCGATCCGACTATTCATCCATTGCTCAATCTTATTCACATCTTCCTCCTAAAAGAAAAAAGCGACAAAGCCTCTTCTGACGTTTGCGCTCCTTTCTTTTGTAGTTATTTCTTTCTCATTTTTACAGCAAGTCCATCGGACTTACTTGTGGTCTTTGTTTCTAGCACAAGGCTAAAAACGTTCACTGGACTTACTTGCGGTCTTCATTTCTAGCGCAAGGGTAAAAACATCCACTGGATGTTTTTACTCCTCCATAAAGCTGTTGAAGACTTCTTCGATCATATCCCATTCTGCATCTGAGTCTTCTGGGATTGGTTGAAGGTCGCCTTCTGTTCCGTCTTCGTTTTCTGTAAATGAATAAGCTTGGATTTCAACTTCGCCGTTTTCATCTTCTTCTGCATTTGCAGGGATCAAAAGGACATAGTTCTTTCCAAATTCTTCTTTGCCATCAATGGTCAAAAGAATTTCAAACAAGGTTTCATTTCCTTGTTCGTCCACCAATGTGATTAATTCACGTTCTTCATGGTCGTGGTTATGATCATGTGCCATACTATTCTTCCTCGTTTTCTTTCTAAAAATTGCGATCTAAATAATTTTGTAAAATGAGCTGCGCTGCTAACTTATCAATAACTTTTTTACGTTTGCTACGACTAACGTCTGCTTGCTCAATCAACATCCGCTCTGCAGCAACTGTCGTCAACCGTTCGTCTTGGTAGTCGACTGGCAACCCAAACTTTTCAGCAATCATTGCGCCATAAGCCTGACTGGCTTCCACACGCGGTCCGCTGGTGTTGTTCATGTTTTTCGGCAAGCCCACAACAAAACGGTCTACCTTGTATTGAGCCACTAATTCGGCCAAGCGCTCCAAACCGAATTCTTTTTTGTCTTCATCGATTTGGATGATTTCAAGACCCTGAGCTGTAAAACCGAGAGGATCACTCACAGCAACCCCGACGGTCTTTGAACCAACATCCAATCCCATAATTCTCATTAGAGGTCTATTCCTTGCCCTTTCAAATAATAACGTACCAATTCTTCCACGATCTCATCTCGTTCATATTTACGAATTTGGTTCCGTGCATTATTATAACGAGGTACATAGGCAGGATCACCACTGAGTACGTATCCTACGATTTGATTAATTGGATTGTAGCCTTTTTCATCCAGCGACAAGTAAACATCTTTCAAGGTCTCGCTAATTTCCTTACGATTTGAATCATCAAGATTAAAACGTACTGTTTCATCTGTAAATCCCACAAGAACACCCTCTTTCCTTAGAATATTACTATTATACCATAATTAAGAGTTTTCCACAACGGCCAAGCCCTTGATTTTACGGCTTTTTCAAGCATTTTTGAGCTATTTTAGCTAAACTGTTTTTTTATTTTTGCTCACTCGCTCCAGCATTGATGAGGTTGTCCGCAAATTGACTCGGTGTCAGCTTCAACAACTCTGGTAAGTGATTGTTTTTGAAGTAGGTCATACCTTCAGCCTTCTTCACATCCATCGCTTCAAAGTCATAGGTGATGGTTACCTTGTATTCATTCTCATTTTCCAAGGTCAAATCAGCTGTGAAACCTGGCACTGTCAAAGCTTCTTTAAAGGCATCATCCTTATTAAAGGATTCTCTCAATTGCTTTTGCGCTTCCTCTACTCCAACCTGTTGGATCCCTTTTTTCAACTCCTCATCGGTTGCCGTCACATTGATGGTCTCCAATTTTTTAAAGGTATTCCCCACATAGGTGACGATTTGCGTCTGTTGTGTCCCCTTGTCATCTTTTGGAAAGACAAAGGTTCTAGTGATGACTTTATTTTCTTCAGCTTTTTGCAGGATACTCTTATTATCCTTTTGCAGTTGCTCTGCTTTTGCTTGGATTGCCTTTTGTTCACTTGAATTTGGCGTTTTCGCTTGTTTTTTTTGACCGCATCCAGTCAAACACAAGGCAAGTGCACCCAATAAGAAGATTTTCCTTTTCATTTTCCATTCCTTACTAGTTATTGTTTTCTAAAATATTGTATCATAGATTTGGTAAAATGGCGCAGTAAACTGCTTTCCATTTCGATTTTTAACAAGAAAAAATCAGAAACAAATTGTTTCTGATTTTCAATCGTTTTAAAGAGCTGCACGCATCCGCGCTTCTGCATTTTCTACATTTCGAACTGATCGTGGCAAGAAGGCACGAATATCATCTTCTTTGTAGCCCACTTGGAGACGTTTGTCATCTACCAAGATCGGACTTTTAAGAATACGAGGTGTTTCCATGATGATGTCAATGACTTCATTGACACTCAAGTCTTCAATGTCCACTCCTAGATTTTTAGCGTATCGATTTTTTGAAGAGACAATACTTGCCACTCCATTTTCAGTCTTTGTAAGGATATCCAATAATTCTTCTTTGGTGATCCCTTCCTTACCGAGGTTTTGTTCTTTATAGGTTAGCTGATGAGCGTTGAGCCAAGTCTTTGCTTTTTTACAGCTGGTGCAACTTGACACTGTATAAATTTTAATCATGCCTGCACTCCTTTCGCTACACGATAATACTATCGTATTAAATTATAACACAAAAACCATCAGTCTAGCGACCTATTTTGAAAAAAATTAATCTTCAATTTCAATCGCGTCATCTAAATCTAGAGTTACTTCTTCTACGACAGGAGCTGCTTCTTCAGTTTTATCAAGGGTTTTCACTGCTTCGTCTTCTTCGATCAAACCAAAATGAACCCGAACCTTGTGGTCGATTTCGTCAAAAATTTCTGGGTGGTCAGCCAAGAATTTCTTAGCATTTTCAGATCCTTGACCAATTTTTTCGCCATTATAGGAGTACCACGCACCCGCTTTTTGGATGATATCCAAATCTGTTGCAATCTTCACCAATTCACCTGTACGTGAAATTCCTTCCCCGTACATGATTTCAACCATGGCTTCTTTGAATGGTGGAGCTACCTTGTTCTTCACAACCTTGATCTTGGTTTCCTTACCAACGTTGGTATCTTTTTGGTCCCCAGTCCCCTTGATTTGAGTATTTCCACGAACATCTAGACGGACAGAAGCGTAGAATTTCAGGGCACGACCACCAGGTGTGGTTTCAGGGTTCCCAAACATGACCCCAACTTTTTCACGCAATTGGTTGATAAAGATAGCAATGGTCTTGGTCTTGTTAATAGAAGCTCCAAGCTTACGCATCGCTTGGCTCATCATCCGCGCTTGCAAACCAACGTGGCTATCCCCGATATCGCCATCGATTTCCGCACGAGGTACCAAGGCCGCAACAGAGTCGATAACGACCAAATCAACGGCACCAGAGTCAATCAATTTACCAGCAATTTCAAGTCCTTGTTCTCCTGAGTCTGGTTGAGACAAGAGGAGTTCATCAATATTAACCCCAAGAGCTGCAGCATAAGATGGGTCCAAGGCATGCTCGGCATCGATAAAGGCAGCAATGCCTCCTTCTTTCTGTGCTTGCGCTACTGCATGGAGGGCAACGGTTGTTTTACCAGATGATTCTGGACCATAGATTTCGATGATCCGACCTTTTGGATAACCACCAGCACCCAAGGCAATATCAAGCGCCAAGGAACCAGAGCTCATGACTTGAACTTTTTGCTCTGCGCGTTCACCCAAACGCATGATGGATCCTTTACCAAAGTCTTTTTCGATTAACTTCAGGGCATCGTTGAGCGCTTTTTCACGCTCGTCTCCAAATTTCTTAGAGATATCATCTAATTTTTTCTGTTTTTTCGCCATTCTTTTCTCCTATGTTTTTGCTATACAGGAAATACATGCAACTCACTGACGTTTTCCGTCCTTTGAAAGGCACATTTCCTATCCATCTTTAGAATTATTCTTCATTTGGCACAAGCTTCATTATACCAAATTTTCACCATTTAATACAGCCAAGCGCACCAAATTAAAGGCATGAAGGACTGCAATTTCGCGGACATCCGCCCGGCTACGTCCGGCGATATTGACTTGGACACTATCCACTCCATTTGGAGTCGCAAGTCCGATAAAGACGGTCCCTGCTGGGTGCCCTTCTAGACTATCTGGCCCCGCAACTCCGGTCAGGCTAACACCATAATCGGATCCTGTTAACTTACGGGCCTGTGAAGCCATGGCTTGAGCTGTAAAATGAGACACCACTCCATGTTGCTCTAACTCTTGAGCTGGAATAGACAACATCTTGCTTTTTTCTTCCAAACTATAGGTGACAAAACCACCCGCGAAGATGCTGGACGCCCCTGAAAAATCTGCCAAAGTCGCTTGGAACAGGCCAGCCGTCAGGCTTTCTGCAGCTGTAATGGTCTTACCAGTCCCTTTCAAGAGATCAAAGGCAACCTTGGCCATCGAATTGTCATCTCCATAACCGTAAAACAACTCTTGCAAGGGTTGATGATCCAGAGTATGACGGGATAAGATTTCCTTTTCTAAGACATCGAGCTTAGCATCCGCTGAGGCTTGATCCTTCGCCTTTGTAGATAGACGCAAGGTTACTTCTCCCGTCTTGGCATAAGGGGCAACCGTCGGATCACTCTGCTTTTCAATGATATCTGCTAGGATCGTAACTAGCTGGCTTTCCCCAATCCCAAAGAAGCGCAAGACTCTTGAAAAAAGCTCTTCCCCTGTTGTCAAATGAGGCACCAATTGTTCATTGACCATGGGTTTTAACTCACTTGGTGGACCAGGTAGAACGACATAGGTCACACCATTGACTTCAATCAAACCTCCAACCGCGAGACCTGTACGGTTTTGAAGGGGGATTGAACCGGCAATCAATTGTGCTTGTCGCTCATTATTGGGCGTCCGGACATAATCAGGGCGACTTGCAAAGAAGGTGTCGAGTTTGGCAAGCGCTGTTGGATCAAAAACCAGTTCTTTCCCTAAAAACTTAGCAAGGGTTTGCTTGGTCAAATCATCCTCTGTTGGCCCAAGTCCACCACATAAAATCACCAAATCACTGCGTTTTGAAGCTGTCTCAATGGTCGATAAGAGACGACCTTCATTGTCTCCTACCGCCACATGATAATAGACGTCAATCCCTAAACTAGCCAATTTTTCAGACAAGAATTGAGCATTGGTGTTCACAATTTGTCCTGTTAGAATTTCTGTTCCAACTGCAATAATTTCCGCCTTCATGGTGCCTCCTACTTATACTATTCGTAATTTTCATTTCATTTTAACACAATTTCCTAAATTATTTAAAAAACAGATTGAAGATAAAGTCCATTTTGGACAACTTTCTTCAATCTTTTTCTTTTAGAGTATAAAGTAAAAAATTCTTAGAAACACTATTACATCAACATTCCTAAGAGTTTTAACTATGTGGTAATCAACTTCTAAAGGGCTATTTTCTATTGTTGATAGAGCTTATCTATATTCTGAAGCAACCATACCGAGCGGTTGCTTTTTTACTTCTTTCTTGATCTAAAAGCCTTCTTCTGGCTCTAATTCTTGTTGTTTCCCCTCATTTTTTGTGATACAATAGCATCAATTTTTTCTAGGAGGATGAGATATGGTTTCTACTATTGGTATTATAAGTTTATCTAGTGGGATTATCGGAGAGGACTTTGTCAAGCACGAAGTGGACTTGGGGGTCCAACGACTCAAAGACCTGGGACTCAATCCTATCTTTTTACCTCATTCACTAAAAGGCTTAGACTTTATCAAAGAACATCCTGAAGCTCGTGCGGAGGATTTGATTCAGGCCTTTTCTGATGATAGCATCGACATGATCTTATGTGCCATCGGTGGAAACGATACCTATCGTTTATTGCCCCATCTTTTTGAAAATGACCAACTACAAAAGGTTATCAAACAAAAGATTTTTCTTGGCTTCTCGGATACGACCATGAACCATCTCATGTTGCATAAACTAGGAATCAAGACCTTTTACGGGCAATCCTTTTTAGCAGACATTTGTGAGTTAGACAAAGAAATGTTGCCATATAGCCGCCACTACTTTAAAGAATTAATTGAGACTGGTAGAATCTCAGAAATCCGCCCTAGTAACGTTTGGTATGAGGAACGGACTGATTATAGTCCCAAGGCTCTGGGAACACCTCGTGTCAGCCATGCAAATACAGGTTTTGACTTGTTACAAGGCAATGCTCAATTTGAGGGAGAAATCCTCGGTGGTTGTCTTGAGTCTCTCTATGATATTTTTGACAACTCTCTACACGCAGATAGCACAGACCTCTGCCAAAAATACAAACTTTTCCCTAACTTGTCCGACTGGGAAGGAAAGATTCTCTTGCTAGAAACAAGCGAAGAAAAGCCTGAACCTGACGACTTCAAAAAGATGTTGCGGACTTTAAAGGACACGGGCATATTCGAGGTCATCAGTGGACTCTTGGTCGGAAAACCTATGGATGAGACTTTCTATGACGACTATAAAGAAGCACTATTGGATATCATTGATAGCAATATCCCGATTGTCTATAATCTGAATGTCGGACACGCAACTCCAAGAGCAATTGTCCCCTTCGGAGTACACGCCCATGTAGATGCAACGGAGCAAGTCATCCACTTTGACTATAACAAATAAAGCTGAGAGGAATTTCTCAGCTTTTTTCTATATTCTCAGATACTCTTGTTACCTATATTCACTAATCACCGTTTTTCCAATCACAATCATTCTCATGATCATTGACCAGGCCTGCTGCTTGTAGGTAGGATAAAACTGCGACTGGTCCGGTGAACTTAAAACCACGCTTTTTGAGGTTCTTGGCTAGCTTCTCAGAAAGAGCTGTCTTCGCTGGAGCCTGTCGGTAATCTGGAACATCATTGACGATGGTTTTCCCATCGACAAAAGACCAAAGATAAGCATCAAACGATCCAAATTCCTCCTGGACTTGTAGAAAGGCTTGAGCATTGGCCCGTGTCGCAAAAATCTTTGCACGATTGCGGATGATGGCTGGATTGTCTAACAAAGTTTCCAGTTCAGAGTCGGGCATCTCTACGACGCGTTGAAGATGGTAACCATGAAAAGATTCTCGGAAAGCCTGCCGTTTATTGAGCACCGTTTCCCAAGATAGACCGGCCTGATAAGTCTCCATACAGAGCAACTCAAAAAGCGCCTGGTCATCATGGAGGGGCCGACCCCATTCTTCATCATGGTAAGCTACATATAACGGATTGGTCATTTTGACCCAGCCACAGCGTTTTGGCATAGACTTCTCCTATTTCACCAACATCTTAAGGGCAGACTTGATGTAGTTCTCAGCAGTATCTGAAGTTCCTTCAAAGAATTTCTTGATTTTCTTGAGTTCCGTTGCCTTGTAGCCCAATGCCAACATGGCTTCCATAGCTTCTTCAAGGGCTTGATTTTCTTCTGCAACTTTGGCCTTAGACTGAGCCGGTGCATCTTCTAGATCAAGATTGATCTTACCTTCTAGGTCCAAAACCATCTGTTGGGCTGTTTTCTTGCCGATCTTTGGAAACTTGGTCAAGTAGGTGATGTTCTTGCTTTCGATGGCTTGGACAAGGCCTGCATTGTCATCTGCAGCAATGATGGCCAGAGCTGAGACAGGTCCAATCCCAGAGACTGAGATCAAGTTTAAAAAGAGCTGTTTCTCTTCTTCGGTTGCAAAACCATAAAGAAGGTGGGCATCTTCACGGACCACTTGGTGCAGGTAGACTTGCACCTCTTGGTTCATTTTGCCAGAGTAGGCATAGGGATTAGCCACATGCAAAAGGTAGCCGATCCCAGCTGTTTCTACCACAATGTATTTAGCGGTGATTTTCGTTAAAATTCCTTTAATGTATTCGTACATAAGATTCCTTTATTGTTTGTTTAATACTTGCCCAATTCCCGTAGACTGGTGTGATTTTCCTGAATGCGTCGGAACATCTTTTCCATATCTGACTTGGTAAAGTTAACCAAAACCGGACGGCCATGAGGGCAGTTATAAGGGTTGTCACATTGGGACAGTTGATAGATCAGGTCGCGTGCAGAGTAATCATCCAGTGTATGGTTGGCCTTGATGGAGCGTTTGCAGGACATCATGATAGCCAACTCAGCCCGGTATTTCTTGATGGACACTTCCTTGGTCAAGAGGAGCATGTCACACATCTCATAGATGCCCGACTCGATCTCTTCTTCCTTCATCCAGATCGGATGCTCCCGCAAGATCAACTGGTTGGCTCCGTACTCTTCTAAGTAGACGCCCACTTCTTCTAGAAGGTGCTTGCGCTGTTGCAGGCGGATCAGATCGTCTGTAGGAAACTCAAAGATATAAGGCACTAGCAGTTGTTGCTGACTGCCGTCTACGTCCCCGATGCTCTCCCGGTATTCTTCGTATTTGACCCGCTCTTGGGCCGCGTGCTGGTCAATGATATAAAGGCCTCCATTGCCTTGGGCAAAGAGATAGGTTCCATGCATCTGACCAAAATATTCCAACTCTGGGAAGGTCGAATGTTCTTCCCCATCCAACTTATCATAGGCCTTGTCTAGACTAGCCAGATCCAACTCTGGGTGGTCCAGTTCATCATAAACCGCAGTCTTTCTTTCTGCAAACTTGATCGCGCTTGTTGGTTTTTCTGCTGGGTTTTCTTGACTTGTAGAATCAGCAGTTACCTCATCTGTCAGAGGCCGTTGAGGATCTGCCACTTCTGGTCGAAGTTTGAAATCTTGACTTTCTCGGTCATAATAGAGACGGTTTTCCTTTAAAGGCAGGGTTGTCTGTACTGGCTTTTCTGTTCGGCGAATGGTCGACTTGGCTAGATTTTCTAGAGCATCCGGAATCAAGTCCTGCTCTTTCAAAGCGTTCGCAATAGCCTGGGAAATCAAGGCCATTAGTTCTCGTTCTTTGGAGATACGCACTTCTTGCTTGGTCGGGTGAACATTGACATCGGCTAAGTAAGGGTCGATCTGGATATTAATGATCGCAAGTGGAAAGCGACCCACCATGAGTTTACTGCCGTAGCCGTCTAAAATAGCTCGATTGAGCAAGAAATTCTTGATATAACGGCCGTTGATAAAGAGACTGATGTAATTGCGATTGGCACGAGTCAATTCAGGCAAAGACACAAAGCCCGTCACTTCAAAATCTAGGTCGCGATTTTCAATGGCCACCATCTTCTTAGCAGACGCCAGGCCATAGACGCCCGCAATCGCCTGCCGGAGATTACCCGTCCCCGCTGTTTTGGTCATTTCTTTTCCATCATTGATCAAGGTAAAGGCAATCTCAGGATGGGCCAAGCTCAAGCGATTGAGAATATCCACGATATGGGATAGCTCTGCCTGCTGGCTCTTTAAATACTTGAGACGAGCAGGTGTATTAAAAAAGAGATCTTCCACTGTGATCTTGGTCCCGACAGGGCTTGTCGCTGGCTCCACTTCCTCAATTTCGCCACCCTTTGCGACCAATTTGGTCCCGTGGGCAGCTCCTTCTTGCGCCGTTAAAAGGGTTAGAATACTGACAGAAGCAATGGAAGGCATGGCCTCACCACGAAAACCAAGCGTTCGAATACGAAAGAGATCCGCTTGACTCTTGATCTTACTGGTCGCATGTCGACGGAGGGCCAAAGCGACCTCATCGTGCGCAATTCCTTCCCCATTGTCTGTAATCCGAATCGACTTCAATCCTGCTTCTTCGATTTCAACAACGATCTGGCTAGCCCCAGCATCGATCGAGTTTTCAACCAATTCCTTGACCACACTAGCAGGTCGTTCAATCACTTCACCTGCCGCAATCTGATTGGCTAGGACTTCTGGCAATTCAATAATCTGTGACATGTCTGCTCCTTTACCTATTTTTTCACCGATACATGTAGCTCTATTATACCACAGATCCACAAGACTCCCTTTCTTAAAAAATAGAGGCTGGCCCCATCTTCTTCCTTAAAAACCGCATAGGCAAAGAAAACGACCACATAGACAAATTTCCTTGTCTTCCCTTTGGAAAAAGTGTTTAATAGTAGTGTAAAGAAGGAGCCGGGCTAGCAGGCCAAACGACTTTACCCAAAGGAGGGAGAAACGATCTTATGAAAGTTGAAGTACAAATTGATTCCCACTTCCAAGAAGAAGCGGTGATGATCACAGCACCTGCACTATCTGCGCGTGTAGAGAAAATCCGTGACTTTGTGGAAGAATTGGATCAAAAAGGGCGCTTACGTGCCAAAAAGGATGGGGAAGCTTACCTGATCGAAAGCCAGCTATTCCAACGTTTTTACATTGAAAATCGGCAAGTAATTGGCGAGACCATGACAGATCAATTTATTCTGACTGGGCCACTCTATCAGTTATCTGAAGACTTACCGACCTGCTTTCTCAAAATTTCCCAATCTGAAATTATCAACACAAAAGAAATCGATCACCTGCACTTTACTAGTGGAGGATCGGTGCAAATCTATCTTAAAAACGGGAGTCTGACCTACTCCTCCCGTCGTTACTTGAAAGCCATTAAGGAGAAATTATCATGCTAAAACAATCTTTTTCTGACGCCCTAAAAGGGATTTTCATCGGGCTCATCTTATCCATCTTCTTTTCCTATCTCTTCTCACCTGAGTTGTACCTTCCCTTAAGTCCCAACTCTGCAGTCGGTCGCTGGATGTTCTTGCATCATGTTCACGGCTCACTGGTCATGCTCTATTGTGCTCTCGTTTGGGGTGCGATTGGGGTCCTCTTTAGCTTCGGAAGTCTCCTCTTTCAAAAAGACTGGAGCCTCTTACGGGCTACTCTGAGCCATTACCTACTCATGTTACTTGGGTTTATTCCCCTAGCTACCTTGGCCGGCTGGTTTCCAGCACGACTCGGATTTTACTTCTCACTCGTTGTCGAATTCACCCTCGTTTACGTGATCATCTGGTTGGTCTCCCATCATTTTTATAAAAAACAAGTCCAAGAAATCAATCAAAGCATTACTAACCACTAAAATAAAAGATCCTCGCCATCACGAGGATCTTTTATTATAATTTCTTTTTCAATTCGGCGACTGCCATCATGACTTCCATGGGAGTCATATTGTAGAGATCCAGATTTTTCAATTCTGTGATCACTGTATTTTCTGCCTCCTCCTCAAAGAGGGACATTTGTTCAGCAACCTGCGAAGACACTTCCTTTTTAGGAGTTGCATCTGCAAGCGGTACTTGCTGGGCTTGTCCTTCGAGCTTGGTCAAAATCGCATCCGCCCGCTTCAGCAATTCTTCTGGTAAACCAGCGATCTTGGCCACGTGAATCCCATAGGATTTATCTGCTGGGCCGGATTCAATCTTGTGCAAGAAGGTAACCTGACCATCTCGCTCCAAGGTCGCAACATGGACATTTTCCAAACGGGACAAGGTCTCTGAGAGAGCCGTCAACTCATGGTAATGAGTCGCAAACAAGGTTTTGGCACCGGTTCGATCGTGAATGTATTCGATGATGGATTGGGCGAGGGCCATCCCATCATAGGTCGCCGTTCCCCGTCCCAACTCATCAAACAAAATCAAGGACTGGGGTGTTGCCTTGCGAATGGCGTGATTGGCTTCCATCATTTCCACCATAAAGGTAGACTGACCCGATACCAGGTCATCAGCAGCTCCGATCCGAGTATAAATCGCATCAAAGATTGGCAACTCGGCCTTTTGCGCTGGAACATAGGAGCCAATCTGGGCAAGAATCACAATGATCGCCAATTGGCGCATATAGGTAGACTTCCCGCTCATATTTGGCCCCGTAATCAGCTGAATATCCCGTTCCTCATCCATAAAGATGCTATTAGGAATATAGGACTGGGCTCCCATCACTTTCTCGACAACTGGATGGCGACCTTTGTCGATCGCGATTCGTCGTTCTTCATGAAAGAAGGGACGATTCAACTGTTGCGACTCAGCGACACTGGCTAAACTTTGTAAAACATCAACCGTCGCAATCGCCTGAGCTAACTGTTGCAGACGTTGGATATACTTGCCAACTTCTTCCCGAATCCGCATAAAAATCGTATATTCCAGATTAGCAGACTTCTCACGCGCCTCTAGCATATCTCCTTCGATACGTGCCAATTCCTCCGTACCAAAGCGTTCTGAATTTTTCAAGGTCGCCTTGCGGAAAAAGTGAGCAGGAACGTGACTCAATTGAGAATTAGTGACATGGAAATAGTAGCCATCCTTCTTGTTGTAATCGATCTTTAGACCTGTAATGCCGCTGGCTTCGCGCTCCTTAGCTTCAATCTCAGCAATCCAACCAGTACCATCCCGAAGAACGACACGGTATTGATCCAACTGCTCGTCAAACCCAGTTCGGATGATATTTCCCTCTGTAATAACAGCAGATGCTTCCGGAGCAATAGCTGAGGTAATCAAGCGGTGCAACTCAGGAAGTTCATCCAAGCGTGCAATCAAGACATCTAAGACTGGATCACCAATCCCCAGTAGAATCGACTTGATCGTCGGCACATGACCCAGAGTATCTCCTAGCTGCAAGAGATCCTTAGGATTGATCTTACCAAAGGAAACCCGACTCGCTAAGCGTTCAATGTCATAGACCCCTTTAAGGCTGTCGGTCAAATCGCTCCGTTCAAAGAAATGATCCATAAAGACCTGAATGATGTCCTGGCGCTCTCGAATCCGTTTCAAATCGACTAAGGGTTTCTGAATCCAGGACCGCAACAAACGACCACCCATGGCCGTCTTGGTTTCATCCAAATACCAATATAAGCTACCATGTTTCTTCCCAGTCCGTGCATTCTCTGTCAAATCAAGACTAGCCTTGGTCGCAAAGTCCATCTGCAAGAAATCACAAATCTCATAATGATGGGCTTTTTTGAGGTGGCTCAATTCCCGCATTTGTGTCTGGTAGACATACTGGAGAAGCTTTCCAGCCGTTTTCTTTTCTAGCTCACTCAACTGATCCCCTAAGAGTTGAACATCGTCGAGCGCCGTCTCTACATGTGACAGCAAGAGATTCATCTGGCTCACAAACACACGCTCTTCCTGTTCTGGCAACTCATAACCCAGGACCACCTCACGCGCACGTAAATTGCGGATTTCTCCACAAACCATGCTAAAGTCATTGAGGGTCGTCACCTGAAACTCCCCTGTCACCAGATCCATATAGGCTAGCCCATACTCATTTCCTGAACGATCCAAAGCAACCAGGAAGTTGTTCTCACTATCTGGCTTGGTCGAATCCACCACTGTACCCGGTGTAATCACCTGTACGACTTCACGCTTAACGACCCCCTTGGCTTCTTTTGGGTCTTCCATTTGTTCTGCAATCGCGACCTTATAGCCCTGTTCGATGAGAACATCGATGTACTGCTGGGCCGAGTGATAGGGAACTCCCGCCATAGGGATCGGATTCTCTGCATTTTTATTCCGTGAGGTTAAGGAAATCTCTAAAATTTGAGCTGCATTCACTGCATCTTCATAAAATAATTCGTAAAAATCTCCCATTCGAAACAGCAAAAAGGCATCCGGATAGTCTTTTTTGATATCTAGATACTGCTGCATTCCAGGGGATATTTTTTCTACTGTCATACTTCTTTATTCCTTACTGTTGCGTCGTTTCCTGACACAAGCTCCATAGATGAAAACAGGAGTAGATAGCTCACTATCTTCCTCCTTTTAACATCTTAATGGGGTATTTTTTTCTTTTCAAGGGGCGTGATTACTGCATCATCCCTAAAATTTCATTTTGAATTTCAATGGCCGCATCTTGGTCACGGCAGACAATCAAGAGGGTATTGGCCCCTGCTACTGTTCCCAAAATACGCTCATCTGACATTTCATCTACACCATTGGCCAAGAGAGCTGCTTCTCCTAGCTCTGTCCGCAAGACCAAGGTGAATTCCGCTCGTGAGACAGACTTGGCATGGGTGGACAACATAATATAAATCTCTGCCACCTCAGGCTCATTTGGCAAAATATAATACAACTGGTCTTTTCGTTTCACCTTGACTAGACCCAGATCGCGCAAATCTCGTGACAGAGTTGTTTGCGTTACAGCAATTCCTTTTGCTTCTAATCGATCCTGAATCTCTTTTTGAGTCGACAATTTTTCATTTCGAATCATTTGTTGAATCAAAAGGTGACGTTCTGTCTTTTTCATTGGACCTCCACTTTTGAATAAATATACTTTAAATTATACCAAAAAAATTGAAAATTCGCTCAGAATTGTGTTAAAATAATAGTTAAAAGGACTAAGGAGCTAATATGAACAATAAAGAACTCATTGCTAGTGAATTGGCCAAAGTGATTGACTCTCTTGACCAAGATGCTATTTTAAATTTGCTTGAACAACCAAAATCATCTGATCTTGGTGACATTGCTTTTCCAGCCTTCTCACTTGCAAAAGTGGAACGCAAGGCTCCTCAAGCAATCGCTGCAGACATTGCTGAAAAGATCGACCAAAGCGCCTTCGAAAAAGTCGTTGCAACTGGACCTTACGTGAACTTCTTCTTAGACAAATCTAAGATCTCTGATCAGGTAATCAAATCCGTCATCGAAGCAGGTGCAGACTACGGTCAACAAGACGAAGGTCATGGCCAAAACATTACCATCGACCTTTCAAGTCCAAATATTGCAAAACCATTCTCAGTTGGTCACTTGCGCTCAACCGTTATCGGGGATGCTCTTTCGAACATCTTCCGCAAAATGGGCTACAACACGATTAAAATCAACCACTTGGGGGACTGGGGTAAACAGTTCGGTCTCTTGATGGTGGCCTACAAAAAATGGGGTAGCAAGGAAGCTGTCGAAGCCAACCCAATCGATGAATTGCTAAAACTTTACGTTCGAATCAACGCTGAAATCGAAAACGATCCTGAGCTTGATGAAGAAGGACGTAAATGGTTCAAAAAATTGGAAGATGGGGATCCAGAAGCAACAGAATTGTGGCAATGGTTCCGTGACGAGAGCTTGGTAGAATTCAACCGTATCTACAAACTCCTCGGTGTTGAATTTGACAGCTTAAACGGAGAAGCTTTCTACAATGACAAGATGGACGAAGGGGTTCAAATCCTTGAAGACAAAGGCTTGTTGGAAGAATCTAAAGGGGCTAGCATCGTTGAGTTGGATGATGTGAACCTTCCACCAGCTATGATTAAAAAATCAGACGGTGCTACTCTTTATATCACTCGTGATATCGCGACTGCTATGTATCGTGCACGGACTTACAACTTTGTGAAAAACATCTATGCTGTAGGTCAAGAACAATCCAACCACTTCCGTCAGTTGAAAGCTGTTTTGAAGAAAATGGGATTTGACTGGAGCGACGATATGGTACACGTTGACTTTGGTTTGGTGACAAAAAACCGCCAAAAATTGTCAACTCGTAAAGGAAATATCATCCTTCTCGAACCAACTCTTCAAGAAGCCA
This sequence comes from Streptococcus parasanguinis, assembly GCA_032560535.1. Classification (GTDB taxonomy): domain Bacteria; phylum Bacillota; class Bacilli; order Lactobacillales; family Streptococcaceae; genus Streptococcus; species Streptococcus parasanguinis_AF. Next base: position 88,426 of record JAWGIA010000005.1, on the reverse strand, counting down.
TCTCTCGTGCCAAAGCTCAGATCGAAGAAAAGAATCCTGAACTTGAAAACAAGGAAGAAGTGGCACATGCAGTCGGTGTTGGTGCGGTTAAATTCTACGACTTGAAGACAGACCGCCGCAATGGGTATGACTTCGACCTCGAAGCCATGGTATCCTTCGAAGGAGAAACTGGCCCTTACGTTCAATATGCTTACGCTCGTATCCAATCCATCCTTCGCAAAGCCAACTTCACACCATCTACAGATGCGACATACAGCTTGAGCGATCCTGAAAGCTGGGAAATCATCAAGCTTCTCCAAGACTTCTCTCGTGTTGTCAAACGTGCCGCTGAAAACTATGATCCATCCTTGATCGCAAAATATGCCATCAACTTGGCTCAAGCCTTCAACAAATACTATGCACACACTCGTATCTTGGATGAAAGCCCCGAACGCGAAAGCCGTCTTGCTCTTAGCTACTCAACAGCAGTAGTCTTAAAAGAAGCCCTTCGCTTACTTGGTGTCGATGCACCTGAGAAAATGTAATTTCTTATCTATGATGGATAAGTAGAACATCTCTTATGGGAGTGAGAGGAGAAACTAAATGCGATTTAATTTAGTTCTTTCTCACTCCTTTTCTCATGTCCAATGCCCTTCATTCTCTACATTTTCAGATCCTTTATATACAGGAGAAATCTATGAATCAAACCGTTTACATCTTAATCCTCATCAGTTTAGTGGTCCTCTTTTTATTTAACAAGTACGAAAGAGAAAAACTACAACGGCTCTTACAAGAGCAACTCTTGAAAGATCAAGCTTTCAAAGATAGCATCAAGGAAAAAATCCAAGAGACCGACAATATCAACGATGTCATCCATGCAATCAACAAGGACTATCGATTGGGGCTCCTACTTGCTAAAGAAATCACTGAAAAATTAAAATAAGCCATAGAAGAGGAGTCATATAAAATGTGACTCCTCTTCTATTCAGTCGCAACAAATAAGAGGCTGGGACAAAAGTCCTAGCCTCTCAATTATTTTTGGATTGTCGAGCAAGAGCTGATTTCATCAGCTTTTACAGCCCTACTCAACTGTGCGGAGGTGGGACGACGAAATCGAATTCTAACGAATTACCGATTTCTGTCCCACTCTCTTTATTTTAAAGATGATACAAATCTTCTACAATGGCGGCTACTTTTTTAATATCTCCCAACATCCCCCGCATTTCAAAATCGGCTAACATAGGGAAACCAAAGCGTTGGCTGTACTGCTTAGCGGTTAAACAATATTGATTGTTAAAATTCCGATTGCCTGATCCAACCACTCCTAAGCACTTGCTGGCGTTGTCTCCATAAGCAATAAAATCTGCGACATCTGTCGTCAAAATTTCCACATCTCCATTGTCAACACCATTTCCACCCTCCAAATAGGTTGGCAAAAAAGTGATAAAAGGGTTGGTCATTTCAAAGAAGGGCTGGCCCTCTTTGACCAGGTCTTTCACATGCACTTTCTCGATTTCAAGTCCGGGATGAGCTTCCAGCAAATAGTCACTTAAGCGACGGACAAAACTCTCTGTATTTCCACTCAGACTAATATAAACAAAGGATACTTTCATCTTTTTTCTCCAATCAAGAAGCTCTCTTATCCTCTAAGAGAGCTCCATTCAAACTTATCTATTATGCCGCTTGAGCTTTTCTCAAACGCAAGGTTTTATACAAAACAATTCCAAGGAAGAGAAGAGATAAAGCAGTCAAGAGTAACAAAGCAATGGATGAAGATGCCAAATATCGTTGGCGAAGGGACGGGTTTGAAAAACTAGCTAATAGTGGACGCCCTGCAAAATAATTATAGCAAGAGAAGGCTTGACTTAATAAAATCTGCCCCATGTAAGTATAATGGGCTGTTAACAGATCCTGCTTCATAAAGAGGAAATAGAAAGTTGCAAGCAAAGCAATCAGAATCAGGGAAACAAATAAAAAGGTTAGTGGAGACTGATTGAGTTGGGCCGATTTCTCATAATATGTCACGTAGTCAGACTTGTCTTGAGCCGTTGTTAAACCAAGTTGTTTCGCAAAATCATCTGTCAGCTCAAAACTCTTTGAAGCTCCAAAGGTTGAGACAGCTGATGTTAGGGTTCCAACCGTAGAGAAAAATAACAGGATGTAAAGATAGATAGGTTTCTTTTTCATACAAACTCCTTTTCATTTCTTACACCCTATTATATCGCGATACAGATAGAAAGGCAAGCACCTCAAAACCGTGGAAGCACTTGCCTGATCACTGATACGTTCAAATGAAATTCATTTGGAAAATAATGGGTGCAAAAGATGAAAAAGATATCACAACTGTATGATTAGAGATCTAACGAAGTCCGATAAACTTTCATTCGAACAGAACTAGTATAGCGGATTTCCCTCTATTTTAGTCCTTTATTTGTATTCTGCTTGATTTCAACACCATTTAGTCTTTGAAACCCATTTCTGTTCCTTATCCATAAACTATTCTGTCCTTTTTCGCAACTATTTGGTCATCACTCCATCAAAAAAGCCAGAAGGACTTGCCTTCTGACTTTTTTTATTTAGATGAATGAACGAAAGAAATAAGAATTAATCTTCTTTTTTCTTGCGAGCAAGACCCAATCCAAGCAATCCAGCCATCGCACCTGCAAGAACAGCTGCAGCTGAGCTTTCTGTACCTGTATTTGGAAGCGCAGGTGTTTGTGGTTGCGCAGGTTGTACAGGTTGTTCCGGAACTTCAGGAGTTGGTTCGGTTGGAACCTCTGGAGTTGGTGGAACGATTGGTGTAGGTGGAACAATTGGTGTTGGTGGGTTGTATGGAGTTGGTGGAGTTGGAGGAACTGGTGTTGGTGGGGTTGGAATATCTGTTTCCGTTACCACTTTATTCTTATGCCATTTCACTTCAGCTTTTTCCGGTTTCACCGGATTTGGAACGACTTCCGGAGTTGGTGGAGTTGGAGCCTTTGGTGGAGTTGGAGCTTTTGGTTCCTCCACATCGACCGTAATCACAGTGTAGTTAGGTGCTGTTGGCGGAGTTGGTGATTTAGGTTCTTCTGGTTTCGTTGGCTCTGCAGGTAGATTTTCCACTGTAATCGTTGGTGGTGTTGGTGCCTTAGGTTCTGTTGGTTTTGTTGGCTCTTTTGGCGCTTCACCTGGATTTTTTGGAATACCAACATTTGAGTTAATCGCAAACCAGTAAACCGTTGGCTGACCAGCAGCATTAGCTCCATTGGCCGTAAATACCAAGTGACCATCAGACATCTTCAAGCCTGCCCCACCATAATAGAGGTATGGAGAAGATGGATTGTCCCAACCTTCAAGAGTCGTTGAAGATTCACCATTAAAGATTGATCCGTGTTCAATGTATTGGTTATCTTTAAATGATGTTACCTCTTTTGTAGCAGAATCATAAGTAACACTTGAATTTGGAATTGGAATGTATTTATTATTCCCAACATTTACAGATTCTTGGTGCTCTACATTTTCAAATTTCTTCTTAGGAGTGAAGATGATCCGTCCTGAAGTTGGATCAATCGTATAAGAACCGATCACATCATCTTTACCATCTAATGTGAATTCATCTGTTCCGATATCATGACCATTCCCAGCTCCTGAAGCATTAACAGATGTTGCATCAATCACAGTTTCTTCACTAACTGCAAATTCGCTGCCATTCCATGTTGCGTTTTGAGCCACAATCTTAATCGGATTTTCAGCAGAGATAGTGACGTCCGCAGTACCAAAGTCAGCTGTTCCATTTTTAACTACAACAGCATTGTTTTCAATGCTCATTGATGAACCATCTGCATATGGGTTCCAAGTTCCACGAACGGTGTTGCCATTTTTATCTTTAGCTTCTACTGTAAGGGCACGAGGTTTATCCCCACTATCTACATAGGAAGCACCCGTCCAGTGGTTAAGGGAGTTCAAAGCGACAATCGCATTGTGCTGTGTCAAATCAAACTTATTGCCATCACCATCATAGAATTCAACATCTACAGCAACTTTAACTGGTTTATTTTGGTCTGTTGAAGCACCGACTGTCATAGTAACAGTTGGGTCCGCACTAATAGCTGCAATTCCTTTGCCATCATTTGATGGGAGACTTAGAATCTCATAACGGTAAATCACGCGCTTGATTGGATGCATATCCTTTTTATTTTCACGCATGCTGGACTGATTCAAATTGTCATAGGTTACAACAAATTTGTCACCTTCTTTAATTTGAATAAATTCAGTTTCATTATTGGCCCAAGGACTAGTTGCTACAATATCTGAAGCTTCCAATTTATTGGAATCATACTGATGCACATTGCTGGTATTCAAACGAGCTTGGGCATCACGAGTGAGATAAGTACTGATACCATCAATGGTATGAGTAGCTCCACCTTCACGTTGGAAGGTCAAATCTTGAACAGTTTCAACATCTTTTAGATCTTGGAAACCATTATCATTCATGTATTTATCATAGGCTGCTTTAGCATCTTTGTACTGTGCCAAAGCTGTTTGATATTCAGCAAGTTTTGTTTGATAAGTAGCAAAATCTTTGCCGTATTGCTCTAGGTCTACATTGTATTTTGCAAGCTCAACTTCATACTTAGCTTTAGCAGCATCTTCTTCTGCTTTCTTAGCAACTAACTTACCATAAGCTTCTTTATCTTTATCGTATTGAGCTTTCTTAGCTTGGTATTCTTGTAAATCTTTGTCATATTGCGCTTTAGCTGTATTGTAAACAGCCATTTCTGCTTCATACTTAGCTTTAGCTTCAGCATTGGCCTTATCCGCTGCTGCTTTTTCTGCTAGTTTAGCATCGTAAGCTACTTTTTTCTGATTGTATGCTGCTAAGGCTGCTTTATAAGCTGCTTGTTGGGAATTGTAGTCTTCTACTTGTTTCTTGTAAGCTGCTTCTGCTTCTGCATTTCTCTTTTCAATCAATGTGATTTCTTGAGATTTTGCTTCATACTCAGCTTTGGCCTTTTTGTAGTTTTCAACGACTGTGTTGATTTCAGCTGTTTGAGCTTTGTTATCCGCTTCTGCTGCTGCGATAGATGGTTGGACTTTTTCAGCTTCTTCTGTAACGGTCACACCTTCTGTAGCTGCATCAGCTTTTGCTTTTTCAAGTTCCGGTGATTCTACATAAGTAGTCGTAACTATTTTATTTCCTTCTGTCACAGTTGTAGATGTCAACTTAGAACTTGTTGCAACAGCTGCATCGCTTGTTGCTGTATCTGTACTGGTTGCTTCAGTAGAAGGGGCTGTAGCTTCATCCGCTTTCACTTCTGCACCGTAGGTATTGACGGTAGCCAATCCAGCGATGGCCAATGAAACAACACCAACTGATAACTTACGAATTGAAAATTTTTCCTGCTTCGAAACATGTTCACGATAGCTTCTCATTTTCAAAACTCTCCTTTTTGTTTAAAAAAATCTCACTGTAGAGGCAAAAATATGCTACTTTCAGTTATCTCTATTGTATCACAATCAACCATTTTTAAATATTTGTCGATTTAATTTTTTATTTTACTTTAAATATATAACAACTTGAAACGCCAAACTTTCAAGTTCTTCTTCATCTTTTGGTTGAAAATATATGTAAATAGACTTGAAAAAACCTTTATTTTCAAAGGTTTTCAAGCCACTTTCTCTTTTTATAAATTTCACCGAAAGGCTTTTTAAGGGGAAGTATCTTTTTATACCAATAGATTAGATTTGAAGTTTGAAATGAAAAATTATGTAATATTTTCCCCGCCATATCGGAAAAATTCAAAAAAACAACAAATTTTAAGGAATCAGCCATTGCTTGAAACCCCTTACCTAGACCTTAGTTAGAGCTATTTTTTGAGGGCGGTTATTCCCTTTTATTTCGAAAAACGAGCACATCGTTTTTTTTCGATGTCCCCTTCACTTTGTCTCAGAAAGCAACATGAAAATCAAGGGCAAATTGAAAGAAAATCTCCTCCCACACTCATGCACCATCTGTAGCTACGCTCCTCCCAATCTCTAGTCCTTTCCAATTTCCTCCCCCAATTCTATAAAAAAAGACCAGGGTCCTAAGAACCTTGGTCTAATAACTAGTAATTAGTTTAAGTGCCAGATATCTTCGTTGTACTGAGCGATCGTACGGTCAGATGAGAAGAATCCTGCTTTCGCAATGTTAACGATGACTTGATCCAACCATGCATCACGGTCTTCGTAGTCAGCCAACATGCGTTCTTTGGTTACAATGTAGTCTTCCAAGTCAAGAAGAGTCATGAACCAGTCTTTGTTGATCAATTCATTGTGAAGACGAGTCAAGCGTTCTTTGTTCCCAACTGCAAGAACGGCATCGCTGACGATGAAGTCTACCAATGGTTTGATGGCTTCACGTTCATAGAAATCTGCTGATTTGTATGCTGATTTGGCATAAAGATCGATAACAGTTTCTGAATCTTCACCGAAGATGTAGATGTTGTCACGTCCAACCAATTCAGCGATTTCCACGTTGGCTCCATCCATCGTACCAAGTGTCAATGCACCATTCAACATGAATTTCATGTTACCAGTACCTGAAGCTTCTTTCGAAGCAAGAGAGATTTGCTCAGAAATATCGCTAGCTGGGATCAAGTAGCTTGCAGCAGTTACGTTGTAGTTTTCTACCATAACAACTTGCAAGTGTGGAGCTACCGCTGGATCGTTTGCAATCACTTCTGTCAAGCAAAGGATCAAGTGGATGATATCTTGTGCAATGGTGTAGGCAGGAGCTGCTTTACCACCAAAGAGAACAGTGATTGGACGAGCAGGGATATTTCCAGCTTTGATGTCCAAGTATTTGTGGATTACATACAAAGCGTTCATTTGTTGACGTTTGTATTCGTGAAGACGTTTGATTTGGGTATCAAAGATAGAATTTGGATTGATTTCCACACCTTGATGGTCTTTCAAGAAACGAGCCAATTTGCGTTTGTTGTGAGACTTGATGTTTTCCAATTTTGCTTTGACTGCATCTTTATCTTCATAAGAAAGAAGGTCTTCCAATTTAGATGCGTCATGGTGCCAGTCACGTCCGAGGATATCATCCAAGTAGTGTGACAAGGTTGGGTTAGCATGCATGAGCCAACGACGGAAAGTGATACCGTTTGTTTTGTTGTTGAATTTTTCAGGGTAAATGTCGTAAAAGGCTTTCAACTCAGAATTCTTCAAGATTTCTGTGTGAAGTGCTGCTACCCCGTTTACGCTAAATCCATAGTGGATATCCATGTGTGCCATGTGTACGCGATCATTCTCATCGATGATTTGAACAGCTGGATCTTTGTATTCAGCGCGAACACGGCGGTCCAATTCTTCAATGATTGGAACCAAGTGAGGAACCACTTCTTGCAAGAATTCAAGTGGCCATTTTTCAAGGGCTTCTGCAAGGATTGTGTGGTTAGTGTAGGCCGTCATGCTACGAACGATAGAGATAGCTTCATCCATTCCAATACCACGTTCTGTCAAAAGACGGATCAATTCAGGGATGACCATTGATGGGTGAGTATCGTTGATTTGGACAACAGCATAGTCAGCAAGGTCATGCAAGTTGCTTCCTTTTTCGATGGCTTCGTCGATGATCAATTGTGCACCATTTGATACCATGAAGTATTGTTGGAAGATACGGAGCAATTCCCCTTGACGGTTACTATCATCTGGGTACAAGAAGAGGGTCAAGTTACGAGCGATATCTGTCTTGTCAAAGTTAATACCATCTTCAATAATAGATGAATCAACTGAATCCAAGTCGAACAAACGCAAACGGTTCTTGGTATCAATCTTGTAACCAGGGACATCGATATCATAAAGGGTAGAAGTCAATGTGAAGTGTGCAAATGGCACTTGATAGCTACGGCTTGAACGAACGAGCCAGCTTTGGTCAGTCAACCATGCGTTTGGAATCGTTTCTTGTTGGTTGTTTTTAAGGACTTGTTGGAACAAACCAAAGTGGTAGTTCAAACCAACCCCATCCCCTGTCAAACCAAGGCTTGAGATAGAGTCGATAAAGCAGGCCGCCAAACGTCCCAAACCACCGTTACCAAGTGATGGTTCCAATTCCACTTCTTCTACTTCGATCAAGTCTTTACCAGCATCTGACAATTCTTTTTTAACATCGTCGTAAAGACCCAAGTTGATCAAGTTGTTAGACAAGAGTTTACCGATCAAGAACTCAGCTGAGATATAGTAAACTTTTTTCTTACCAGTATTTAATTTCTTTTGAGCGCTTGCTTGCTTGGTGTAATTAAGCAAAGCAATGTACAATTCTTCATTTGAACATTCTGCAATTGTTTTTTGGTGATGATCAATCACATATTTTTGTAATGATTCCATGTTTTAAAGTCTCCTTTGTTTCAACAATTTTAATAGGGAAAGATTATTTTTCTGCTTTCTTAACTTCTTTTTTCAAGTCTTTATTTTCACGACGATAGATCGTAGTGAAATCAAGCAATTCTTGCTCGACAGCTGGAGTCAATTGATCCTCTGTCATCCGCCATGACCAGTTACCACCAAGAGTTGATGGGAAGTTCATCCGAGCTGAACCATCCAATTCGAGCAAGTCTTGCATAGTAGCAATCGCCATGAAGCTGACGGAAGCAAAGACTGTACGAAGCATCGCATGCGGTACAGATTCGTACTCTTTCCGGTTAGTATAACGGGCAAGGTACTCACGAGTTGGATCGTCGATTTCATTGCGGTACCATCCAAGAACTGTGTTGTTATCATGTGTTCCTGTATACATCACAGAATTGTTTGGTGCCAAGTGAGGGCTATCGATACTTTCATCGTCCGGATTGAAGGCAAATTGAAGAATCTTCATTCCTGGGAAGCCAGTGCTTTCACGAAGTTCGATGACTTCATCTGTCATAAAGCCAAGGTCCTCAGCGATGATGTTCAAATCACCGAGCTCTTCCTTCACAGCTGCAAAGAGTTTGTAGCCAGGACCTTTAACCCATTTACCTGGTGCTGCTGTATCTGATCCAGCAGGGATTTCCCAGTAAGACTCAAAACCACGGAAGTGGTCGATCCGCACGATGTCGTAGATCTTGAAGCTTTCACGCAAGCGTTCAATCCACCATTGGTAGCCATCTTTGTCCATTGCTTCCCAGTCATAGATTGGGTTCCCCCAAAGTTGACCAGTTGCTGAGAATTCATCTGGCGGGCATCCTGCGATGCAAGTCGCTTTCCCGTTTTTATCTGTTTTGAAGAGATGAGGGTTCGCCCACATGTCACTTGAATCTTCCGCTACATAGATTGGCATATCTCCGACGATTTCAATGTGATGGTCATTGGCATAAGCTTTCAAGGCCAACCATTGTTGGAAGAAGAAGAATTGAGTCACACGATGGTAAGTCAATTGATCCGCCAATTTTTCACGGTATTGAGCCAAAGCTTTTGGTTCACGTGCACGAATAGCTGCATCTGGCCATTCTGTCCAAGCTTTTAAATCAAAGTGTTCTTTGATAGCCATGTATTCTGCAAATAGTTCCAACCAAGAAGCATTGGCTTCGCAAAAGGCTTGGAATTCTTTTTGATCACCTAATTTCAAGAAGTTCGCAACGGCTTTTTCAAGTAGCGGACGACGTTGTTCGAAAACCTTTGCATAATCCACTTGAGTAGGATCTTGACCAAAGTCCACTCCTTTAAGATCTGCTTCTGTCAACAAACCTCGTTCAATCAAAAGATCGAAATCAATAAAATGAGTGTTCCCAGCAAAAGCTGAGAAAGATTGGTATGGAGAATCTCCATAACTAGTTGTACCAAGCGGCAAGATTTGCCAGTAACGTTGCTTGGTCCGAACGAGGAAATCAACAAAATCATATGCTGATTGACCGAATGATCCGATCCCGTATTGTCCAGGAAGGGAAGAAATGTGCATCAAAACACCACTTTGACGTTTTTTCATGGATTACCACCTTTTTTTATTTCTTTGAAGCCTGCGATTCGGTGCACGGTATGGGTATCGTTGCAGAGTCGTATCCAGCTCTCAAGCGGCTCTACTCTTTGTTAAAAATCGAACAGGCGCAACTCAGTTTACGCAATTTTTGCGAAAACGTTTGCGTACCATGTTATTATAAACTTTTTCCCTATTTTCTGCAAGGGATTTCTTAAAAACTTTTTTAACTTTTTTCAGAATGTCCTCACCCCCTTAGTGTATTCTTTCCTTTGGCTAATGTCAACAAATTTGATGCATTTTATAGAAGAAAGTTCGGAATTAAAATATTTTTAAAAAAATTGTTTAAAACTACTTGCAAACGTTTTCGCCTTGTGATATACTTAAGACGTTTTAGGAAAACGTTTGTCTAAAACGGTTTCTAATTACTATCTTTTTTTATTCTTTAGGAGGAATAAATCATGAAACGTACAATTTTACGTAGTGCTGCTGTACTTGGTACAGTTGGTTTTGCCGGCTTCTTACTTGCTGCTTGTAGCAATAGCTCATCAGGTTCTTCTGAGGCAAGTAAAGAAATCAACGTCTATGTAGACAAAGGCTACAAATCTTATGTTGAAGAAGCTGCAAATGCTTTTGAAAAAGAAAATGGCGTAAAAATTAACATCAAGACTGGTGATGCTCTTGGTGGATTGGATAACCTTTCTCTTGATAACCAATCTAAAAAAGCTCCAGACGTAATGATGGCTCCATACGACCGTGTAGGTGGTCTTGGTAGCGATGGTCAATTGGCTGAAGTGACATTAAACAAAGATAGCCATACAGATAAAACAACTGAAGCTCTTGTAACAAACGGTGGTAAAGTTTACGGTGCACCTGCTGTCATCGAAACATTGGTTCTCTACTATAACAAAGATCTTTTAAGCGAAGCTCCAAAAACATTTGGTGATCTTGAAAATCTTGCAAAAGATAGCAAGTACGACTTCGCTAGCGAACCTGGTAAAACAACTGCCTTCTTAGCTGACTGGACAAACTTCTACTACACTTACGGTTTACTTTCAGGTAACGGCGGTTATGTGTTTGGTAAAGACGGTACAGATCCTAAAGATATTGGATTGAACAACCAAGGTTCTATCGATGGTATCGAATATGCAAAAACTTGGTATGCTAAATGGCCAAAAGGTTTGCAAGATACAAAAGCTGCTGCTAACTTCATCCAAACACAATTCCAAGAAGGAAAAACAGCTGCTATCATCGATGGTCCTTGGAAAGCTGCTTCATTGAAAGAAGCTAAAGTAAACTACGGTGTCGCAACGATTCCAACTCTTCCAAACGGAAAACAATACTCTGCCTTTGGTGGTGGTAAAGCTTGGGTTATCCCTGCAGGTGCGAAAAACCTTGATGGCGCTCAAAAATTCATTGACTTCTTGACAAGTACTGACCAACAAAAAGCTTTGTTTGACAAGACCAATGAAGTTCCTGCCAACACAGAAGCTCGTAAATATGCGGTTAGCAAAAACGATGAATTGACAACTGCCGTTGTTGATCAATTCAAGAATGCTCAACCAATGCCAAATATCTCAGAAATGAGTGCTGTTTGGGATCCAGCTGCTACTATGCTTTTCGATGCTGTAAGTGGTAAAAAATCTGCAAAAGCATCTGCTGACGATGCAGTGAAATTGATTAAAGAAACCATCGAACAAAAATTCGGTAGCAAATAAGACAGTTTTTAGGTGTGAGTAAGAGGTTGGAGACAAGGTCCCAACCTCTTATGTTCAATTTTCAAGCACAACTTACTGTCTGACTTGTCTTCTTGCTCTCTAGCAAGGACATTATAAGGAGATTTGAATGACTACAGAACAAAACCCTAAAAAGGCTATGTGGCTCTCTTTGATCCCGGGTCTTGGGCAAATTTATAACAAACAAAAAACCAAAGGCTATATTTTTCTTGCCGTAACTGTTCTCTTTCTCGCCTATTTCCTAGGAATCGGAGCTGGAGAATTAGCGAAATTGGTTACACTTGGAACCGTCCGTGGACAAGATAATTCTCTCTTTATCTTGATTCGTGGCGCCTTCCACTTGATCATTACCATTGTTTACTTCCTATTTTATGCCTTAAATATTAAGGATGCTGGAACCGTTGCAAAACGTATCAACAATGGCATTGCTGTTCCAAAAACTGGAAAAGAAATGGTTCAAGCCATCTATGAAAATGGCTTCCCATATTTATTGATCATTCCTTCATACATTGCTATGACATTTGCGATTATCTTCCCAGTTTTAGTAACTTTGATGATCGCCTTTACCAACTACGACTTCAAACATACCGCTCCAACAACCTTGCTTGATTGGATCGGGTTCCAAAACTTCACTAATATGTGGACCTTGAGCACCTTCCGCTCAGCCTTTACATCTGTTCTTGGCTGGACCTTGATTTGGGCACTCGCAGCTTCTACTCTTCAAATCGTACTCGGTATCTTGACCGCTATTGTTGCAAACCAACCATTCGTAAAAGGAAAACGAATCTTTGGGGTTATCTTCTTGCTCCCATGGGCTGTTCCAGCCTTCATCACTATCTTAACTTTCTCAAATATGTTTAACGATAGTGTCGGTGCCATCAATGCACAAGTTATCCCATTGTTTGCGAAGATCTTCCCATTCTTAGATGGCATTTTGATTCCTTGGAAAACAGATCCTACTTGGACAAAAATTGCTTTGATTATGATGCAAGGTTGGCTCGGCTTCCCTTACATTTACGTCTTGACTTTAGGGATTCTTCAATCTATTCCAAACGATCTTTACGAAGCTGCTTATATTGATGGTGCCAACGGTTGGCAAAAATTCCGCAGCATCACTTTCCCAATGATTATGGCTGTTGCAGCTCCAACTTTGATCAGTCAATATACTTTCAACTTTAATAACTTCTCCATCATTTACTTGTTTAACGATGGGGGACCTGGTTCTGTCGGAGGAAACGCCGGATCTACAGATATCTTGATCTCATGGATCTACAAGTTGACAACCAATTCTTCTCCTCAATATTCAATGGCCGCAGCGGTAACCTTGATTATCTCTGTGATTGTGATCTCAATCTCTATGATTGCCTTCAAGAAACTACATGCATTTGATATGGAGGATGTATAAAATGAAAAATTCAGTTCAATTTAAACGCCGCCTCAATCATTTCTTGACTTACCTGTACATGGTGGTTCTTTCAATCGTTATCATTTATCCATTGTTGATTACGGTTCTATCAGCCTTCAAATCAGGGAATGTCAGTGCCTTTACACTTGATTTTAGTGGCAATCTTAGTTTTGATAACTTCTCAAAACTTTTCTCTGAAACTCATTATGGCACTTGGTATATGAACACCTTGGTTATCGCCATTATCACCATGATTGTACAAACAAGTATCGTTACCTTCGCAGGTTACGCATACAGCCGTTACAATTTCTTGGCGCGTAAACAAAGTTTGGTCTTCTTCTTGATTATTCAAATGGTCCCAACCATGGCAGCCCTCACAGCCTTCTTCGTTATGGCTTTGATGCTGAATGCCTTGAACCAACCTTGGTTCTTGATCTTCCTTTATGTTGGTGGTGGTATTCCAATGAATGCCTGGTTGATGAAGGGATACTTCGATACTGTTCCAATTTCTCTCGATGAATCTGCGAAATTGGATGGAGCTGGACACTTCCGTCGCTTCTGGCAAATCGTCCTTCCTCTTGTTCGTCCAATGATTGCCGTTCAAGCACTTTGGGCTTTCATGGGGCCTTTCGGAGACTATATCTTGTCTAAATTCTTGCTTCGTGACGAAGTGAACTATACGGTAGCCGTTGGTCTTCAAACCTTTATCAGTGACCAAAAAAATCAAAAAATCGCCTTCTTTGCAGCCGGTGCTATTTTGATCGCGGTTCCAATCTGTATCTTATTCTTCTTCCTACAAAAGAACTTTGTTTCAGGCTTGACAGCTGGTGGAGATAAAGGATAAAATAGAATCTTATTTCAAGCACATTTTATTTTTAAGTTGAGGGTAGTATGGTGGATGCTTTACTACCCTTCGTTAAGAATAAAATCAATGCAAAGAGATTTCTCTTTGCATTTCTGATACTCTTATATTTAGAAAGGTCATCTTATGCCCTATCCTTTTAATTATTTCGCAAGTATCTTCAATTTCCGCTCTTCTTTTGCAAACCGCAAAAAACTGAGCTGGTTCCAAATGATTTTTACTTCTTTCTTTCTAATCTCTATCACACTATTACCTGTGGCTCTGCAAAATGCTCAACTCAAAACCTATCCTTTGACAACCTTTGTCAGCGATGTGTTTGATCCTTTATCAACAGACGTTATGAAAGATATCCAAGAACACGTCGTGATCAAAGACCAAGAGCTCACCTATACAGGGACTAACCCTGTACACAAGACTTCAAAAGGACAGGTTATCTTAGGCCAAGAGGCAAAGGCTAGTGAAGGCAAGGAGTTAACACTCCATTTTGATCGCAAACAATTGATTATCTCAAAAGAGAATAAAGAACTCGCTACAGTCTCATACCAGGCTATTAATCAAGAGAGCCTTCGGGATAAAAAAAGCTTCACTCAAGCTATCTCTAGCGATTGGTTTCGCGACAATCGACTCCCTGTCAGTCTCTTTCTCGTGATTTTCTCTGGCTTCTTATCGACAGTCAATTATTTGATTCTCATCGTAGGGGCATCTTTCTTCCTCTACTTGACACGAAAATCTCGACTCTTTTCACTACAAACTTTCAAGGAATGTTTCAATTGTATTCTGAATTGCTTGGGACTCCCTATTTTACTGAGTGTCTTCATCAGTTTACTATTCCATCAAGTATTTACTACGACGATCATGATCCAAAATGTCTTATTTGTACTCTATCTTGCTATGGTATTTTATAAGACCCACTTCCGTGATCCAGACTATCACCGCTAGGAGGTTTTCTCATGCGTGTTACCATCAAAGATGTGGCGAAACTCGCTGGCGTCGCGCCTTCAACTGTCACGCGCGTCATCCAAAACAAATCCACGATTAGTGATGAAACAAAAAAACGTGTCCGTGAGGCCATGGTCGAATTGGACTACCATCCCAATCTTAATGCTCGCAGCCTTGTCAGCCAATCTAGTCAAGTCATTGCTTTGGTCCTACCAATCGACAGTGACGTCTTCTACCAGAATCCTTTCTTCCCAACTGTTTTAAGAGGGATTACCCAGATCGCGTCAGACAATGATTATGCCATCCAAATCTGTACGGGGCAAAATGAAGAACGGCGGCTCGACAACCTCAAACAACTCATCTACGGAAATCGTGTAGATGGTTTGATTTTCCTTTATTCCAACCCGAATGATCCCCTCGTTGAATTTGCGATCAAAGACAAGTTCCCCTTCCTCATTCTCGGAAAGGCAGCTTCACCTTTTGTATCGCTAGTGGATAATGATAATATCAAGGCTGCATTTGATGCGACGGATTATTTCATTCAACAAAACTACCGAAAAATTGCTTTTATCGGGGGAAACAAAGAACTGTTCGTATCTCAAGACCGCTACGAAGGTTATAAAGAAGCCCTCCAAAAAGCAGGGATTCCTCTCGATGAAAAACTCGTTCATTTTTCATTTGGGTTTATGTTAGAAGATAATTCTTATCAAATGATGGAGAGTCTACCGTTAACAGAACTAGATGCGATTATGACGACCGATATTCTCGTTGCTGAAGGGGTGCGCCAATACCTATTAGAACACCAGCTGACAATCCCGATTATTTCCTTTGATTCGATCAAGCCACGACTCGATATTGAAGCCTATATTGACATCAATGCGGTGGAACTCGGGCGTGAATCTGTCCGGACCATCCTTCAAATCATCAAAGATCACAAAGAAGGAAAAACTGTTTGCTACCGTCAATTGATTGACCATACCATTACGAAACTTTAGGAGTCTTTATGTCTACATTTACTGCTTATTTAGATGACCAAGACCTGATTCTTATCCAAAAAGGAGAGGAGCATATCCTTCCTTTTTATTTGGAAACGAACCAAGGTCATCTTGCCTTAATCCCTGTCAAAACGTCAAGTGCAGCGACTGACACAGGAGACTATTTCTTAAGCCCTATTCCGCTTGAACTCGGAGAAGAGTACACCATCTACGATGCTGCTGGAAATTCTTCTATTCTCCACTATCGTCAAATTGTTCGAAAACCCATTTTTGATCAAACCTTCACCTATACTGGAGAGGATCTAGGAAGTTTCTACACACTACGTCAGACGCAATTTAAATTCTGGGCACCCATTTCGCAAGATGTGACCCTCCATATCGAAGATCAGGTCTATCCAATGCATCGTACAGAAAATGGGGTCTGGGAACTCGTACTCAAAGGGGATTGGGAAGGAGCTGCCTACCACTATGAGTTCCGTGTCAATGGCCTAGAACGTCGGATCCACGATCCCTATGCTCTATCCTCTTTAGCAAACTCTGGAGATAGCCTCGTCGTCGACCGCAAGAAGATCACACGTCCTATCACACGTGCTGCTCGTCAACTCGACCCGACAGAAGCGCTCATCTATGAGATGAGCGTTCGGGACTTCTCTGTCCAAAAAGAGGCCGGCTTTAAACACCCTGGTAAGTTTAAAGGGTTGACAGAATCGCCTCAACTCAATGGTCAAATCCTTGGATTTGATTACCTTCAAAAACTGGGCATTACCCATGTACAGTTACTTCCTGTCTACGATTTCGGTAGTGTAGACGAAGAGGATCAATGGAAAGCCTACAACTGGGGTTATGATCCTGTCCAATACAATGTTCCAGAAGGAAGCTATGCGAGTGACCCTAACGATCCTTATGCGCGAATCCTAGAGCTCCAAGACACCATTGACACCTATCACCAGGCTAATCTGAGTGTCATCATGGATGTAGTCTACAATCACGTCTACCAGGCAGATGAGTATGCTTTTGAACAGATCGTTCCTGGTTATTTCTACCGTTATAATGCAGAGGGAGAGCGGACCAATGGAACCTTCTGTGGAAATGACGTGGCAAGTGAGCGTTCCATGGTGAGACACTATATCAAGCAATCCCTCAAACAATGGGTTTCCCTCTACGGCTTTGATGGTTTCCGCTTTGACTTGATGGGAATCCTAGACATTCAAACCATGACAGAGATTGCAGAAGAACTCCGTGAAATCTATCCTAACATCTATCTCTATGGGGAAGGGTGGAAGATGGATACCGGCCTCTCTGAAGATCAGCTCGCTCACCAGTATAACGCGAAACGATTACCAGCCTTTGGCTTTTTCAGTGATAACTTCCGGGATACGATCAAGAGAACACTTGTAGCCGGTCACCGTCGTGAGAGTCAACATCCCGCAAATGATTTTGCGAATATTCTAACGGCGAATGTCGGGAAGCTAGGGCCTGCTCATTTCACCCAACCTCAACAAGCCATTCAGTACGTCGAATGCCACGACAATGCAACTGTTTTTGATTATTTCCAACTTGAAAAGGAAGAGATTCGTCTAGAAGATCGAAAATCTCTCTCACGATTAGCTCTTCATTTAGTGTTACTAGCTCAAGGAGTGCCGTTTATCCATGCTGGTCAAGAATTTTATCGCACAAAAGGGCTCGAAGACAACACCTATAACTTGCCAGATAGTCTCAACCAATTGGACTGGACATCCCTTCCAAAATGCCAAGAAGAACTTGCTTTTCTTGAAGAATTGATTGCTTATCGGAAATCACAGCCACTCCTTCGTTTGAAAAAAGGGCAAGAGATTCGCGACTACTGTGATGTCAAATGGTTGTCTGATCATCATTTAATCTACACGATTGAGAAAGATCGTGAAAAAATAACGATTCTTGTCAATATCGGTGATCAAGAACAGACCTATCAACATCTGAGTGATAGTCAGCTGTTATTTGCCTATCCTCATGCCAACCTAAAAACCCCTATTCCTAAAGGAAAGGAACTTTCTATTCCTGCCCATAGTTGGCTCCTTCTCCATGGAACTGAATCAACAAAATAAAGGTCACCACAATGTGGTGACCTTTATTTTTATTCTTCTGTTTCTACAAAGCGTCCGATGATATGAACGTTTTCTGAAATGGTGATAAAAGCCTGAGGATCAGCTTTTTTCATAATATATTTGAATTCATTAAACTCTGCACGCGTAATAACTGTCAGCAGAACCGCTTTTTCCTGATGGTTATAGGTTCCTTCTGCATTGTGGATAATGGTTGCTCCACGATGCAATTTTTTATGGATCTTTTCAATAATGGCATCTGGCTGGCTCGTTACGATCATTGCTTGCATCCGTTTTTGCTTGGTAAAGACAGCATCCGTTACTCGACTCGATACGAAGATGGTAATCATAGAGTAAAGTGCATACTTCCAACCAAAAGTCAGACCAGCGATCAACATAATGGTCCCATTGACCAAAAAGGAGATGCTGCCGACATTCTTTCCTGTCCGTTTTCGAATCGTCAAACTGACAATATCGGTTCCTCCACTGGAAATGTTGTTCCGAAGAGCAAAACCAATCCCTGTTCCCATGACAACCCCACCAAATAGGGCATTCATGATCGGATCGTTGGTCAACGTAATCACTGGCACGAACTGAATAAAGAGGGAACTCATCGAAACCGTAATAAAGGTAAAGATGGTAAATTTATGGCCAATTTGATACCAAGCCACAATCATCAAAGGGATATTGATGGCATAAAAGGTTAAGGAAACGGGAATCGTAAAGCCAATAAAGCGATGACTCAGAACAGATAAAATCTGAGCTAGACCTGTTGCACCGCTGGAGTATACATGTCCTGGTTGAAAGAAGAAGTTAACAGCAATTGCTGATAGAAAACCATACAGCAAGGAAGCTGACACTTTTTCATCGTATTTCTCACGGGAGATGCTCTTCAGCACGCGCAATAATTTAATGTTATAAGCTAGTCGCCGCACATGATAGCGAAATAGCTTATGAAAGCGAATTTTTTTCATTTTCAATCCATCGATTAGAAGAAAAGGAAAATCTTAGAGCAACTGATTCCTAGACTTTCCCTTTTCTCTCTTGTCCTATTCTTGCTCTGCTACTTCTACTTGAAGATTTAACTCATCCAACTGCTTTTCAGAAACGACAGAAGGAGCTTGTGTCATTGGATCTGTCGCCTTGTTATTCTTCGGAAAGGCAATGACTTCCCGAATATTATCTTCCCCTGCAAGAAGCATCACGAAGCGGTCCAACCCAATCGCCAATCCTCCATGTGGTGGGAAACCATAATCCATTGCTTCCAACAAGAAACCAAATTGTTCATTGGCAGCTTCTTTTGTAAATCCAAGTGCCTTAAACATCCGTTCTTGTAAGTCTTTATGATTAATCCGTAGGCTTCCTCCACCTAATTCATAGCCATTTAAGACGATATCATAGGCAATTGCTCGAACTTTTGAAAGATCACCTTCCAATTCATGTTCTGTTTCAGCTTGTGGGAGTGTAAATGGATGGTGAGCAGACATATAACGGCCTTCTTCTTCAGACCATTCAAACATTGGCCAATCCACTACCCAAAGGAAGTTGTATTGATTATTGTCAATCAAGTCAAGCTCTTTCGCAAGACGAACACGCAAAGCACCAAGCGTTGCATTGGCTACTTCAAGAGTATCTGCTACAAAGAGAACTAGATCTTTGTCTTCTAATTGTAAAGCAACTGTCAAGTCGCTTGTCAATTCTGTCAAGAACTTCGCAACAGGACCGTTCAAGGCTCCTTCAGCATATTTGACCCAAGCAAGACCTTTCGCACCGTATTGCTTCGCAACTTCTGTCAATTTATCGATGTCTTTACGAGAGTAATGATCCGCTGCACCTTTGACAACGATCGCCTTAACTGCTGGAGCTTCTGAAAAGACTTTGAAGTCTACACCCTTGACAAGCTCTGTCAAGTCTTGAAGCAACATTTCAAAACGTGTATCTGGTTTATCTGAACCATACAAGGCCATGGCATCATCATAATTCATCCGTGGGAATGGGAGTGTTACCTCAATTCCCTTGGTTTCTTTCATGACACGTGCAATCAAGCCTTCTGTGATATCTTGGATTTCTTGATCACTCAAGAAAGAGGTTTCCAAGTCGACCTGTGTAAATTCAGGTTGACGGTCTCCCCGTAAATCTTCATCTCGGAAACACTTCACGATTTGATAATAGCGGTCAAATCCAGCATTCATCAACAATTGTTTTGTAATCTGAGGACTTTGTGGAAGGGCATAGAAATGGCCTTTGTTGACACGGGAAGGAACCAAGTAGTCACGTGCTCCTTCTGGAGTTGACTTAGAAAGGAACGGTGTTTCCACATCAATAAACTCTAATTCATCTAAATAATTTCGGATTGAATGAGTTACTTTTGCACGGAGTTTGAGGTTTTCCAACATCTCAGGACGACGAAGGTCTAAGTAGCGGTAACGAAGACGAGTATCATCATTGGCTTCAATTCCGTCCTTGATTTCAAATGGCGTTGTTTTGGCAGTATTAAGAACCGTAATAGCCTCTACCTTGAGTTCTACTGCTCCAGTTGGCAAGTTCGGATTCGCTTGTTCACGAGCTTCCACAAGACCTGTCACTTCTACAACATATTCACTGCGAATGCTTTCAGCTGTGGCCATCACTTCTGCACTAACTGTTTCTGGATTGATCACCAATTGCATGATTCCTTCGCGGTCGCGTAAATCAATAAAGATCAAACCACCCAAGTCACGACGACGGCTAACCCATCCTTTCAAGGTAATACGAGTTCCAATGTGTTCTTCACGAACACGTCCAGCATACATTGAACGTTTCATTTCTAATTAATCTCCAAACTAATATTCTTCCTTCTATTTTACCATAAAGACCAGCAGAAAGTGGCCTTTAGCTCAACTTTTTCAGTCACCAACTTCTTTAATTATCGTGGCTCTCTTCTTTCTTTTTGGGATCATCGTAGAGAGTGGGTGCTAGCACCTTCATTAAAGTCGCCGTCCCAAATCGCAAGACAGCTGCTGCTAGTCCAAAAATAGGGGATAGGTAGCGGAAAAAGAAATCTCCCCTAAGCACATAGGTCATGCCACCCACAATAAAAAAGATCACAATTCCCTGAACGATTGCGTAAAACCAAATTTTTTTCACACTATTCTCCTTTTCACAAACCAGCTGACTTATCCACTGTTTTTTATCACTTATCCACAAAAATGTGGATAACTTTCACTTTTTGCCCCCTCAAAAGAGGAAGCGTCAGAAGCATCAGGACTTGCTTTCATCCATTTACAAGCAAGTTTCCCACAGCCTGTGGATAACTCTCTTGCTTATTTGTGACTTTCTCGTCACTTTCCTCACAAATCAAGGAGCCAGGATTTGATCCTGCCCCCTTTGATCAAGCATTATTTAAATTCGTCTGGTGTCCCTTTATATTGGGCCCAGTCTTTGCTGAAGAAGCGATCATTTAGATGGTAAGTTGGTGCTTTTTCAGCCTTTGTGACAAAGGGATTGACCGCTTTATCAAAGGCTAGCCAACCATTCCATCCCATATGAATCGTATCTTCCATAAAGTAAGGCTGATCACCATCTTTAGAAAAGTCTGCAATATTGGTGAATCCTTGACTTTCCAATTGGTAACGAATCTTTTGAACAGCCTGTTCATACTTTTCTTGGCTCAAGCCTGTGTATTTCATCCATTTGGCATTAACTGGAGGAATGACAAAGATAACATTGGTCCGAGATTTAGCAAACTGGTCTAGAACCAACTGCAAGTCATTGTACTCAGGAGATTGAACATAGGATTCGTTTTTTTGGAAACCTTTTAGTTTCTTCAACTTCATTTTTAAACGAGTATTGTAAAAATGATTGCTGATTCCAAGGTCGTTGTTATTGGTTTTGACTTTTGCTTCAGCCGTTGCAATTTCTTCCAATTTCTCATATGAGAATTGATCTGGTAAATCTTGTAGACGTTTTTTGACCTTCTTATCGTAATTCCCGTTTGTACGCGTTGCAAGATTACTAAACAAAGCATCTTCGCGCTGGACAAGGTGGGAAACAAACTGGTTCAAAGACTGATCAAATCTGGAAATTTTCTTTCCTTGAGAAATTTTTGTTACAACACTTTGAAAGGCGACATTTGGATACTGTTGTAACAGACGCTTTGCAGCATACTGGGATGCAGCATCCTGTTGGTGATTGGCAATAAAGCTATTCAACTGATCGCTATTAAAGAATTGTTGAAAGGCAGAGGAATCGTATCCCTTTTTGGTAAACCATTGCGGAGAAACTACATAAACAGCTGTATTGTCCTTGAGTTCTGGCAAAATCTGTTGCATCCCAAAATACTGGTTCAAAGAAGCCGCACCACGTTCTCCTAAAAAGTAGGGTCTATAATTGCGGTCATATTTTTCAGCCAAAACTGCTGGATGCACCACATCAAAGCGCAACCATTCACTGGAGCCGAAATAAGGGACAAAGCGATGCTGTGGATCAGAAAGCGCTTCTTGCTTCTTTGTACGGCTCTTGAATCCTTCTGCATTCAGACTAACCGCAGCTTTTTTCTCTTCGGTATAGTTGTGCTTATGATTGATTGGATAAAAGAATAATAAAGCTGTTACCATGAGGAGCGCGCAAAATACGGGCCCTAAAATCAGCCACAAACGCTTAAGCATTCTGAAGCTCCGTTACACCTTCTACGATCTTGTTCGCAGTATTCCAATCATCACGTCCAAATTCAGATACAGGAACACGGATGCCAAAGCGATTTTCCAGTTCTACAATCAATTCGACTGTTCCCATACTATCAAGGACACCCGCATCAAAGAGATCCTCATCCATCATGTCTGAGACATCTTCCATAAACAATTCGTCAATAATTTCAATTACTTGTGATTTTACATCCATTTTTCTATTCTCCTTTTATTTCAATTTTGGAAACCATTGTTGATCCAAGAATCCTGAGAAAATCAGGAAGGACAGCATCACTGTGTTAAAGGTGATAAAGATCCCTAAAGCTTTGGTCCAACGATTGTCCGGTATAGGATCCAATCCTTTTGCTTTTCTTTCTTTATTGATGGTCTTTTTCTTGCGAATCCAAGCATCATTGATGACCAGTCCAAGCCCATGGAAGAGCCCATAAGCGATGTAGTACCATGTCACCCCGTGCCAGAAGCCCATAACCAACATATTGATAATATAGGCAACATTTGAGGTGGTAATCCGGCTCTTGAATACTTTATTGCGCATCAATACCATCACGAGACGCATAAAGACAAAATCACGGAACCAGAAAGATAAACTCATATGCCAACGATTCCAGAATTCCTTTAAGTCACGTGATTTAAAGGGACGATCAAAGTTGATGGGACTTTTAATTCCCATCAGATTGGAAGCTGCTAAAGCAAACATCGAATAGCCCGCAAAGTCAAAGAAGAGGTCAAAGCCATAAACATACATGACTCCCAGCGTTCCGATATTGAAGAATCCACCTTGAGACAAGGCATAGGTCTGCACATGTCCTAACAATAAGTGGCCAAAAATATGAGCTAGGATAAATTTATAAAGGAAGCCATACATGATATACTTAACAGCTTGCTCCAACATATCCAATAATTCTTCACGCTCAGGAATGGTTTTATAATCCTCATTAAAACGTTTGAAACGATCAATCGGCCCACTTGAGAAGGTCGGCATAAAGAGCATAAAGCGTAAGAATTCCCAGAGTGTGAATTCTTTCAAGACACCATCTCGCATTTCGATGATCATTCCGACAGCCCGGAAGGTTAAATACGAAATCCCTAAAAATCCAAACAAGGATTGGTGCCCATTCTTGATTGCTGGCTCTACCTTAACAAAGATCAGGGGCAAGACAGACAAGAAGGAATGAAGATAGAAAATCCACTTATTGTCCGCTTTTTGACGATAGATCTTGTAGGAATACACAATCAAGATTTGCCAGACTACGTAAAAGAGCAGGGCATAAATTTGCTTGAGATTCGAACCTGTCAGCATCAAAATGATAAAGATCAGACTCACCAGTCCTTCATAGACCGGAAATCTCTTTTTGAAAAAGAGGCCCACAAAGATCGGCAAAAAAGCTAGAATGAGGTAGATAAAATAGATCGGTGTTCCATAGTGTTCTAAATGAGGGAGCTGTTTCAAAAACTCGATCATCGGTTGTTAACCTCGCTAATCAACCCTTTGATGTCGATTTTCCCGTTTGGTGTTAATGGCAGGCTGTCACGATAGAGGAATTTTGAAGGCATCATATAAGACATCATGATGTTTTCTAAATCTTCCTTAATGGCTTTCGTGATATCAATTTCTCGCTCAAATTGTTCTTTGACACCCTCTTTTAAGATGACATAGGCCAAGAGATTTTGGACTTTGTGATCTTTATTATAACGCGGTACTGCGACTGCTGAGTCAATATACTTCGATTTATTCAAGTTTTGAGAGACATCCTCTAGCTCGATACGATAACCGTTAAATTTGATTTGGAAGTCCATACGACCACCATAGAGAAGGAGACCTTCATCCGTCATGGTTCCGACATCTCCCGTATGGTAGGCTGGAAGACCTTCAAATTCGAAGAAGGCTTCTGCTGTTTTCTCTGGATTATTCATATAACCTTTTGAAACAGCTGGGCCAGATACGATGATCTCCCCTTGCTCACCATTCGGCAATTTGTTACCTGCCTCATCAATGATGAAGGTTGGAGAATCTTCTTTGGTGTAACCAATTGGCAGACGTTTCAAAGTCGCTAACATCTCATCTGTTACGGCTACAGCCGAAAGAGCTACAGTTGCTTCCGTTGGGCCGTAGGCATTGATGATGCGTGCATTTGGGAAACGCTCGCGCAATTTCTGAGCGGTTTTAACGGTCAACTCTTCCCCATCAAAGTAGAAATGGGTGATCCCTGGCATTTTTTCAGCATTGAAATCTTCAGACAACATGGCCATATCTGCAAAAGATGGTGTTGAAGTCCAGATAGCAATCGGAAGAGAAAAGATCGTCGCAAAGAGTTGTTTGAAGTCTTGAGTGATAGCTGATGGAAGAGCAAAAAGCGTTCCTCCAAGAGCTAAGGTCGGTGCCCAGTACATGACAGACAAGTCAAAAGAATACGGTGGTTGCGCCAACATTTGCGGACGCTCTGGCGTTGCAAATTCTTTGTCCGTAATCATCCAGTTGGTAAAGCTGAGCAAGTTATCGTGCGAAATTTGTACCCCTTTTGGTTTCCCGGTTGTCCCTGAGGTAAAGATGATGTAGTAGTTATCATCCCCTTTGACTGGATGTTGTAAGTCATAGGCATGCTGAGCTGCATAAGCTTCACGCACTTGCTCCAAGGACATGATTGGAGCAGCTGGGTTTTCCAATGGAAATTCATTGATGGCAATAATCAAGCTTGGCTCTGCTACTTCAACAATTGCAGACACTCGCTCCAAGGCAGAGTGGCTATCAATTGGGATATAGGCATGGCCAGATTTTGTCAAGGCCACAAAGGTTGCTAACATTTCATATTCTTGTCCACCAAAGACCACTACAGGTGACTTTTCAGGAAGTCCCATTTGGTCGATGTGGGCAGCCAAGCTATCTGAATCAGCCTTCAATTGGCCATAGGTATGCTCCTCACCAAGGACATTGTAAACCGGATAGTCTGGGTGTAGCTGCGCATAACGTTCAATTGTCTCGATCATATCAGTAATTGGTTGGTTTGACACGGTTAGGAGTCTCCTTTTCTAAAATTCGTTGTAGATAAAGCCACCCTGACCTTGACCAAGGTAACTAAAGAAATAAAGTAGGGCTAGGAAAATGGCGAAATACAAGACCGTCTGCCCGATAAATTTATAAAGTGTTTTATGTTTCATAAGTTTCACTCTTCATTTTGATTGTTATTCACTATTTTACCATTTTTTATACCAAGTAAGCAATTTTAAACATAGTGAGAATGTGGTAGAAAACGTTATCATTTCATATCATTCAAGCCGTTTAACGAAAGCATTTTTTTTTAATCAGTTTTCTGGTTGAAATCCTATTCTATTTCACAGTCCCCTGATGAATCAACTCCAGACACTTGTCCAGATCCACATCTCTCTCGAAATGGCTAGGGGTCCAAGGAATTTCTATATCTGGTAGAACACCCTGATCCGTCATTCCTTTACCTTGATCCACGCTTAAACAGCGAGAAGTGGGAAACATTAAACAAAAATTATCATAATCAACCGTACAACAATTAGAGTAGTCTAGAATTCCGAGAGTTTGTCGACCCACCACCGTTACCTTCTTAAACTGCTTCATCATCTGAACAAAGTTATCCCCAGACGAAGCACAATAAATATCTGATAAGATAAAGATCTGTTCAGGATAGTGGCCACCTCTAACCTCTGGGAAGAATTCCTCGCTTTCTTGCTGATACGGTACATAGCCTTTCCCCCGATGGTAGATCAAATTCTCTTTCATATCTTCAAGCAGCTTAACTGTTTCAGGGCTAATTTCTTCCTGTTGCATCCAGTCCTCAAAGTCTTTCAATCGCAGGTCAACATTGCGTTCCGTATAGAGAATTTCCATGCCATCATCGTCCCAGTCAAGCGAATCATAGCCCTGATCCTTCTCTAAGGCTAGATGTAATAGAGGGATATATAAAGAGTCTGTCCCTCCGCCGTTCTGTCGGACATCAATGATAAGAAACTTGACTTCCGTCATCATAGGTAAACACTCTTGATATACCCGACTAATGGCTCCTTCATCCATAAAGTTATCCAGACGAAGATAAAGAATCTCATCGTCTAATCTTTTCCAAAAAATCTGATCCTGGATCGGTTCTCGACTGGGTACTACTTTAATGGTCTTTTCTATCCCTTCTCGAAGCAGGGTGACACTCGTTGACTGAGAGACCAAATCTGCCCATTCTCGGTAGTGTCTTTCAGGGGTCTTGCTGATAAAATAGTCTTTATGAAGAGAAGCTATCTGATCCAAGTCACTTCCATCCAGAGCTAGGATCTGATCTCCTACTTGAAGACCAGTCTCTTCATTAGCTTCCTCAACATACAATTTCTGTCCATTTATTCTCAAAAGGAACCCTTTTTGACTGGCCTTTTTATCTCGAAAGGAAACATGCCCGATCACCCCAAAACTAGCTAGGTAAGTCTTAACTTGATAGAGAAAGGCATCATCTGTCATATCATCTGTAATGTTTTCTCGAAAAGGCTCTGGATCGCATCCTTTTCGATCCTTGATGGTAGATGAATCATGGGTCATAATAGAGACGACATCTTCAAAAATAGCAGTCTTTTTCATAAGGGATTCCTTCCATTTTTTAGAAACAGTATACCACTTTTTCTTAAAAAGTTCTTAAAATCCTAAAAAACTATCCTAAAGTAGGATAGCCGTTATAGATTCTTTCTTTTCTTCGCTTTCTTTGTCAGAGCGACATCACAATTTTCAATCTTGCTAATCAATAGATTGGCAAGAGCAAAATCATCGATGTTCGATTTCATATTTACCTCATAGTTCAAGGTCAGTTGTTCTCCAGCTTGGGCCGTTGTGACAGAAATAAAGTCAATTTCTGAACAACTTTGGTCCAACAACTGGCTGATTTGTTCTGCAACAGAATCTTGTTTTGAGACGGTAATAGTCAAATGGCGGCGTCGTTGATGGTCTGCCTTACTCTGTTTGTTCTCCAATACCAGCCACACCCCTAGTAAAGAGAGGGTTGTTAAAATGGCCAATAAAAGATAGCCAGATCCAGCTGCCAGTCCTATAATCATAGCTAAGAAAATGGCAATCAACTCTCGAGAACCACTCGTAGCCGAACGAAAACGGATCAAACTAAAGGTCCCTGCCACTGCAATCGAGGTTCCCAAACTTCCATTGACCAAAAAGATCACTAAGGTCATCATACAAGGAAGCAAGGTCAAACTAATGACAAACTCTCGAGTGTAAAGTGTTCGGTATTTATAGGTCCAAGATAGGGCCAGCCCTAGAAAGAGGCTGACCAAAAGGGCCAGCAGCAAGCGCAAGGGATCCACCGTTGCTGTGGCATTATTAAAAATAGAATCAAATAGATTAGACATAGGCAGCACCTACCGTTTCTTGAACTGGTCTTGGGGCATAATCCAATCCTTGTGATTTATGATAAGCACAGCTATATTTTGAAAATTTCTGCTTGACCAAACCATACTTCTCTAAAATATCCTTTAACCATTGAGGTTCTTGTCCGGGAGCCTTAATTTCCATGATCACGAAGTCATCCTCTAACAAAGGTTCTCCTTTCTTCCCATGAAAAAGACTAACAGCTTGATCACGAAAGACTAAGTTTTGATCGATTGTCACGCGAATTTTCTGATAAGGATAACCCTGAATGGATTTCTTTTCTTTGAGAGACAAGCGATCATAGTAAATGAACATCCGTGGTTCCAACCGATGACCATAGCGTTTGCGCAATCTCTGAATCTCTTGCACTAAGTCTGGATCTTGTATCTGATGATCTACTGTCCCATCTGTCATCAAGTTGATAATGGCTTGTGAAGTAGCGACTAGACGGAATTTATGGCCAATTCCTTCTTCATCTTTTGACTTCACCTCTAGAAATACCGGACTGTCTGCTTGAGGTGTTTCTATATAAGTCCGCATACGTATTTTTTCACGGCGGTGTTGTTTCGCAAGAGCATCTTGAATAACCTCAAAATTTTCCGTATCAAAATAAATGTTTGAAATAGTTGAAGTTGGATAATCATCTTCTACGACGTATTCTTTTAAGTCTTTGATCAAGTCTTTTACGTCATCTTTTGCGACGATATATTTTGTTTCGATTCGTTTAAAACTTGTCTCAATTGTTTTTTTCATGTTTCTACTCCTTTAAGGGGGGATATTGCTTCTAATCTTCAGTAAGTATGGATACGACTTACGTGTTTTCTAGTTTAATGGGACTTTCTTAACTGGTCATTAAGCCAAACTTAAAGAAAACTAAAGTTAAGATTCCTTTCAGAAAAACTTTAGGAAACTTTCAGCTAGCAACTTTAGACTAGGAGCATATCAATTGAACGAGAGGAAAAGCTCATGAAATCAAACAAATGGAAATTTTTATTAACGGGGGCCGCAACCCTCACCCTACTAACAGCGTGTAGCCAAGCATCATCTCAATCAGCTACAAAAAGCAATACTGCACAAACAACCGCTACTTCTACTTCAAAAAATAAAACAAACAATTCCAACTATTTTACAGATAAGGACAAGGACACCTCTTATGATGAAAGCAAAGCCTCTACTGTAAAACTGTCTGGATCTTCTGCAAGTGTATCAGGTGACGGCGTAGCTGTATCTGGATCAACTGTGACCATCTCAAAGGCTGGAACCTATGTCATCTCTGGTGAATCCGATGGGGTTCAAATCAAGGTCGAAGCAGGTGACTCAGATGATGTTCACATCGTCTTGAAAGGCGTTACCATGACCAACACCAACGCACCAATCTCTGCTACAAAAGCAGGACATGTCTACCTCACTTTAGCAGATGGCACGACCAATACCTTGTCTGATTCAAGTTCAAACAATGATGAAGATGCTGATGCAGTCATCTTCTCTAAAGGAGACCTTACCATCAATGGTTCAGGTACACTCAACATTGATGCCAAGAAGAACAATGGGATCAAGGCAAATGATACCCTCCACATCACAGGTGGAACCTATAAGATCACGGCTGTAGGAGATGCCTTCAATGTCAATGACGAACTCAATATCACTGGCACGACCATGACCATCGATGCAGATGAAGATGCAGTCAAGGTGGATAATGATGAAGATACTTCGGTCGGAACCATGTACCTTTCAGATAACAAAATGACCATCACAGCAGGAGACGATGGCATCCATGCTTCTGGTGATCTGATCATCGATAGCGGAACCTATAAGGTAACCGAGTCTGTCGAAGGTCTCGAAGGAAAATCGATCACCATTAACGGTGGAGATATCACCATCTATGCAACCGATGATGGTGTCAATGCAGCCAATGCCAATGCCAACCAAGATGAAATTTTCTTCACTATGAATGGTGGAACCCTCAACGTTGAAGTTGGCCAAGGCGATACCGATCCAATCGACTCAAACGGTAATGTCACTGTGACTGGAGGAACCATCAATTTAACAGGGCAATCCGGCTTTGACTTTGATGGTACTGCTACCTACACCGGTGGAGATATCTATATCAATGGTGAAAAACAAACAGAAATTGTCAATTCCATGCCTGGAGGCGGTGGGGCTCCCGGCGGTGGCGGACCTCAAGGTGGTGGACCTGGAGGCGGACATCCATAACAACAAATAAAGGCAGGATTTCTTCCTGACCTTTTTTTGTTCCTCTTTTTATGATAGAATAGAAAATCAATCAACTTGTTGAAAGGAATATGATGAAAAAACAGACACTACCTCTTTTCTTCACACTCTTGCTGTCTCTTCTTTTTCTATCAGCCTGTGTGCCGGACCTTAAGATCAATTTTAAACAAGTGCCTACTACTACCAGCTCAAAAAAGAAAACCACTAAAAAAAGTAGCTCGAGTCGTTCAACTAGCTCAACTAGCACAGGTAATTCCTCTAGCTCTCCCTCAACTACTACGGAGACCACTTCTGACATCATCACAACCGAAGGGCTCCCTAGAAATGCCCAAGAAGCACCCAAGGATAAAATTTATGCAACAGGGAACTTAAAAGTAGCCTACTCTAGAAATGACGACAATATTTTTGTACAAACGCCGGATTATGAAGGGTATACCACTGCTCTTGTCCAAAAAATCCTTGGAAATCCAGAGAAACAAATAACAGACCCTGCTTATATTAGCGAATCTTTTCAAAATATTGAACTAGAAAATATTAAAAATCTCTACCGTAAGGGGAAAATTACAGAAGAACAAGCTCATGCCTTTTTATTGGGGGCAGTTGATCTGAAACAAGCTTCTAAATTTGGAGTAGCCTACACCATTTACACCTATAAAAACAACACCATCCAGTTGGTCTTTGAAAACGACCAACTCCTCTATATTACGCCAAATCCTGATGTTGTCTTCTTTAAATAATGAAAATTCTCGCTTAAACAAGCGAGAATTTTTGTTTCACATGAAACAAAAAACACTCAACTCCAAATGAGTTGAGAGTTCTTGACGATTAGTCCTCTTCATATTTTTTTGGATTGTAAAACCACATCCCTAGTCCCGCAAATAGAGCAATGGTCATCAAAAGAAAGACCACTTGATTTCCAATTTCTCCTGTCATCGAAATCGTTTGACGAAGACCAGAGACGGTATAGCTCATTGGCAAGAATGGATGAATGGCTTGGAAAAATCCATTTGTCAAAGCAAGAGGATAAGTTCCTGCACTAGAAGCCAATTGCAAGAGCAAGAGGATCAACGAGAGGAAAGCACCGACCTTTCTTTGCCATGTTGTTAAAGCGGTCACGATAGACATGAAGGCCACACTACCGATCACACAAAGGAAGAGGGTAGCCATCTCATGATTGGCAGATAAACCAATCAAGTGAACAGCACCATAGACCAAGATTCCTGCAACCACCGCAATGGTTCCATTGACCTCAAAGCGAGATTTAAACCATGCCCAACGACTTTCAGGATGACGACCGGATGGCAATTTTGCAAATATCATATTGGTTGACAAGGCACAAACAAAGAGTGCTACAGAGATCATATAAGGAGCCATTCCGACCCCATTTACAGGGACATTATCTTGATCTGTTTTAGAAGTCGTAACAGGATTGGCTAAGGTTTTTGCGTTTTCTTTTTCAGTTGTAGCAGCATTCAATTGTCCCTTAGCATCGTTTAATCCTTGACTCAAGGTTTGGCTTCCTGTTGCTAATTCACCTAAACCGTTTGTCAATGTTTGGCCACCCGTTGCTAATTTGCTGGATCCTTCTGAGATTTGATTTGCTCCGTCAGCTAGTTTATCAGCCCCCGTCACCAATTGACCTGATTTCTCTGTCAACTGGTTAACACCTGTGACAAGTTTGTTGACACCACCTGCCAACTCTGGAGTTTTGCTGTTCAATTGCCCTACTCCATCTGCTAATTTTCCAGCACCAGCAATCAATTCACCAGATTTACTTGTCAATTGTGTTGCTCCTGAAGCCAGTTGATTCATACCTGATGTCAAAGCAGGCATCTTACCATTTAACTCACCTAGTCCAGAAGTTAATTGATTACTTCCTGCAAGCAATTCCGATGATTTACTATCTAGTTGGCCAACACCTGCTGCTAACTGACTAGCACCATCCGTTAAAGTGCTACTATTGGTCTGAAGTTGGCTTGCCCCACTAGCGATTTTATCAACACCAGCTGTATAAGCGCCGATTCCTTGACTGATGGTTTGACTAGCTGGTAACAATTGTCCACTAACTGCGGATTGGATTTTAGACAAGCCACTTGACAAGTCTGTCAAGGTTGAAGAAGCTGTCGGTAAAACTTGATTGGCTGCAGTTTGCAACTGTGTCAAGCTATTTCCTGTATTCAAACTACTTTGGATCGTTTGGATCGTTGTCAAGATCCCTTGAGCCGCCGTTTCACTCGAGCTTGGGCTAGATGAGATCGCCGCACTGATTTCCGCTTGTTGATCAGCTGTCATTGCTTGATAAGCTGCTGTCCCTTGCACACTTGCAAGGGCATTTGCACGATCCGCTTGGGCTGAAGCAAGGATTGATTGAGCTGAATTCGCAATACTCGTCAAGCCAGACGAAAGTTGACTGGTATCTACCGAAGCATTTTGAATCGCTGCATTTAATTGGTTTAAACCAGCTGCCAATTGATCAATCTGAGCTGATTGGCTTGTAGAAGCTTGTAGCTGGCTTGATAATGTTTGAATACCTGATTCTAATTGAGAAACTCCATTTCGAAGAGTAGTGGATTGACTACTTAATTGACCCGCTCCCTCTGATAATGTAGCGACTCCATTTGTATAGGTCACTAAACCATTTGAAAAGTTAGATAGACCCGAATTCAATTGACGCACGCCATTGGTATAATTCCCAAGACCGTCATTGAGCGTCCCCATACCGCTGGTTAATCGACCAACTCCTGACGCCAACTGAGGGGTTTGACTCGCCATTTGATTGAGACCATTTCCTAATTGATCCACTCCGGTAGCGTAAGCCATCAATCCTGTATTAAAAGTGCCAAACCCATTATTTAATTGATTGACTCCAGATACCAAATTTGGAAGTTGACCAGCCATTTGATTGAGACCATTTCCCAATTGACCAACACCATCTGTATAGGCTGCTAGACCAGTTCGGAGAGTGGTTGCACCATCTGAAAATGCCAAGCTTGAACGAGCCAATGTATTCAAATTAGTGGTCAGTGTTTGCCCACCGTTTTCCAACTTTGTTGCACCATCTGCTAATTTAGCACTTCCATCTGCCGCTGTCCCCATACCAGATTTAAGCGATCCCATTTTGGAAAATAAAGCTGTGGTATAAGTATTGGTCACTTTTTCAGCCACTGTCTGCTGCATTTTTGTCATCGCAGAGTCGCTCATTTTTCCTGCGATAAAACTATGACCACTGGACGTTTGGTAATCAATAGTCATCTGTTCCGGATGATTGGTTAAGATGGAGCTAGCTTTTTTTGAAAGATCCTCAGGTAGCGTTACAATCATATAATAATCGCCATTTTTTAGACCATCTTTCGCAGCTTTCTCATCTACAAAATGAAAATCAAGTGAATCATTGTCCTTCAAATTGGACACCATGTCTTTTCCAATTTCCATCTTTTGTCCATTATATGTAGCAGATTGATCCTTATTGACAACCGCTACAGGAAGATCCGAAACCTGACCATATGGATCCCACATGGAAGATAGAAAAATAATATTATAAAGAGCTGGAATTAACGCAACTCCAATCATGACAATGATAAATGTCGGCTTTTTAAGAATAGCCTTCCATTCTTTCATCATATTTTTTGTCTCCTTTTTATACACAATGTCTAAATTTCTGATATAATAGATTATACAGTTTCTAGAAAATTTCACAAGTAGGAATTTTATTTTTTGGACACTGTGTATAATTTTGTGCAAAAAGGATTAACAGATGACTGAGAGCAATAAACGATTAAAAACAAAACGAAATATTGAGGAGGCGATGGTTCGACTACTCGAAAAGGAATCATTCGACCAAATCACAACGGTTGAGTTAGCACAAGAATCCGGTATTAGTCGCTCTAGCTTTTATACCCACTATCGAGACAAGTACGATATGATCGAGCGCTACCAACAAGCACTCTTTCACAAGCTTGAATATATCTTTGACAAACACCAAGACGACAAGCGTCAAGCGATTACAGAGGTGTTCGAATTTCTAACCAAGGAGCCCCTCTTTGCGGTTCTTCTGACAGAGAATGGAACCAAAGAGATCCAAACCTTCTTACGACATAAATTACAGATTCTTCTGGTTGATAGTTTGCAAGAACGCTATAGTCATAAATCATTAACAGATATTGAAAGAGTCTACAGTTCTGTCTATCTGACCAATGCCTTCTTCGGCGTCTGTCAAATGTGGGTTTCTCGCGGAAAAAAAGAAAGCCCTCAACAAATGGCTGAATTTTTAATGAAAATGTTACGGTAACAGTCTCTCCTGATCTATCTAGATCAGGAGTTTTTTATTAGAAGGTTTCAGTTTTAAGAAAACAAAAAATCCGCTTCATTTTATGAAACAGCCTTAGAGAATTTATAACTGAACAAAAAGGGTAGCTAACCCAGAAATCAAGGATTTAAGACAAAACAAAAAGCCCACTGTTGTAGGCTTTCTGCAAGTTTTTTCTTAAAATTAAAGCATTTTGTTGTAGAATTCAACGACAAGTGCTTCGTTGATTTCTGGGTTGATTTCATCGCGTTCTGGCAAGCGAGTCAATGAACCTTCAAGTTTGTCAGCATCGAATGATACGAATGCTGGGCGTCCAACTGTAGCTTCAACAGCTTCAAGGATAGCTGGAACTTTAGCTGATTTTTCGCGAACTGAGATCACTTGACCTGGAGTTACACGGTATGAAGGGATATCAACGCGTTTTCCATCAACAAGTATGTGACCGTGGTTAACGAATTGACGAGCTTGACGACGAGTAGTCGCAAGTCCAAGACGGTAAACAACGTTATCCAAACGACGTTCCAAAAGAAGCATAAAGTTGAAACCGACAGTTCCTTCTTTAACTTTAGTAGCTTGTACGAACAAGTTACGGAATTGTTTTTCACCAAGTCCGTAAGAGAAACGAAGTTTTTGTTTTTCAGCTAATTGCAAACCGTATTCTGACAATTTTGAACGGTTATTTGGTCCGTGTTGACCTGGTACGTAGTTACGACGTGCCAATTCTTTACCTGTACCTGTAAGTGACAAGCCAAGACGGCGAGATTGTTTCCAAGATGGTCCTGTATAACGTGACATGTGAAATGTCCTCCTATAAAAATAATTTTTGTAGGAAATAACGTTTTAGACAAACCTGATTCGTTCAGAAAGCCTTCGCCCAAACAGCAAAGGTTACTTTTCTAGCTGACTTCCTGTTGACGAGCTTCATTTTGTCCTGCTGTCATTTCGCACAAATTCTATTTTATCACGGAATAGAGACTTTGTAAAGCCCTTCAAAACAATTTCAATGAAATTCAGCCAATAATTCTATGATTCGTTTTTTATATTGCAATTGTTGCCAGTCTCTATCCGTTGCTGGATCCCATTTTAAAGGAAGATCTGCAACAATTTCTCCAGGATTATGATTCAAGATATAGACCCGGTCACTCAATGTCAAAGCTTCTTCGATACTATGAGTGATCAAAAGAGTGGTGAGACCAAGACGTTCCTTGCTTTCCAGATACCATTGATAAAGATCCTGCCTTGTCAATTCATCTAAAGCACTAAAAGCTTCATCTAATAAGAAGACAGAATGACCCAGAAGATAGGTTCTCAATAGCGCCACCCGTTGCCGCATCCCCCCACTCAGCGCATTGGGATAATGGTTGGCGATACTTCCCAACTTGAATTCCTCTAACAATTTTATAGCTGTAGATGTCGCCTCTTCCTTAGGAATTTTTTTTAATTGAAGGGGAAGAATAATATTTCCCAATACTGTCTTATGTTCTAACAACAGATCCTTTTGTAGCATATAGCTGACTTTCCCAAAAGAGATCGGGGCATCATCTACTTCTATAGACCCCTTTTGCAAGGGAAGGATCCCAGCAATTAAATTGAACAAGGTCGATTTCCCAACCCCACTTGGACCTAGAATAGAGACGATTTCTCCTTTTTGCACTTCTAGTGATACATTATTTAAAACTGCTTTATCTCCAAAAGAGAAACTTACATCTTTTACGGTTAAAATATCAGTCACCTACCAATTCGTTTGTGAAACCTTTGTCTCTTAAGTCATTTGAAACCAATCCTTGCTCTTTTGCCCAAGCATAAAAAGCATTCCAACGTTTGGGGTCAAACTGCCCCCACTTGTCCTTATCTGAAGCATATTGACTGGAAAGATATTTTTGAGAAGCTAGAACAAAATCACGCTGGTTAGCCAAGGCAGGGGCCTGTTTGATCAAGATATCTGCTGCTTCTTCTGGATGCTCTATAGCATATTGGTAGCCTTTTTTCACCGCTTGAATGAATTTTTTTGCTTCCTCTTTATGAGACTTCAAATAGTCATTGTTAGCAATAATAACAGGCGAATAGTAGTCAAATGCAGGAACAAAATCTTTCATATAGAAGAAATTGGTCTTCATTCCCTTTTGCTCAGCCAAAATTCCATCCCAACCGTGATAAATCCAAGCAGCATCAAAGACCTTATTTTCAATCGGAGTAATGGAATTTGAATCACTATTTGGAACCAATTTTACTTGATTAAAATCAGCCCCTTCTTTTTTCATCATCGATTTGATCATTTCCAACTCAATTGGATCATTCCAGGTGCCATACCGCTTACCAACCAAATCTTTTGGACTTGTGATCGCTGCATCTTTTCTTGAAATAATCCCTGACGTATTGTGTTCGACGATAGCTGCAACAGCGGTAATACCCGCACCTTTATCCAATTTCTTGGCCATAGAATCTTGGAAATAAATACCAAATGGAGCTTTCCCATTAATAATCAAATCAGAACTACTGTCTTCCGGCGGAAGTTTTATATCTACATCCAGTCCTGCATCTTTAAAATACCCTTTTTCCTTTGCTACATAGAGACCCGTATGATTGGTATTCGGGGTCCAATCTAGAATAAAATCAATCTTTTTCAAACCACTTGACGATTGCTTGACAGAATTTTGACAAGCACTCAAGAAAACAAATCCCAATATTATTGAGAAAAATAAACCTATTGACTTTTTCATTAGCTATACCTCTTTTACATTTTTGTCAATTTAATTTTTACACCATTTACAAGTTTGTCAATCCTTTTTCCATTTTAGAATGGTTCGTTCTAATTGGTCAACGAGAAACATACCGAGTAAACTAATAGCAGAAATCAATACAATGATCGCAAACATCGTATCATACTGAAATAACTTCTTCGATTGGATCATATAGACCCCCAATCCATCAAAACCTCCTAACCATTCTGAAACTACCGTACTGATAAAAGCATAGGAAACGCTCACACGTAAACCTGCAAAAAAATAAGGAAGCGCTGCAGGAATTTTATAATGAGCTAAGGTCTGAAAGCGATTGGCTTGCATAATCTGAAACAATCTCAGAATATCTTGATCGCAATGCCGAAAACCATCTAACAGACTGACTACGATGGGAAATACCACCGTAATAATGATCAAAACCAGTTTTGGAAGCATACCATAACCAAACCAAAGAACCAGGATAGGGGCCAAGGCAATCGTCGGAATGGTTTGAATAACAACCATAAAAGGATAGACCAGATCATTCACCCATTGAAAACTATCCATGAGAATCGCAAATCCAGCAGCAAGAAGAACCCCTATAACAAGTCCAATCAAGGCCACTTGAAGGGTAGACAAACTGTGATGAATCAGGAGAGCTCGATCTCGTACAAAGGCATTCCCAATTTCAAGTGGCGTTGGTAATACAAATTTGGGGAGGATATTTAAAAATCCTGCTAACTGCCATAAGACAAGAAGACTGCTAAAACCTGCAAATCCTATCAATTGTTTTGAATATCTTTTTACAAGAGACATCGTAACCTCCTTTCTCATAAATAAAAAACGCCTCCAAAATAGGAGACGGATTGCACAAGGTCACTCATAACGAAAAATACATTTCATTTGTTTCCTACGCTGGCATTACCCAGATCAGGTGCGGTCGAAGCTTACACTTCCTCTCAGACTGTACACAGACTCCCATATGTATTTATTATAATAACTGATTTAGACGATAAAAGCAAGAAATTAATCCAAATAACGAATTAAATTCTTCTCTGTTAAAATATCTGAATAGGTGTAAGACTCCACGTATGTATTGGCTGGTTCACCTGGTAAGCTGTTGTCGTTCGTATACTCGATAATAAATAAAGAAGGATAGACCTCAATCAAGCGTCCAAATTTATTTTTTTGACGTTTCCGTCCATTTTCAAGCGTCATTTCAACCACTTGTCCTTCATGAGCCTTGATCTCTTCTTTAATTTTTTTCATTTTTGCAACATCTGTAAATGCATCACTCATCTTATTGATCCTCTCTCTTTGAAATACTTGAGAATTTATTGTATTCCTTTTGGAATATTAATTCGACTGTCCCACGCGCACCTGAACGGTTTTTCTCGATAATCACTTCAACCGTATTATTAGGCATTCCATCTTCTTCCTCTTCACCAGCTCGATCATAATAATCATCACGGTACAAGAAAGCAACAATATCCGCATCCTGCTCAATCGATCCAGATTCACGAATATCAGAAAGAACAGGACGTTTGTCTTGGCGCTGTTCCACACCACGTGATAGCTGACTCAAAGCAATAACGGGAACTTTTAGTTCCTTAGCCAAAATCTTTAACTGACGAGAAATTTCTGAAACTTCCTGTTGACGGTTTTCTCTTCCAGTCCCTGTAATCAGCTGCAGGTAGTCAATCAGAATAAGACCGAGATTCCCTGTTTCCTGCGCTAATTTTCTTGCTCTCGAACGAATCTCAGTGATCCGAATTCCTGGGGTATCATCGATGTAAATACTCGCATTGGCCAAATTTCCTTGAGCAATGGCATATTTCCGCCACTCTTCATCCGTCAATTGACCTGTACGAATCGAATGGGATTCAATCAAACCTTCAGCTGCTAACATCCGGTCAACCAAACTCTCAGCACCCATTTCTAATGAGAAAATAGCCACTGTCTTATCCAACTTTGTCCCGATATTTTGAGCAATATTTAGAGCAAAGGCTGTTTTCCCTACTGCAGGACGAGCCGCTAAAATAATCAACTCTTCCTCATGTAGCCCTGTCGTCATATGGTCCAAATCGCGATAGCCTGTCGCAATACCCGTAATATCAGAGGTTTGAAGAGAGCGGGCTTCCAAGCTACCAAAATTTATATTCAAGATGTCTCGAATATTTTTAAATCCACTACGATTTGCGTTTTCACTAACATCAATCAGAGCTTTTTCAGCACCCGCAATGATTTCATCTGAAGGACTTGCACCATCATAAGCTTGATTAATACTTTCCGTTAATCGAGAGATCAATCGACGTAAAACAGCTTTTTCGGCAACAATCTTCGCGTAATACTCTGCGTTAGCTGAAGTTGGTACCGAATTAATGACTTCTACCAAATAGGAGAGACCGCCAATATTTTGGAGATCCCCCTGACTATCTAAAATATTTCGAACAGTCGTCGCATCAATCGCATCCCCGCGGTCAGCTAGATCGATCATGGCTTTAAAAATCAAACGGTGCGAGTACTTAAAGAAATCGCCAGGCTCGATATATTCACGAACAAAGACCAATTTCCCCTCATCAATAAAGATGGCTCCCAACACTGATTGCTCCGCTTGGATATCCTGAGGTTGTGTTCGTAATTCCTCTATCTCAGCCATAAAAAAACCTTTCTATCGATCGTGTTTATCCTTCGTTTACACGAATATTAATCACACCTGTAACATCTTGATAAATTTTTACAGGGACGTCAATCAATCCTGTTGAACGAATTGGAGAGGAAACTTGGATATGACGTTTATCAATTTTAATGCCAAATTGTTTCTCAAGCTCTTCTGCAATCTTTTTATTGGTAATAGAGCCGAAGGTACGGCCATCTGGCCCAATTTTTTCAGTGAATTGAACAACAGTTGCTTCTTCTTCTAATTTCGCTTTAATCTTTTGCGCTTCCGCTAACAATTCAGCATGCGCTTTTTCTTCTGACTTTTGCTTTCCACGAAGTTCACCGATTGCTTGGGCATTGGCTTCTTTCGCAAGATTTTTCTTGATCAAAAAGTTTTGTGCATAACCAGTAGGCACTTCTTTAATTTCGCCTTTTTTACCTTTACCTTTTACATCCGCTAAGAAAATAACTTTCATTCTACATTCTCCTTTTCAATAGTTACTTCGTTTTCAATAGTCTCAATCAATTGTTGACGAATACTCATCAAATCTTGACCCTCAATTTGAGAAGCCGCCGAATTGAAATGACCTCCTCCGCCAAGCTGTTCCATGATACGCTGTACATTGACTTTGCTTCGACTACGTGCAGAAATCGAGATAGTTCCACTTTGATTACAAGCAATGACAAAGGTTGCTTCCACCTCAGACATGGCCAGCATACTATCAGCAGCTTTACTAATGGTTACTGAATCATAGGCTTTAGTCGTATTGGCACAAGCTACGATGATATGTGGCAAAATCTTTTCACCAGTCAAGATCAGTTCGTTCACTTCGCGGTACTCATCAAACTGAATCGCAGAGATCTCCTGGATGGCTACACTATCACTACCTCTTGAGCGAAGGTAACTCGCCACATCAAAGGTCCGACTTGTAACACGTGTGGAGAAGTTCTTAGTATCCAGCATGATTCCAGCCATCAAGACACTAGCTTGAATCTTCGTCAATCGATTTTTCTTCGACTTCTGGAACTGAATCAGTTCACTTACCAATTCGCTCGCACTACTTGCTCCACTTTCAATATAGGTGATCAGAACATTTTCAGGGAAATCATCATCCCGACGGTGATGGTCAATGACAATAATCTGTTGAAATTCCTGATAAAACTCTTTAGAAAGGGTCAAGGCTGTCTTAGAATGGTCCACCATAATTAACAAAGAGCGATCCGTCACCATTTGCATGGCTTCCTCTAGGGGAAGGATTTTCGTTACCTGCTCTTCTTCTAGTTTCGCAATCGCTCTTGAAATATCACTAGCCATTGCATGCGGGTCATAGACCACATAAGAGGAAGCCAAAATATTGCTAGAGAAAAACTGCATTCCCACAGACGCTCCTAAAGCATCCATATCCAAGTTTCTATGTCCAACAATGAAGACTTGATCAACGGATTTAATCTTATCCGAAATAGCTGTCATCATAGCGCGTGTGCGTGTCCGAGTCCGCTTAACAGCCGAAGCTGTTCCACCACCAAAGAAAATAGGGTTTTTCTGTTCATCATTTTCTTTGACAACTGCTTGATCCCCACCACGAACTTCCGCAAGGTTTAGGTTCAAGAGGGCCACTTTACCAATCTCATCATGCTCCCCGTCACCGTACGAGAATCCCATACTTAAGGTAATAGGTAGCTCACGATTTTTGGCTTCTTCACGGAATTGATCGATGACTGAAAATTTTGATTCCATCAACTGTTCTAAGACCGTGTAGTCTGTAAACAAATAGAAACGATCCATCCCCACACGTCTGTAAAACATATGGTAACGAGCTGTAAACTCTTCTACAAAGTTGGCAATAAAACTATTGATATTGCTAATATCAGAGTCTGAAATGACATCTTCTAGATCATCATAGTTATCAACAGAAATAATACCGATAACGGGACGAGTTGTCACCAATCCCACAGTTGCTTCATACTCACTTGAAACATCAAAAAAGTAAACAACACTAGACGTCTGATCAAAGTAAACAGAATATTTCTTATCGGCTACAGTGACATAATGACCTTTATCCTCAAACAGAGTATTGAGTAACTTTTTCAAGGATTCAACATCAAAGTCTCCATCATCTGTTGAAAAAATCAATTCAGCATAAGGGTTGAACCACTCTACTTCATTTGACTCTTCATTAATTTTGATAACTCCAACAGGCATTTTATCAAGGAGGGATGCTAATCCGCTTTCTGCCTGATGATTAACATATTGTATTTGTTCTAATTCATCTAACTCTGAAATTTGTAACTGGTATTCAAATAAAGCAATCAATCCAGCTAAGACTAAAAAAATTGCAATGAGAGTTACATAGCCTTTGCCAAAGATTCTTAAAAAAATTGCTAAAATTGCAAATGAAATAAAACCAATTAACACATAATGGATGAACGATAAACGAAATTTTTTCATCATAAACCTCTTCTCGGAATTATACCATAAATAGAGGTAAAAAGCGAGGGTTCTCTCTATATTACAGAGAAGATCGACCTGTAAAAGCTCTTCCTCGGCTTCACTACTTTGTAAACAAGGTTTACAACTGTGTAAATAGTAACAACAGATTTCAATCCATAAAATTGAGGCTGAAACATCATCTCAGCCCCATTTGATTAGTGGTTTGCTTTGTTTTTGGAGATACTACGAGATTTACCTTCCAAGTAAACCATTAAAATAGAGATATCCGCTGGATTGACACCTGAGATACGACTTGCTTGACCAATCGTTTCTGGATTAATTAATTTAAATTTTTGACGCGCTTCGGTTGCAATAGAGTCAATATCATCCCAGTCAATATTCGCAGGAATTCGTTTTTCTTCCATACGCTTCATTTTTTCGACTTGGTCCATTGCTTTTGAGATATAGCCTTCGTATTTAATTTCAGTTTCAATCAATTCAATGATTTTATCATCCAGTTCTTCAGCTGCAGGACCGATAAATTCTACCACATCTTGGTAAGAGACTTCTGGTCGTCGCAAGAATTCTTTAGCAGTGACAGCATCTGTCAATGGTTTAAAGCCCATTGCAGCAACCTTCTCATTGGTTTCCTTTACAGGCTTTAACTTAATGCTATCCAAACGCTTCATCTCGTTTTCAAACTGATACTTCTTGGTTTCGAAACGTTGCCAACGTTCATCATCTACCAATCCAATTGCTCGTCCCATTTCTGTCAAGCGCATATCGGCATTATCATGACGCAAAATCAGACGGTATTCTGCACGGCTTGTTAACAAACGATACGGTTCGATCGTTCCCTTTGTTACCAAGTCATCGATCATGACCCCAATATAACCATCACTGCGTTTCAAAATGAGTTCTGGTTTTCCTTGGATTTTTAGAGCCGCATTGATCCCTGCAATAATCCCTTGACCAGCAGCCTCCTCATAGCCAGACGTTCCATTGGTTTGGCCAGCTGTAAAGAGACCTGAAATTTTCTTAGTTTCCAAAGTTGCGCGCAATTGATGAGGCAAAACCATATCATACTCAATCGCATAACCCGTTCGCATCATTTCTGCCTTCTCAAGTCCCTTAATAGAATGGACGAGATCCCGCTGAACATCCTCCGGTAAACTCGTTGACAGCCCTTGAACATAGACTTCTTCTGTGTTTCGTCCCTCAGGTTCTAAGAATAGTTGATGACGCTCTTTGTCAGCAAAACGGACAATTTTATCCTCAATGGACGGACAATAGCGAGGACCTACTCCCTTTACAACCCCTGTAAACATAGGTGCCCGGTGTAAATTATTTTGGATAATCTCATGGCTATGCCCATTCGTATAAGTTAACCAACAAGGAACCTGATCCTTTACATAATCTTCATCACGCGATGTATAAGAAAAATGATTAGGAGCTTCATCTCCGGGTTGAATTTCCGTTTCGTCATAATTAATTGACGACGCCTTTACACGAGGTGGCGTCCCTGTTTTGAAACGTCCAATTTCTAATCCTAGCTGTTTGAGATTATCGGCCAAATTGATAGAAGCTAGACTATGATTAGGTCCTGACGAATACTTGAGATCTCCAATGATAATTTCTCCGCGTAAAGCTGTCCCGGTAGTGACAATAACAGCCTTTGCCCCATACTCTTGGTGAGTCGCAGTCCTTACACCAACAACCTTACCATTCTCCACCAAAATCTCATCAATCATAGTTTGGCGAAGAGTTAAATTTTCTTGGTTTTCAACCGTTTTCCGCATTTCTTTTGAGTAAAGTTCTTTGTCTGCTTGAGCCCGAAGGGCACGAACCGCAGGACCTTTACCAGTATTGAGCATTTTCATTTGGATGTAG
Organism: Streptococcus parasanguinis; assembly: GCA_032560535.1. Taxonomy (GTDB): domain Bacteria; phylum Bacillota; class Bacilli; order Lactobacillales; family Streptococcaceae; genus Streptococcus; species Streptococcus parasanguinis_AF. The sequence goes on along the minus strand of JAWGIA010000005.1, from coordinate 44,211 downwards.
GTCTTGTCGATATTCTTCGCCATTTCTCCACCGAGGGCATCGACTTCACGCACGACAATCCCCTTAGCAGAACCACCAATAGAGGGATTACAAGGCATAAAAGCCAGCATTTCAATGTTAATAGTCGCAAGTAAGACCTTACAACCCATACGGCTAGCAGCTAGGGAGGCTTCTACCCCCGCATGCCCCGCACCGATTACAATGATATCGTATTCTTCAATAAAATTATAAGTCATTTTTTCTCCTATTTCTCAAGATGGATGTGTTGTAATTTTCCGTCCCATTCTGGTAGGGCTGATTTTAAAAAGGCTGGTTTCAGGTCAACAGTGTGTAAATCATCTAAAGCAATCCAACGGCAAGGTAATTGCTTTGCATCTTCCTGCATGACCAAAGGTGCATCTTCCAGCAAGTCTACCAAATAATGAAATTCAATGTTATGGTAGTGGATTCCAGCTTGTTCAAAGTGATTTTCAACCACGAAAGCTAACAGACCTGGTTTAGATGTAACACCAAGTTCCTCTTTGACTTCCCGAACTACCGCATCCTCTGTAGTTTCATTGACCTGAATAGCACCTCCGATTGTATAACAGCCGTCCTCATCTTCTATGACGAACAAGTGATTATCTTTTACAATCAAAGCAGTCGCTCTCACACCAAAAACGGTAGAACCTATTTTCGTCCGAAAATCCTGTTGCCTCATTTTACTTCCTTTCAAAATCACACAAAAATAGTCAAAACTCTGAGAAGTGCAGGACAAAAAGGCCTGCAACATCCATGAGCTTTGACCATCATTTCTATTGCTTTTATTATTGTAGCAAATTGAGAAAATTTGTCAATTTAAATATACTAAGATTGACGGATTGCTTCAAAAACTCCTTTTTCAATCTCAACTGGATCAGAGAATGCATCTAGAACAATCCCTCTCACTGGAAACTTTCCTATCCTTTCTGCAGTAAATAAACAGTCCGTAAAAGGTATTTGCAGCCAAGAAAAACGATCGTAATAATCTTTAGGAATATCCTGTTCCGTCAAGAAGCAAGGATAAAAGTAGTCGTCTCCCTTTCGTAGAATATCTGGTTTTAGACGAACACCTTCTTGTTCGTCACTCCCATCCATTAAAGAAGCATTAAAGGGAACCCAAACTTTGGATCGCTTCAATTGCTTGAACAAGGCTTCAATCGACTCTGTCGTTTTCTCCCTCAAATACTGTTTCTTATAGTCAGAGAGAGGCATTTCGTTCTCTTTTTTATCTGTTTTTTTCTTAAAGAACTGAAACATCCTCGTTCCTCCTAGAAAATACTAAATATATTGACAAACTTTACCATCTCGATAAGCATTGTCAATCAAACCACCACCGAGACACTCTTCACCATCGTAAAACACAACAGCTTGTCCTGGCGTAATGGCTCGTTGAGGTTCTGCGAAAATCACTTCTGCCTTGTCACCTTTAACGTGTACAGTCACTTTGGAATCGGGTTGACGATAGCGAAACTTAGCTGTACATTCTAACGTAAATTCTTCAGGCATATCTCGTGTAAAGTGAACTTGACTAGCCTGTAAACTTGTTGACATCAGTGCTTCATGATAGAAACCTTGACCAACGTAAAGAATGTTTTGACTCAGGTCTTTACCAACTACAAACCAGGGAGCATTGTCTCCACCTTGTTGGCCACCAATTCCAAGACCACCCCGCTGACCGATCGTGTAATACATCAAACCAGCATGTTCGCCCATATCTCGTCCATCGATGGTCATCATTCGACCTGGTTGGGCAGGAAGGTAGTTTCCTAGAAACTCTTTGAAATTCTTTTCTCCAATAAAGCAAATCCCAGTTGAGTCTTTCTTTTTAGCTGTCGCTAATCCAGCTTCTTCAGCTAGACGACGAACCTCAGGCTTTTCCAAATGTCCCAATGGGAACATGGTTTTCTGAAGTTGTTCTTGTGACAGTTGGCTTAAGAAATAAGTTTGATCCTTCCCATTGTCAACGCCACGTAACATATGGACAATGCCATCTTCATCACGCACCACGCGCGCATAGTGCCCTGTCGCTACATAATCGGCACCGAGTGTCATGGCATAATCTAAGAAGGCCTTAAATTTAATCTCCTTATTACACATGACATCCGGATTTGGTGTCCGGCCTGCACGGTATTCTGCAAGAAAGTATTCAAAGACACGATCCCAATATTCTTTCTCAAAGTTGACAGAATAGTAAGGAATACCAATCTGGTCTGCAACTGCTGCTACATCTTTGTAATCTTCTGTAGCTGTACAGACACCATTTTCGTCTGTGTCGTCCCAGTTTTTCATGAAGATGCCGATGACATCGTAACCCTGTTGCTTTAATAATAAAGCTGTTACAGATGAATCAACACCACCACTCATACCAACAACAACACGTGTTTTCGAGTTATCACTCATAGATTTCTCCCATCTTTTCGTTTCTCACGATTGAAGGTCGTGGTTTGCTTCAACGATTGAAGGTCGTTTTGAGCAGTTACCATTTTAACACGCTTTATAGTAGAAAACAAGCATCTTACTATTCTTTTTGTTGATCAGGATCGATGGGTTTACAGGTCTGTAAATTAAAAAAGAGTCCTATTCAAGAACTCTTTTTAAACGAATTTAATACCAGCCATTCGCCAACCAGAAATTTTTAGCTGCTGACCATGATCCATAACGGGTGACAACATATTGATTGGCCACTTTTTCTTGGTTTGCAGGTGATAAATCACCATTCAAATAAGTGATAGTCAATTGGTAACGACCATAATATTGGCCATTTTGTGCTGTATAACTACCACTTGACTCTTTTTGAGCAATCCATTCCTTAGCAGCTGCATCTTCCGCACTCAAGCCATCTGAAGCAGAGACAGTAGTTGTTGCTTGTGTAGTATCAGTTTTACTAGTAGTAGCTTGCTCCGTAGTTTTCTGCGTTGTATTTGCATCTTCAATCTCAAGAACTTGACCAACTGAGATAAGGTTCACGTTACTAATCTTATTTTTCTTAGCAATCGCATCAACCGTTGTGTTCTTCTCTTTAGCAATAGCTGATAAAGTATCACCTGATTTTACAGTATAAGTATCTGCATTCGCTGCAATTGGAAGGAAAAGTCCTGCAAGTAAACTAAGTCCAATAATACGTTTTATCATTTGTTTTTTATTCATTATTATGTACTCCTTTATTGGTATACCTCTATACTACACAAGAAATATTTCATATTTATTGAAATTATATGTCAAATATTTCAGATAGATGTTAGAAAGACTAAAGTTTAGATATAATATAAATGCTTTAAGTCTTGCTTAAGATTTCTCAGATATTTCGGGAAAAATAGAAGAAATCATCAGCCATATCTGATATAATGAAGTAAATTGATCACAAAGGAGCAGAGCATGAACTCTTTAAAATTCCAATCAGTTTTTGATATTATTGGACCTGTGATGATTGGCCCATCCAGTAGTCACACTGCAGGTGCAGTTCGAATTGGTAAAATTGTTTCTTCTATCTTTGGAGAGCAGCCAAAAGAGGTTGAGTTCCAATTATTTAATTCCTTTGCCAAAACCTATCGTGGTCATGGAACAGATTTAGCCTTGGTAGCGGGCATCTTAGGAATGGACACAGATGATCCTAGAATCCCAGATAGTCTAAAAATTGCACATGAACGAGGCATTCGGATTGTTTGGTCTATTCAAAAAGAGAGCAATGCTCCTCACCCCAACACAACAACCATTACTGTAAAAAATGACCATAAAACGATTTCTGTCACTGGAATCTCCATTGGTGGTGGGAATATACAGGTTACTGAGTTAAATGGCTTTGCCATCTCGCTAAATATGAATACTCCAACCATTATCATTGTGCATCAAGACGTCCCTGGGATGATCGCTCATGTGACAGAAGCCCTTTCTCGCTATGATATTAACATTGCACAAATGAATGTGACGCGGGAAAAAGCTGGAGAAAAAGCGATTATGATTATAGAAGTTGACTCAAGGAGTTGTGAAGCAGCTATCGAAGATATCCGTCAAATTCCTCATCTTCATAATGTCAACTTTTTCAAATAAGGAGTTCGTATGTTTTATTCAATTGTAGACCTCGTAGAACAAGCAAGCACGCAATACGAAGGAAACGTCGCAGAGTTAATGATTGCAACTGAATTTGAACTAACTGGTCGTGAACGCGAAGAAGTCCTCCAATTAATGACCCGGAATTTAGAAGTGATGATTGATTCTGTAAGGTTAGGGTTAAATGAAAATCACTCTCGTAGTGGGTTAACCGGTGGGGATGCCGCAAAATTAGATCGCTATATCAAATCAGGAAAAACTTTATCTGACTTGACCGTCTTAACCGCAGCTAAGAATGCTATCGCTGTCAACGAACACAATGCTAAGATGGGATTGGTCTGTGCAACACCCACTGCAGGATCTGCTGGCTGTCTTCCTGCAGTTCTCACTGCAGCAACTCAAAAATTAGGGTTAAACCGTCAGCAACAATTAGATTTTCTACTGACAGCTGGAGCTTTTGGTTTAGTGATCGCCAATAATGCTTCTATTTCAGGTGCAGAAGGTGGTTGTCAAGCAGAAGTCGGTTCTGCTTCAGCTATGAGCGCGGCTGCATTAACACTAGCTGCTGGAGGAACTCCTTATCAAGCGAGTCAAGCAGTCTGTTTTGTCATCAAAAACATGCTTGGGCTCATTTGTGATCCAGTAGCAGGGCTTGTGGAAGTCCCATGTGTCAAACGAAACGCAATGGGTGCCAGCTATGCCTTCATTGCTGCTGATATGGCCTTAGCAGGCATTGAATCAAAAATACCTGTTGATGAAGTTATTGACGCCATGTACCAAGTTGGTTCCAGTCTTCCAACTGCCTTTAGAGAAACAGCTGAAGGAGGATTGGCAGCAACACCAACCGGACGTAGATTACAAAAAGAGATATTTGGGGAATAATATGCAAGCCTTATTTTTTGACTTAGACGGAACATTAGTTGACAGTTCCAAGGGAATTACAGAGAGCTTTCAACATACATTCGATACTTTGAAGGTTCCTCAACCCGATCTCAAAACCATCCGTAGTTTTATGGGACCACCTTTGATTTCTAGTTTTGAAGCTACCCTTCCTGAAGCTTTGGTAGATCAAGCCGTAACTATCTATCGCCAGTATTATCATGAAAAAGGTCAATACAAATCAACTCTGTTTCCTCAGATACTAGAAGCTTTGAAAACATTACAAGACGAAAACATTCCTCTTTATGTAACTACTTCAAAACATGAACCAGTTGCTTTACAGATGTGTCAAGATTTAGGTATCGCTAAATACTTTAAAGGAATTTATGGATCAAATTCAGATCGTATCCACAAAGCCGATGTCATTCGATACGCCTTGTCAATCAATGACCTTCCAAAAGAGGAAACAGTGATTATTGGAGACACAAAATTTGACCTTATTGGAGGTCAAACAGTTGGCATAAAAACCATGGCCGTCACTTGGGGATTTGGAGATCTTGATGAGCTACTTCTTTATTCACCAGATTTTATTTGTCACTCTCCACTTGACATTCTTGAGACATTAAAAAAATAGGTTTACAAATTGTAAACCTATTTTTTAATAACCCCAAGCTGATAAACCTTGTGAGCTATATGCATTGTATGCAGCCTGGATTTGATCATCAACTGTTGCAGTTGAACCCCAACCTGGCATTGTTTGGAACAAACCACTGGCACCAGAAGCATTTGCTGCATTTACTTGACCATTTGATTCACGGGCAATGATTGCTTCCCAAGTAGAAGCAGGTACGCCAGTCATTTCAGCCATACGAGCAGCCGCATAAGCTCCTTGTTCCCCAGCAGTATTCCCATTTGATAGAACAATTCCACCATTTGTTGATTGTGCAGAAGTCACTGCAGCATTTGCTGCATAAGTTGTTTGTTTTTGAGCAGCTTGTGCTGTTGCAGTTGCTGTAGGTGCACTTTCAGCAGTTTTTGCTTGCTCTTGTGGAGCAACTTTATCAATCATAGATTTTGAACGCTCACCTAACTCAATAATTTGTCCTGCATAGATCAAATCTTCATTGGTCAAATTGTTAGATGCAATAATATTTTCTACTGAAGTGTTATTTTCTAGTGCAATTTTTGATAGAGTATCTCCAGACTTCACTTCGTAAGTTTCAGCATTCACTGTAGCAATACCAGAAATGAAAAGTGATGCTGCTGAAAGTAGGGAAGTGACTGTCCATTGGAACTTTTTACTGTTCATGAATTCTATTCTCCTTTCGAACATAATTCTATCATACACACAAAATGTTACAGTTTATTGTAGAATACATTACAAATGTTACAAGAATATGTGAATTTAATGTAAAAAGCGCTTTGTATAGCGCTTTTACCTTATTTTTGAACCAATACAACTAGCTCTATCCATTTTTTAGATAAAAAACTATCAACATGAGACACAGAATAACGAGCAATGCCAGGGTATCTTTTACTCCCCACTGCAGAGTCCGATAGCGTGTTCGTCCCTCACCGCCTTTGTACCCTCTCGCTTCCATCGCAATTGCTAATGCATCTGCGCGTTTAAAACTAGAAGCAAATAGAGGAATGAGAATCGGAATAAAGGAACGGATCCTTTTTAATAGATTTCCCTCACCAAAATCAACACCACGCGCCCTTTGCGCATTCATGATTCGATTCGTATCATCTACTAAGGTTGGAACAAAGCGCAAACTCATAGATAGCATTAAGCCAATCTCATGGGCCGGAACCTTAATAATTTTTAGTGGTGTAAGGATCTTTTCAACAGCATCTGCTAAACTCAATGGTGTCGTCGTCACTGTTAAAATCGTCGAATAAAAAATGATTAAAATAAATCTACAAAATATGATGGCGGCTTGCATCAATCCTTGGTCGGTTAATTTAAAAAACCACCATTGATACAAAATAGTTCCTTGAGAGGTCGCAAATAATTGAAAAATAGTTGTAAAAGCAATGATAAAAATCATTGATTTTAAGCCTTTAATATAAAAACTAACCGAAATCCTCGTTAGATACATTAAAACAAAAATAAAAGCAAAGAGAAGAACATTTGTCTGGAGATTATTTGCCCAAAACAGAAGAAATATGAATAAAAACATTGAGAGCAACTTCCCACGAGGATCTAGTTGGTGGATAATGGAGTTTCCAGGAATATACCTTCCTAAAATCATATTATTCATGAAGTAACAGCTCCTTTAGTTCCTCAATTTTGATTGGTAGTCTGTCCAGAGGAAGTCCTCTTCGTTTCAATTGAAGAGCAAAATTCGTAATTTGTGGGACTCCTAATTGAAGTTTTTGTAAATACTCAACCTGTTGAAACACTTCCCTTGGGGATCCGTTTAGAACAAGTTTTCCCGCTTCTAAAGCAAATACGGTATCAGCAAAATTTGCTACATCATCCATCGTATGAGTTACCAGAACTAGGGTCATCCCATTTTTATGTAATGTCTCAAACAGCGCCATCAATTCCTTTCTTCCAGCAGGATCTAGCCCTGCTGTCGGCTCGTCCAATACTAAAATCTCTGGTTCGATAGCTAAAATACCCGCGATCGCAACCCGTCTCATCTGTCCACCAGATAGTTCAAATGGACTTTTATCATAGATAGACTCATCTAAACCAACGATCGCTAATTTTTCTTTGGCTATTTCCTCCGCTTTGTCCTTAGGTACCCCAAAATTTTGTGGTCCAAAGGCTACATCAGCTAGAACGGTTTCTGCAAACAGCTGACTTTCTGGAAATTGAAAAACCAAACCAACCTTTTTTCTCAAGTACTTCATTTCTTTTGGCTCAGAATGATTATCTAAAACAAAATCTTCAAATTGAATCGTTCCTTTAGTCGGACGCAGTAACCCATTTAGTAATTGCAACAAAGTGGACTTACCACTACCAGTATGTCCGATGATGGCTGTATAAGATCCATCTTTTATTTCCAAACTAATATCAGAAAGCGCCTGCCCTTCAAAAGGACTTCCCTCTTGATAAGTATAATAGACATTCTTTAAAGAAATTCCCATAGTTGGTCTAATAACTCACTTTCTGTTAGATAATCCTGTTTTAGCGGAAAATGCGAGCTGAGAGATTCTTGAACCTGCTTACTAAAAGGCTTATCTAGTCCAATCTCATTAAGGTCATTTCTTGAAAACAATTCCCGCGGCGTCATAGAAGACTCTAGTTTTCCTTTTTGAAAGACGAGTGTTCGATCACTTAAGGCAATTTCGGTTAAATCATGGGTAATGGAGATAATTGTTAATTGAAATTTTTTCTGAAGTTCTCTCATTACCGCGATTAGATCCTCTCTGCCTTCTGGATCTAACATACTAGTTGCTTCATCAAGGATAATAATAGTTGGTCTCAAGGCGATAATACCTGCTATGGCCACTCGTTGCTTTTGACCACCTGACAAACGAGATGGTTCGCGATCTTTAAACTCCAGCATACCGACTTGCTCAATAGCCTTCTCCACACGTTGAAGCATTTCTTCCCGTGGAATTCCTTGATTTTCTAAACCAAAGGCAACATCATCTTCTACTGTCGCACCAACAAATTGGTTGTCAGGGTTCTGAAATACAATCCCAATTTTACTACGGATTTCCCATATGGTTTCACGAGTCAGTTGTTTTCCATCAACGTAAATCTCACCAGACTCAGCTTCCAAAAGACCATCAATCAGGCGTACAACTGTAGATTTCCCACTACCATTGTGTCCAACAATTGAAAGCCACTCTCCTTGTTTCACGTGAAACGAAACCGTGTCAATTTGATACTCTTCTACTGTTTTATCGTATCGAAAGGATACATTTTTTAGCTCAATCATCTGTTTCATTTATTTAAATGTGTCTTTAAAGAGATAGCTACTTCCCTTAAAGTAGTCGTAACCAGAATAAATTGTGAAAATCAATGCAATATAAAGCAACACTTGCCCTGGAAGAGTCCAATGGCAAAGCAAAAAGATAATGGCAAACATTTGGCTAAAGGTTTTGATTTTTCCTGGCATGGCTGCAGCAAGAACTGTACCACCTGTCTCAACAAGAAGAAGACGCAAACCAGTAACAGCTAACTCACGACAAATGATAACAGCTGCAATCCAAGCAGGAACCATTTTTAATTCAATCATCATGATAAAGGCTGACATAACCAATAATTTATCTGCCATTGGATCGGCAAATTTACCAAAATTACTAACTACATTCCATTTTCGTGCAAGAAAGCCATCTAAATAATCTGTAATACTAGCAATTGCAAAAATAACTGCCGCTACAATATGTCCTAAGTAAGAGTGACTTAAACTTAAAATGGCAATAAAAATAGGAATCATCACAACCCGAATTAATGTCAATGCATTAGGAATATTTTCTTTTTTCATACTTCCTCCAAAAAATAAACTATCTTTACATCTATTTTACAGATGCTGTAAACTCATAAAAATATACGATATAAATCACAAAGCCAAGGATGGCAAAACTCACTAGTAGATAATACAGGATTGGTAACCAGCTCGCTTTCTGTCTTAATTTTCTTGAATGAAGCTCTTCGTCATCTACAAGTATTTCTTCATCAAATAACAATTCTTTTCCTTCACGAAAAGCTGTCAATAGGATGGACTCATCTAATCCCAAAGCCCATGCTAACTTTTTAAGATAGATCTGAGCGTAAAAGGGACTCGGTAATAGATCAAACTCATCGTTTTCCAACGCTTCTATATAAGGAATTTCAATGGCTGTCTTATTTGACACATCCTGTAAACTTAAGTGTAAATTTACTCTTGACAGTTTTAACACTTGACCAATCGTTCTCTTCTTCATGTTTTCCCTTCTTGATACATTGTTTACTACTTTTGAAAAATCATATAATCAACCATCTCAGCCTGGTCGATGAACTGACGCCCTAATTTGATGATATCTTGTAAACTAATACCTTGTAAAATCTTTGGAAGATCATAAGAAGTGCTACCGTCTGAAAAATATTCAAACTGAGTGGCACTATACTGAAGCGAATTTAAACCTTGTAAGAAATCACCAAACATTTCGCTTTTAATCGTATCCAAATGTTCTTGATTCACATCTGGATCCTTCTCAAATTGTTTGATCGCTGACCTAAATTGATGAGATAAGGACACCGGTTCTTGAGTATCCATTGTCAAAATAACGAAATGAAATAATTCCTCAACCTCGACTTCAAGTGTCAATGAGTTGTCAATTTTCCCAGCTTCATATAAACTTTGAAACCGTTGCGAAGTCCAACCAAACATCATCGAAAATAGTAATTTCAACATCAATTTATAACGAAATTTTTCCTCTTCCTTAATGATATCATTTCCTCGAATTCCAATTGCCAACTTAGGAGTAGCAACTTCCATTCTACAAGATTGATTCAATTTTACTTCATTTTTTTCTACAGGAAAACGTTCTAACTCCACAGATGGATGAGGAGGAACTAGATCATATTTCTTTACTACTTGCAATACTTCATCAACATCAAAGTTTCCGATCACTAATAAGTGCATTTGAGAGGGATGATAGAATAGATCAAAGTTTTCACGGAGATTATCTATTGTAATGTCAGAAATAGACTCCCTAGTCCCAGCAATATCATCTGCTAACGGTGTTCCAGGATATAAATTTTCTAAAGCACCAAAAAATAATCGATAGTCTGGACTATCTTGGTACATTCCAATTTCTTGTTGAATGATTTCTCTTTCCTTAGATACAGATTTTTCTGTAAAGGAAACCTTTGAAACCATCTCCAATAACAATTGAATATTTTCAGGGACCTTTGAAGTTGTTGAGAAAAGATAACTTGTCTTTGTAAAGCTTGTAAAGGCATTACTTTCCGATCCTAAATGAACGAATTTTTTTAAATAATCTTGACCATTTTCATCTTCAAATACTTTGTGTTCTAGAAAATGAGCAATTCCTGCAGGATATTGCCTTTCATGACCATTCACTAGAATTCGTGTATCCACTGAGCCAAACTTAGTTGTGATTATTCCATAGGTTTCATAATAATCTTCTTTGGGAATTAAATGAATAGTCAACCCATTTGACAAGCGTGTAAAGTAAACTTGCTCACCAACTGATTCATAATATTTTTCTTTAATTTTCAATCTTTACACTACTTTCCTTCCATAAAATAAACAGACTGTAAATTAATTGTTTTTGCCACTTCAATAATTTCTTCTCTACTAACCTTATCGATGGATTCTAACCACTCTTCTAAAGAAAGGACTTTCGTTCCTAGGATCGTTTTCAGATATTCCCTTTCAATCAAGGTATTTTGCCGATCCTGTGCTAATAAGGTCGTATTCACCAACATTTCTTTTGTCAATTGAAGCTCTGACTCTGTAAACTTGCCTCGTTTTAAATCATTCAACTGTCTCATAATCAAGGTCATTACTTTCGTACGAGATTCCTTATCAATGCCTGCAAAAACTCTCATAAAGCCTGTAAAAATATCAAAATGGCTAGAGATGGTATAAGCAAGTCCTTCTTTCTCACGAATTATTTGAAAAAGTCTCGAATGCGAGAAAGCTCCCAGCATCCCATTTAATACAACTAGGGGGATATGGAGAGATTCTCCATACTGGGTAGAAAAATGATAACCTAATTCTAAAATAGATTGTTGGTTTTGTTTTTGCTCTAACTTTTCTCTAACAACATTTGTAAAAGGTTGTTGATAGTTGACAGACAAATTGTTATCACGTGGCTTGAATTCAAACTGGTTCACTCGATCCACAATAGCGACCTCATTAAAATCGCCTATGAAAAAGAAGTCAATGTTATCTAATTGGAGCATCTGATGAAACTGTTCAAGAGAACTTTGAGCTGTCTCTTGTCTCGCTAAATCAACTTTCCCCAATCTTGACATCCCGATTGTTTCGTCTTCAAAAAATAGTTGATTCAATTGCCCATGTGCATAATAATAAGGCTCTTCAATTTCTGACTCCAAATCGGAAATCGTATTTTTCTTTTCAACGTCAAATGTATCACTGTCAAAGTGATCTTCTACTACCAAAGGTGAAAAGAAGATAGTTTCTATAATGTCCAAAACTTCATCAGTAAGAACATTTTTCTTGCTCAAAAAGTCATCGCGCACAAAGGAAATATTCAAATCAACATAATGAACACGTCCCCTCTTAGAGACTGAGGTTGACAATTCTACCCCGTATAGACTCGCTAATTTTTCACGGAATAATTGTGAAGTTGGATATTTTTGATTTGCAGTTTCCATCATACAGGCTACTAAAACACGCGCAGCCACGGTATTTTCATCTAATGGCGATGAAAAACGGACCTTAATTTTATTGGTTTTAAATTTTTTTGATTGAAGAAAGTGAAGATTCACGCCCTTTACTAATTCCATTTTCATCCTCGTTCTACTCAATAGTAACTTTCATTATAACACGAAATCACACTAAAATCCTAATTCAAACTGTGAAAAAGCTCCTCAAATCACTCAACATTCTCTACCCTAGAAAAACTAAAAATATGGTATAATAACACGCAAAGAGGTGAACTATGAATTACAAATTATTTGATGACTTTATTACATTACAAGCAATCTTAAAAGAACTCGGTATTATACAGAGTGGTGGTGCAATCAAAGCTTTTCTTCAAGAAAAAGAAGTCTTTGTTAATGGTGAATTAGAACAACGGAGAGGCCGTAAACTTCGTGTCAATGATCAAATTGACATTCCTGAACTGAGCATGACTATCACCATTCTTGAACCTTCTCAAGAAGAAATAGAAGAACATCTTAAAGAGAAGGAAGAAAAGGAACGTGTTGCTAAACTTGTCAAGCAACTCAATCAACAACAAAAGAAACAACCGACAAAGACTAACAAAAAAGAAAAAGCAATTCGCTTTCCTGGTATCTCGTAATGTGGTTAAAACAGTTATCCATTCAACATTTTCGTAATTATCAAGAACTAGAAGTCGAGTTTCATCCTGGATTAAATATTTTCCTAGGTCAAAATGCTCAAGGAAAGACCAATATTCTCGAATCAATTTATTTTCTAGCTTTAACCAGAAGTCATCGAACACGAAATGATAGAGATCTCATCTATTTTGAATCCACCGATTTTAAAGTTTCTGGTCAATTGCAAAGAGAAACTGGTCCCCTTCCATTAGAAATTTCCTTGACACCAAAAGGTTGGATAACTAAGGTAAATCATTTGAAACAAGCCAAATTATCGAACTATATTGGCCATATGAATGTTGTCCTTTTCGCACCCGAAGATTTGCAACTGATCAAAGGATCACCTGCAGGGCGTCGAAAGTTTATTGACATTGAATTAGGTCAGATGAAACCTCTCTACTTATCTGACTTATCTCAATACAACCATGTACTGAAACAAAGAAATAGTTATCTAAAAAATTCGGAAAAAATTGATGCTACATTTTTGGAGGTCTTAGATTCACAACTAGCTAGTTTTGGAAGTCGCGTCATCCATCATCGGCTTGAGTTTATTAAAAAATTAGAAGCTAAAGCAAAAGAAAAACATACTCGACTTTCTGACAACAAAGAAGACCTATCAATTCAATATCAGTCAACTGTTTTTTCTGAAGAAGGAAATGATATAGAAGAGCAGTTTCTCTCTATGTTGGAAAAAAACCGTCAGAAGGATATTTTTAGGAAAACAACAAGCATTGGGCCTCACAGGGATGATTTGGCATTTTTTATCAATAATATGAATGCTACCTTTGGTAGTCAAGGCCAGCATCGAAGTGTTGTTCTCTCTCTAAAATTAGCAGAAATCGAATTGATGGAAGAAATCACAAGAGAAAAGCCGATTTTACTACTTGACGATGTCATGAGCGAACTTGACAATTATCGTCAACTTCAACTACTTGAAACCATCTCTAATAATATTCAAACATTTATTACAACGACCACTCTCGATCATTTAAAAGAACTACCTGAAGAGTTGAAAATTTTCACTGTTCAAGCCGGTCATATCAAAACAGCATCTTGACAATACTGTCAAGATGCTGTTATTTTTGTTTACAAATGTGTAAATTTATTGTGCCGAGTAGTTAGGAGCCTCGTTTGTAATTTGCACATCATGAGGATGGCTTTCTTTCAATCCGGCACCGCTCATTTCGACAAATTGTGCATGATCATGTAAATCTTGAATGGTTGCTGCACCAACATAACCCATACCTGAACGGATACCACCGATCATTTGGAAGACCATATCTGCTACAGAACCTTTATAAGCAACGCGTCCTTCAATTCCTTCAGGGACCAATTTATTGGCTTCATTGACAGATCCTTGGAAGTAACGGTCGCTAGAACCTTTCTTCATTGCTGCAATAGATCCCATACCACGGTATGTTTTAAATTTACGACCTTGGAAGATTTCTGTTTCACCTGGTGCTTCATCTGTACCTGCAAGCATTGAGCCAAGCATAACCGCGTTTCCACCAGCTGCTAGTGCTTTGACAATATCTCCTGAATACTTGATACCACCATCAGCAATGATCGTTTTTCCATATTCACGAGCTACAGCGGCTGCGTCATAAATAGCAGTCACTTGAGGAACACCAACCCCTGCAACAACACGAGTTGTACAGATTGATCCTGGACCAATTCCGACCTTAACTACGTCTACCCCTGCATCAAATAATGCACGAGCACCTTCAGCGGTTGCAATATTTCCTGCAATCAAGGTACGATCTGGGAAGTGGGCACGAATTTCTGCAATCTTACGAAGAACACCCGCAGAATGTCCATGAGCAGTATCGATGACAATTGCGTCTGCACCAGCTTCAAAAAGAGCTTCTGCACGTTCAAAAGTATCTGAAGTAACCCCTACGGCACCAGCTACAAGCAAACGACCAAATTCATCCTTAGCCGCATTTGGGAACTCAATAACTTTTTCAATATCTTTGATTGTAATCAAGCCAGAAAGACGACCATTTTCATCTACCAATGGTAATTTTTCAATACGGTGCTCTTGTAGAATGTGTTCAGCTGTTTCCAAATCAGTTCCAACCGGTGCAGTCACCAAATTTTCACTCGTCATATGATTTGAAATGGGTTGATTGTAATCAGAAATAAAACGCAAATCCCGGTTTGTAAGGATACCAACTAATTTACGATTTTCAAGTGTTTCAACAACAGGAACACCACTGATTCGGTATCGTCCCATCAACTCATCTGCTTCTGCAATTGTATGAGACGGAGTCAAATAGAACGGATCAATGATAACCCCATTTTCAGAACGTTTTACTTTGCGTACTTCATCTGCCTGTTGCTCAATTGACATGTTTTTATGGATCACACCAAGTCCACCCGCACGTGCCATAGCAATTGCCATTTGACTTTCAGTCACCGTATCCATAGCAGCAGTAATGATTGGGATATTCAAGCGTAAATTACTTGCTAATTGTGTACTTAAATCTGCATCATTAGGCAATACGTGACTTTCTGCTGGAATCAAAAGCACGTCATCGAATGTAAACCCTTTTTTTAAAAACTTTGTGTCCCAATTAGACATTAGCTGGATCCTCTTTTCTTTTTATTTGAGCAAGGCTCGAATTTTTATTGTTAATATCATACCATTCTATGGCAATTTGTCAATCATTTATTGGTAAATTATCAATGAACAGTAAGAAATGTTCGCTTTTAATGAAGTCGTTTTATTTTTTAAAATAGGTAATTCCCATCGCAGATTTTACTTCATCCAGTGTTTGAGCTGCTACATTTCGAGCGCGCTCACTTCCTTTTTCAAGAATAGAGTAGACCTCACCCATATCCTTTGCAAACTCAAGGCGTCTTTCACGAATCGGTCTTAATTCACGATCTAAAATTTCTAAAAGATATCGTTTGGTCTTTACATCACCAAGTCCACCACGTTGATAATGTTCTTTCATTTCTGCAATTTCAGCTGCATCTTCTGGACGGCCAAATACATCCAGGTAATGAAACACCATATTGCCTTCGATTTTTCCTGGATCCTCTACTTTAATATGATCAGGATCAGTATACATACTCATCACTTTTTTCTTTAAAGTATCTGCATCATCAGCTAGGTAAATGCCATTATTCAACGATTTAGACATCTTAGCATTTCCGTCTAAACCAGGTAAGCGCCCTGCTGCTTCATTTTCAGGATAAATTCCTTCCGGTTCCACCAAAGTATCTGTGTTGTAAGCATGATTAAAGGAACGCACAATCTCACGGGTTTGCTCAATCATTGGCTTTTGATCATTTCCTACTGGAACAAAATTCGCTTTAAATGCTGTGATATCGGCTGCTTGTGAAATAGGGTATACCAAAAATCCTGTTGGAATACTCTCACCAAAACCTTTTTGAGAAATCTCGGTTTTTACAGTTGGGTTTCTTTCAAGTCGCGCCAAAGATACTAGATTCATGTAATACATGGTCAATTCCGCTAATTCAGGAATCTGACTTTGAATGAAAATCGTAACTTTTTCAGGATCTAGTCCAGCTGCCAGATAATCCAAAGCAACATTACCAATAGATTCTACAATCGTTTTTGGATCTTTTGCATGATCTGTCAAAGCTTGCTGGTCTGCTAGGAAAACAAACATATTATACTCGTCTTTATTTTGCAACAAGACGCGATTTTTTAAAGAACCAACATAGTGGCCGATATGGAGTTTTCCTGTCGGTCTATCTCCTGTCAGAATGATGGGTTTTGTCATACTCTTCTCCTTAATCGTTATCCCTATCATTATAGCACTTTCTAGTTGAAAATGTTAGTCTATCCTCTATGTTTGCACCGAATTAATACTTTACTACAGTGTAAACTTGATTTACACATTTGTAAAAACAAATTGACAGTAAAAAAGTTGAATTTTCCCCTATTTTCTAGTAAAATGAAGACATTATAGAAAGAGGAGAAAATTATTGCTTACAGTATCAGACGTCTCACTACGTTTTAGTGATCGAAAATTGTTTGACGATGTCAATATCAACTTTACAGAAGGAAATACATACGGTCTCATCGGTGCCAACGGTGCTGGAAAGTCAACCTTTTTAAAAATTTTAGCTGGAGATATTGAACCAACAACTGGTCATATTTCTCTTGGCCCTGATGAACGTTTGTCTGTTTTGCGTCAAAATCACTTTGACTACGAAGACGAGCGGGTCATCGATGTTGTCATTATGGGAAATGAAAAGCTCTACAACATTATGAAAGAAAAAGATGCTATCTACATGAAAGAAGATTTCTCTGATGAAGATGGTGTCCGTGCAGCTGAACTGGAAGGTGAATTTGCCGAACTTGGTGGATGGGAATCAGAAAGTGAAGCATCTCAATTGCTTCAAAATCTAAATATTTCAGAAGACCTTCATTATCAAACTATGAGCGAGTTAGCCAATGGGGATAAAGTGAAAGTTCTCCTAGCTAAAGCCCTTTTTGGTAAACCAGATGTCCTTCTTTTGGACGAGCCGACCAATGGATTGGATATTCAATCCATTACCTGGTTAGAAGATTTTCTGATTGAT
Source organism: Streptococcus parasanguinis (assembly GCA_032560535.1). GTDB lineage: Bacteria > Bacillota > Bacilli > Lactobacillales > Streptococcaceae > Streptococcus > Streptococcus parasanguinis_AF. The sequence continues at coordinate 26,705 of JAWGIA010000005.1, read as the reverse complement.
TTTGAAAATACGGTTATCGTTGTGTCCCATGACCGCCACTTTTTGAACAAAGTCTGCACCCATATGGCGGATCTCGATTTTGGAAAAATTAAACTTTACGTCGGTAACTATGATTTCTGGAAAGAATCTTCTGAACTCGCAGCAAAATTACAAGCAGATAGAAACGCAAAAGCTGAAGAAAAAATTAAACAATTGCAAGAGTTTGTCGCACGTTTCTCAGCCAACGCTTCAAAATCAAAACAAGCAACTTCGCGTAAAAAAATGCTTGACAAGATTGAACTTGAAGAAATTGTTCCATCTAGTCGGAAGTACCCATTTATCAACTTTAAGGCAGAACGAGAAATTGGTAACGATCTCTTGACAGTTGAAAATCTTTCTGTCAAGATTGATGGAGAAACCATCCTTGACAATATCAGCTTTATCTTACGACCTGGTGACAAGACTGCCCTTATTGGACAGAACGATATTCAAACAACCGCTTTGATCCGTGCATTGATGGATGATATTGAGTATGAAGGAACTGTCAAGTGGGGAGTTACAACTAGTCGATCTTATCTACCAAAAGACAACAGCCGGGATTTTGCAGGTGGTGAAAGTATTCTTGATTGGCTTCGTCAATTTGCAAGTAAAGAAGAAGATGACAATACTTTCCTTCGTGGTTTCTTAGGGCGTATGCTCTTTTCGGGTGACGAAGTTAACAAGTCTGTCAACGTCTTGTCAGGGGGAGAAAAAGTTCGTGTCATGTTGTCTAAATTGATGCTCCTCAAGTCAAATGTTCTTGTACTTGATGATCCAACCAATCACTTGGATTTGGAGTCTATCTCAAGTTTGAATGATGGATTGAAGAATTTTAAAGAATCGATTATCTTTGCTAGCCATGACCACGAATTCATTCAAACACTCGCCAACCATATTATCGTTCTTTCAAAAAACGGCGTAATCGATCGTATTGATGAAACCTATGATGAGTTTCTTGAAAATGAAGAAGTTCAAGCAAAAGTGAAAGAACTTTGGAGTCAATCATAAAAATAAAGAGCCCTGAAATCATTATTTCAGGCTCTTTCAGTAGAAATATATGAATAAAACAAAGCTAAAAACATCCCTTTTTATAGTATCTTCTTTCCTGATTCCAGCTATCATGATGTTCTTTATTTACCTCTCACAAGGAATCTACTGGAACAGTGATACATCCCCCTTATTAGGAGATGGTTATCATCAGTATGTCATTTTTGATACCACACTTCGAAATATTTTACATGGGACAGATAGCCTATTTTACAGTTTTCAAAGTGGATTAGGTATTAATTTCTATGCACTCAGTAGCTATTATCTAGGAAGTTTCTTTTCTCCTCTTGTCTACTTCTTTAATGCACAATCCATGCCGGATGCTGTTTACCTCATCACTCTTCTTAAATTTGGAGCTATTGGGTTAAGCACTTATATTAGTTTACATGGAATGTTTTCTAAAATTCCTAGATCCCTGGTTCTTACCCTTTCAACCTCATTTGCTCTTATGAGCTTTGCTATCAGCCAAATTGAAATCAAAACTTGGCTAGATGTTTTTATCCTAGCACCATTAATTCTCTATGGATTCAAAAAACTCATTTACAATGAGGGAGAGATTCTCTACTTTATCAGCTTAACCAGCTTGTTTATCCAAAATTATTATTTTGGGTTTATGATGTCTATTTTTCTTATTTTATGGTACTTGACACAACTGTCATGGGACATCAAAGGAATTGGAAAACGATTCTTTCATTTTGTGATTGTATCTCTTTTATCAGTTATAACAAGCCTTGTTATGTTATATCCAACCTTCTTAGATTTACGCACTCATGGAGAAAGTTTTTCAAAGGTTGACAGTATCTTTACAGAAAAAAGTTGGTATCTTGACGTATTTGCAAAAAATTTCATTGGAAGTTTTGACACTACTAAATATGGATCAATTCCAATGATCTACGTGGGATTATTTCCACTTCTATTAGCGATCACCTTTTTCTTTGTAAAGTCGATCAAGTTTCACGTGAAACTTTCTTACTTTATACTCTTGACCATTCTTATTTTGAGTTTTCGTTTTCAATTATTAGATCTCCTTTGGCAAGGTATGCACGCGCCAAATATGTTTCTTCATCGATACTCTTGGATCTTTTCTTTGACGATTATTCTGATGGCAGGAGAAGTACTAAATCGAATAGAGGAGATCACTTGGATTCGTTTTAGTCTTGCTAATTTCCTCCTTATTCTAGGATTTGGAGCAACTGTCCTTTACAGTAGTCACTATAAATTTTTAGATGCAGTCAATTTCATTGTTACTTTTGAATTTTTAATTGCTTTCTATTTGGTCTGTTTAGGATTTATCCTAAAAAAGATACCGCCTAGACTTTTCTATCTTTCGATCCTGTTTTTCTCCATCTTTGAATTATCGGTGAATAGTTATTATCAAATGGAAGGAATTGCGAATGAATGGGTCTTCGCTTCTCGCTCATCCTACGAACGAGACTTAAAAGCCATCCAATCCTTAGTAAGAGAGAAGACAGACTCTAATTATCGGACTGAGATTCTACAGCCACAAACTGGCAATGATAGCATGAAGTATGGTTATAATGGAATTTCTCAATTTTCATCTGTACGAAATACGGATGCTAGCTCGACATTGGACAAACTTGGATTTAAATCTGAAGGAACCAACCTCAATCTTCGATACCAAAACAATTCTATTTTAATGGATAGTCTATTTGGTGTTCGCTATAATTTAAGCCAACAACCTGTTCAAAAATTTGGATTTAAAGAGATTGCAACCAAAAATGGAGTCTCACTTTCAGAAAACGAATATGCCTTACCAATCGCCTTTTTGTCAGCAAAACCTTACAAAAATACTTCCTTTACGAATTTGACACTGGATAATCAGACACGATTCATCCATCAAATCACAGATGAAAAATATAAATTTTATAAGAAATTAAATATCCTCTCGCCTACTTCACAAAATACTACATCTTCGTTGCAAACTGCAAAAATTGAAGAAGATAGTCATCTATCCTACGCAAGTATTCAATATGAAGTAACGGTTCCTGCCCATAGCCAACTATATGTCAATGTTCCAAATTTACAATTTTCAAACGATGATCGGAAAGATATTGAAATCAGCTACAATGGACAGACCCAACGCTATACCATTGATAATGCCTTTCCATTCTTTTCGATTGGCCATTTTGACACAGAGGAAACAGTTACTATTCGTATGAGTTTCCCAGAAAATTCGACGGTTTCCTTTGATACACCAGAATTTTTTGCTCTAAATCTTGACCAATATATACAAGCTATCACCACCATTCGTCAGCAAGAAGTTGCTATTCACAAAAAGAAAAATAAATTGGTGGCAGCTTATAACGCAAATAGAGATACTACTCTGATTTTTACACTGCCTTATGATAAAGGCTGGTCAGCTAAACAAAATGGGAAACCTATCCACATTCATCGCATCCAGAAAGGATTAATGGGAGTTCGTGTTCCAAAAGGATCTGGAATAGTCACTTTAACATTTGTACCTCAAGGCTTCGTTGAAGGACTCATTGCCTTTTTCGTTGGAATCGTTCTCTTTTTCCTCTACGAATGGAGACAGATAAAAAGACGAAAAAGCTAAGGAATATGACTATCGTTCTTATAAATAGAAGGCTAGGATAGCAATTATCCTAGCCTTTTTCAAAACAAAAAAACACCCAAATGGGTGCTATACTAGCTCCGCCAGTAGGACTCGAACCTACGACATCATGATTAACAGTCATGCGCTACTACCAACTGAGCTATGGCGGAATGAGATATAGTCCGTACGGGATTCGAACCCGTGTTACCGCCGTGAAAAGGCGGTGTCTTAACCCCTTGACCAACGGACCATATATTCATTAACAGAACATATCCCATTATATCAGAATTTAACTAATTGTCAAGCACTAAATTCTAAATTTTGCTCTTCGATTAATTTTTTGACACGTTTGATATTGCTTCTTGAGATTGGACAAGAATACCCTTCTTTCAACAACAACTGTTTCCTTTTCTTATCCATTCCAACGATCATACTTCTATTCACGATATAAGATTGATGGGGACTGAAATATCTCTCCTCCACATCTTTCTCCAAGACATCTGATAAACTTCCTGCAATTTCTTTTTGAAAATTTTTCCCAACTAAGTTTAATTTATAAGCAGAACCAACAGTTTCAATATAAAGAATATCTTTAAATGGAATTTTTATCTTTTTATCCTTAAAGTCATACTCAAAATAATCTGTCAAATCATCATTTCCAATTTGAATAGTTGTTAGGTACTCAATACACTCCTTGATTTTTAATCTAAATAAATCTTCATTCAAATTTTTATCAATAAAATCCAAGGCAGATACTTTATAACGATAGGTAATCGAAGCGAATTCTGATTTTGTAGTAATAAAAACAATAATAGCATAAGGATTTGCTTCTCGTATTTTTTGAGCAATTTCTAGCCCACAGTACTCATTATCTTGGATATGAATATCTAGAAAATATAATTGGTGGATATCCGAATGCTGAATATAATTTTCAAATTCCGTAATTTTACCAGTAGAAATCACATCAAGTTTAATTTCTAATTCCTTAGCAATTTCTGCAATGTGTTTTTCTACCCGTATCTGTTGAGAGAGCTCGTCTTCTAATAAAAAAATCTTCATTCTTGTTCATATCCTCCAATCTTCAAAACTTGTAAAAAACGATTTTCTTGCAATTCTGTTTCTAAAAACATCGTTCCATAATTTGCTAAGATTTTTCTCACATTATTTAATCCTAGTCCTCTATTTTCTCCTTTTGTCGAATAGCCTTCTTCATATATTTTCTTGATATCAAAAGTGATTTCATTTGTTGTATTATGAATCACTAAGTAAACAATTTTTGAAATAGAAAAAATAGCAACATGAACTTTCTTTTCTTCCGCTTCTTTTGAAGCTTCCAAAGCATTTGTCACCAGAATTCCAACAATTCTTACGATATCTAATAAATCAACTGGTAGTTGCTCAATTGGTTCACTTGTTTCAAAGGTCATTTCTACCCCAGCATCTCTTGCATCCAACCAGCCTCGAATCAAAATACTTCGTAAAGCAGAATCTTTGATATTGACCAAGTTGAATCCTGATAATTCTTCTGTGTTTATCTCTTTATAACCTTTTTCCAATACTTCTCTATGGATTCTCTGTATTTCTGGAATATTTTCTTCCTTAATAGCTAATGACATAGAAATCACCAAATTTCCCAAATCGTGACGAAATCCCCTAACAATAGAATAGAGGCTTTGAATTTCAGCCATATACCGACTCATTTGTTGCTCAGAAAATTCTTTATACTCCAGTTCTAAATTTTTACGATACTGATCTCGCTCGATTTTCATATGAAATAAGCTGACTACAAAAGAGAAAAAACAAATCGTTGCCAACATACTCCCAAAATTTTTATATTGCGCTTGCTCACTAATCCATAAAGCAAAATTAATCACTACAAATATGGCGAAATAGACGCAGATGAGTCTCTTTAAATATTTTTCAAATTCTTTCTCATAAAAAGGAGTGAAATCAAATTCAAATAAGTCAATTAACTTCAAGATGATCACTAAAGAAACCAAACGAATGCACATATTGTAAACAATCGAGTGAGCTGCTACAAAAGCATCCCCCAACACTGAAGAGACAATTATCGTCAGAAAAGTTGCTGTTCCTTCAACCGATAAATAAGTAAAAAAAGAATAAAAAATGGCGCACAAGCGATTCGTCCGATTGGCAAAATGATAATAAGGATATAAATAAACCGGCCATAAGAGCATATTTAAATCAGAGAGTCGAATGTTTGAAAATAGAGTCACATCTAAAAATACTAAGAGACTTTCAAAAAGAAGAACAAAGGTGCTCAGCAGAAAGATAAATGCAAATTGATGTTCCTGATAGATTTTTTCGTCCACTAATGCAAACGTCAGAACAATGATCCCTCCCAAGAGAAAAGACAAGATTAATGACTGAATCACACAAACTCTCCCATTTTGTTTTTTTCTATTTTATTATACTCTAGTATTATTATAAAAAAATAAAATTTTATATACAAAAAATTATAATATAAAATAGCCTAAAATTAAAGGGAAACGGTAAAATTGTAATGTTTTTGTTACATGAATGAAAACTATTTTACAAAATTTATATAATCTACACTTTGCACTATATAGGGATTGTTAGTTCTTTTTTAAAATATTCCTAATAAATCATTCCATTACTATTTATCTATAGTGAAGTATACAAAAATTAATAGATAATGAAAATTTATACATTTTACAAAAAAAGAAAAGATGCAACAAAAACTGCATCTTCATTTGATCCCAGCAGGATTCGAACCTGCGACCGTTCGCTTAGAAGGCGAATGCTCTATCCAGCTGAGCTATGAGACCGAACTTACTTCATTTTAGCAGAAAAAGGAAGGAGCGTCAAGGTTATTTATGGTAAGGACTCCCTTGTTGAATCATGAAAGCACGATAGATTTGTTCCACCAACACTAATTTCATCAACTGATGAGGAAGAGTTAATTGACCAAAGCTCATTAATAGATTTCCTCTTTTTTTCACTTCAGGAGACAGACCAAGACTGCCTCCAATAACAAAAGTAAGGTTTGAATAACCAGATGTCATAATCTGGTCGATCGTTTGACTAAATTTCTCTGAAGGAAATTGTTTTCCTTCAATAGCCAGTACAATCACATATTCTTTATCTGAAATTTTAGAGAGAATTCGTTCTCCCTCTTTTTCAAGGATTTGTTGATTTTCGAGTTGACTAGCACGATCTGGAGTTTTTTCATCAACTAACTCAACCTGTTCTACTTTCGCAAATCGAGCAAGCCTTTTAATATACTCCGCGATCCCATCTTTTAAGTATTTTTCTTTTAATTTTCCAACGGTTATCAATTTTATTTTCATTCTCCTATTGTAGCATAATTCTTTAATTCCACAAATAATCCACAGATACAGAAAGGAAAGCTGTTCTATAAAGTCCTTTTTAAAGCTATTTCTAAACTAAATGTTACAAGTTATCCACAATTTGTGGATAACTTTAATTATTTAAGTTATAATTAAGAAAGTTTGTCTATACTCTAGACAATTTGATAGCCTTAGGAGGAAAATATGAAATCTTCATCTAATTTACTGAAAAAAGTTGTGAACATAGCCCTCATTTTTGTTGTGGGTTTACTAGGTGGAATTCTTGGAACCTTTTTAATATTACAAACAACCCATTCTTCTACTTCCAATACTGAAAGTAAACAAGTCCACTCAACCACTGTTAAAACAGCCTATAAAAATACGACCTCAACTAGTGAGGCCGTCGATAAAGTAAAAAATGCTGTGGTTTCTGTGATCACTTATTCTGATTCTTCGAATCAAGGATTGTTTGAAAAAGAAGACAATTCAGACTCACAAATTTCTAGTGAAGGTTCTGGCGTCATTTATAAAAAAGAAGGAAAATATGCTTACCTTGTTACCAATACCCATGTGATCAATGGTGCAAAAAAAGTAGATATTCTCTTAGCAGATGGGAATAAAGTCCCTGGAGAAGTAGTTGGATCAGATGTCTATTCCGATATCGCAGTAGTTCGCATTAGTGCGGATAAAGCAACGGCAGTAGCTGAATTCGGAGATTCAAACCAATTAACGGTCGGTGAGACTGCGATTGCAATCGGTAGCCCTCTTGGAACTGATTATGCTAATTCTGTTACCCAAGGAATTATTTCTAGCCAAGGTCGCAATGTGAAATTGAAAGCCGATAATGGACAAAATATCTCTACACGCGCCTTACAAACAGATGCTGCCATCAACCCAGGGAATTCTGGAGGTCCATTAATCAATATTCAGGGACAAGTCATCGGAATTACCTCAAGTAAAATTTCAAATAACGGACAAACTTCAGTAGAAGGAATGGGTTTTGCAATTCCTGCAAATGATGTTGTCAATATTATCAAACAACTAGAAGAAAAAGGAAAAGTGGTTCGACCAGCTCTTGGAATCCAAATGATGGATTTATCTAATCTTTCAACTTCTGATTTAAGCCAATTAAAACTTCCTGAAAAAATCTCTGGAGGAGTACTGGTTCGTTCAACACTTGAAAATATGCCGGCTTCAGATAAATTGCAACGCTATGATGTGATCACAAAGATCGATGATACAACTATCGAGTCAACTGCAGATTTACAATCTGCCCTCTATTCTCACCAAATCAATGATACAATCAAGGTCACATTCTATCGTGATGGAAAACAACAAACAACTTCTATCAAGTTGACAAAATCAACTGAAGATCTAAGCGATTAACTTTCACTTTCTTGACATACTTGTAAACACACCTTTACGAATTTGTAAAGGTGTGTTATTCTATTCATAAGATGGAAAAATTAGAAAAAATAGCGGTAAAGGACATTCGAACCAATCCTTTCCAACCAAGAAAAGTATTTGATCAAGAAAAATTAGAAGAACTGGCTCAGTCAATCAAAGAAAATGGCTTAATTCAACCCATTATTGTCAGAAAATCTCCAATAATTGGTTTTGAATTGCTTGCAGGTGAAAGACGTTTTAGAGCTTCAAAAATTGCTGGATTAGAGCTTGTTCCTGCGATTATTAAAGAGTTAACGGATCAAGAAATGATGCGACAAGCCATTATCGAAAATCTTCAACGAGAAGATCTCAATCCAATCGAAGAAGCTATATCCTACCAGAAGCTAGTTGATCATGGCTATAAGCACGACCAAATCGCTCAATTTATGGGGAAATCTAGACCCTATATCAGCAATATGCTTCGCTTGTTACATCTAGCTCCCTCTGTTCAAGAGGCAGTCATTCAAAATGATATTTCTTCGGCTCACGCGCGTGTTCTCGTTCCTCTTGATGAAGAGGAGCAGCGCTTTTGGTTGGAGCGAATCAAACAGGATCATTTAAATGTTCGAACATTAGAGAACAAGATCAGTTCAAAAAGAAAACAGAAAAATAAAAAGGTAAAAGAAAATTTCCTACTAGAAGAGGAACAACGATTGAAAAAAATATTGGGAACAGAAGTGACGATACACTCCTCTTCGCAAAATAAAGGAACTATCCAAATTTCTTTTTCAAGTCTCGATGAATACCAACGAATTATCAACAGCCTAAAATAAGGCTGTTATTTTTATTTTTGTATTGACAAGTTTTTCCACCATAATAATCTTTTGCAAATATAATAAAAATAAGGATATTCTCTAGTTATCCCCACTTTGTGGATAACTTTTAAAAACAATGTGAATTTAAATCCACAACTTGTGGAAAAGTTTAAAACTATAATTTAATTTCATGAAATTTAGCCTGTGGAAAACTATTTTTGTTTGTGGTAGAATAAGAGTACGTATGATTTGATACAATTCAAGAAAAGGAGGGAAGTCTGATAGTGTCACAAGAAGAGCAATTTTGGTCTCGTTTTTTAGAATTAGCCCAATTACAACTAAAAGATAGTGCCTATGATTTTTTTGTCGCCGATTCAAAATTAGTCAAAATCGATGGGGAAACGGCTACCATTTATCTTGATGGGAATTATAAAGAATTATTTTGGGAAACAAATCTAAAAAATGCTTTGATCACAGCCAGCTTTGAAGTCTACAATACAGATTTGAAGTTCCATTTCGTTTTTGAAGATACCGAAGAAATTCCTAGTAGTCATAGCAGTGAGAATAGGAGATTATCTTCAGGTAGCTTAACAAACGAACCGTTGCCTAAAATTGATACAGGTCTGAAATCAAAGTACACCTTTGATAATTTTGTGCAAGGGGATGGAAATATTTGGGCGAAAGCAGCAGCGCTTGCAGTTTCTGAAAATCTTGCAACAACATACAACCCTCTCTTTATCTATGGTGGACCAGGACTTGGAAAGACTCACCTATTGAACGCAATTGGAAATCAAATCCTAGAAAATATTCCAAATGCACGGGTTAAGTATGTCCCAGCAGAAACCTTTATTAATGAATTTTTAGAACACCTTCGATTAGGAGAAATGAAGACGTTCAAGAATACCTATCGAAGTCTTGATCTCTTACTGATTGATGATATCCAGTCACTTGGTGGGAAAAAAGTCACGACTCAAGAGGAATTCTTTAATACCTTTAATGCCCTCCATAGCGACAACAAACAGATTGTTCTAACAAGCGATCGAAGTCCGGATCATTTAGATAGTCTTGAAGAGCGGCTGGTTACTCGTTTCAAATGGGGACTAACGCAAAATATAACACCACCTGATTTTGAAACTCGGATTGCCATCTTACGGAATAAAATTGAAGATCTAGACTATATTTTTCCTAATGACACACTAGAATATCTAGCAGGTCAGTTTGATTCAAATGTCCGAGACTTAGAGGGAGCCTTAAATGATATTTCTTTAATGGCGAAGGTAAAGAAACTAAAAGAAATTACGATCGATGTTGCAGCTGAAGCTATTCGAGCTCGTAAAAATGATAATAGCAAGACGCTTGTCATCCCTATTGAAAAAATTCAGGAAGCAGTTGGAGCCTTCTATGGAGTCAGTGTAAAAGAAATCAAAGGTTCTCGAAGAGTTCAGAATATTGTCCTAGCACGACAAGTGGCTATGTATCTTTCAAGAGAGATGACGGACAACTCACTTCCTCGAATCGGAAAAGAATTCGGTGGGAAAGACCACACGACTGTCATTCATGCCTATGAAAAAATTAAAAGTATGGTCGATACAGATGATAATCTTCGACTCGAAATTCAAAGCATCAAGAAAAAATTAAATTAATCTGTGGATAACTTTCTATAAACTTCTAGGGGTTATGCACAATTTTTAAACAAGTAACTTTTCAAGTCGTAGATAGGATTCTGAGAGTTTTCCACAACTTTCACACAACCTACTATTACTATTAACTTACTAATCATAAAATAAATAAAAGGAATGACCATGATAAATTTCTCTATTAACAAAACTTTATTTTTACAAGCACTAAATACTACAAAAAGAGCTATCAGTTCAAAAAATGCTATTCCAATCCTCTCAACAATTAAAATAGATGTAACTCCAGAAGGAGTTGCCTTATCTGGATCGAATGGCCAAATTTCAATTGAAAACTTTATTTCTATTAAAGATGAAAATGCAGGTTTATTAGTGACTTCTCCAGGTTCTATTTTATTGGAAGCAACTTTCTTTATTAATGTGGTTTCAAGTTTACCAGATGTTACTTTAGATTTTAAAGAGATTGAACAAAAACAAGTTCTCTTAACAAGTGGTAAATCAGAAATTACACTTAAAGGAAAAGATGCAGATCAATATCCACGTATCCAAGAAATTGCTGCAAGTAATCCATTAGTTTTGGAAACAAAATTATTAAAACAATTGATTAATGAAACAGCATTTGCAGCAAGTGTACAAGAAAGTCGTCCAATTTTGACAGGTGTTCACTTTGTTTTATCGGATAATAAAGAGCTAAAAACAGTAGCAACAGACTCTCACCGTATGAGTCAAAAAGTGATTACACTGGAGAAAAATGGAGACAACTTTGATGTTGTCATCCCAAGTCGCTCTCTTCGTGAATTCACCTCTGTTTTTTCTGATGATATTGAAACAGTTGAGGTTTTCTTTGCTAACAATCAAATTCTCTTTAGAAGTGAACACATTAGTTTCTATACCCGTTTGCTAGAAGGAAATTATCCTGATACAGACCGTCTCATTCCAACAGAATTCAATACAGAGGCAACCTTCAATGTGGCTAACCTTCGATTTGCAATGGAGCGTGCTCGTCTTCTTTCAAATGCGACTCAAAACGGAACGGTTAAATTAGAGTTCAAAAATGGAGTGGTTTCTTCCCACGTTCATTCACCAGAAGTTGGGCGAGTAAATGAAGAGATCGATACGAGCGCCGTTTCAGGAGAGGATTTGTCTATTAGCTTTAATCCAACTTATTTGATTGAAGCGCTCAAAGCTATTGACAGTGAACAAGTTGTTATTCGTTTTATTTCTTCTGTTAGACCGTTTACATTGGTTCCAGAAGGAAATGAACAAGGGTTCATTCAATTGATTACGCCAGTTCGCACAAATTAACAAAGGTGAATCATGTATACGTTAGGTGATTTTGTAGAAATGAAAAAGCCTCACGCTTGTGTGATTAAAGAAACAGGCAAGAAGGCAAATCGTTGGGAAATTACGCGACTTGGTGCAGACATAAAAATCAAGTGTAGCAATTGTGATCATGTGGTCATGATGAGTCGCCATGATTTTGAACAGAAAATGAAGAAAGTACTATAAAAGGTTCAGTCACTTATGTGACCGAACCTTTTCGATTATTTTAATTCTTCAAATTTTCCATTTTTAACTTCTTTGAAACCACCCTGTTTCATCATATCAAAAGTTGATTTGAAGCTGATATAGTCGACTTTTTTATCTTTTTGTGTCGTTACTAATTTCTTTTCAATTAGCTGATCTAAGTCTGCCTTTTCATAATTTAGTGTTGTTTTTTCAACCAAATAATCATCTTTATATTCAGCAGAATGTGTGAATCCTTTGACATCTTTGTATTCTTCATCATATTTATCGATCATTTCCTTTAATTGATCTTTCGTAACTCCCGCCTCTTTGTAATAAATAGTAGTGGTGGTTTGGTTACTGATCGCTTTATCACCTTTATGTTCTAGTGTAATACGAACATCTGTTTTCTTTTCTTGGTTGATTGCCTGAAGATAGGATTTTTGAACAGATTGTTGTCCACAAGCTCCAAGAAGAAAGAGCGTAAAGATAGCGATTAAAGAAAGAAAAATAGATTTCCATATTTGTTTTTTCATCTGAAAAACTCCTTTGTTCATTGTTAAATATAGTATATCATTTTTATCTTTTTAGAACGTTACAGTTTGATGAAAAAATCTAGTTTCAAAGGTCATGAAATATTTTATTTTTCATTACTTGTCTTTTGAATTATGTTATAATAAAAGAGATTGAAATTTGAACGGAGAAAAAAGAAAAATGGCATTAACAGCAGGTATCGTTGGCTTACCAAATGTTGGTAAATCAACCCTATTTAACGCAATTACAAAAGCAGGAGCAGAGGCCGCAAACTATCCCTTTGCAACCATTGATCCAAACGTCGGGATGGTAGAAGTTCCAGATGAACGCCTCCAAAAATTGACGGAAATGATTACTCCTAAGAAGACAGTTCCGACTACTTTTGAATTTACAGATATTGCTGGGATTGTGAAAGGAGCTTCTAAAGGGGAAGGACTTGGTAATAAATTCTTGGCCAATATCCGTGAAGTAGATGCCATTGTTCATGTGGTACGTGCTTTTGATGATGAAAATGTCATGCGGGAGCAAGGTCGTGAAGATGCCTTTGTTGATCCACTGGCAGATATTGATACCATCAATTTAGAATTAATTTTAGCCGACTTAGAGTCTGTCAATAAACGCTATGCGCGTGTAGAAAAAATCGCTCGTACACAAAAAGATAAGGATTCTGTTGCGGAATTTAATGTTCTACAAAAAATCAAACCAGTTCTTGAAGATGGTAAATCAGCTCGGACCATTGAATTCACTGAGGAAGAACAAAAAGTGGTGAAGGGACTTTTCCTTTTGACTACCAAACCAGTTCTTTATGTAGCCAATGTGGATGAAGATGTTGTTGCAGATCCAGATTCTATCGAGTATGTGAAGCAAATTCGTGACTTTGCGGCAACAGAGAACGCGGAAGTCGTGGTGATCTCTGCGCGTGCTGAGGAAGAAATTTCTGAGCTAGATGATGCAGATAAACAAGAATTTTTAGAGGCGATTGGCCTAACAGAGTCTGGAGTTGATAAACTTACGCGTGCAGCTTATCACTTGTTGGGACTTGGCACTTATTTCACAGCTGGTGAAAAAGAAGTGCGTGCTTGGACCTTCAAACGTGGCATGAAAGCCCCTCAAGCAGCTGGAATCATCCACTCTGATTTTGAAAAAGGATTTATTCGTGCCGTGACCATGTCCTATGATGATTTGGTCAAATACGGTTCTGAAAAGGCTGTAAAAGAAGCAGGACGCTTGCGAGAAGAAGGAAAAGAATATGTCGTTCAAGATGGCGACATCATGGAATTCCGTTTTAATGTATAAGAGAGTTAAAAAGATGTAAAGGTTGGAAAAAATATTTCCAACCCTTTTAGTGTTTTGAAAGGAAAGAGATGACGAAATTAATTGTTGGATTGGGAAATCCAGGTGATAAGTATTTTGAAACGAAACACAATGTAGGCTTTATGTTAGTTGATCAAATGGCAAAGTCTTTAAATCTTACTTTCTCCCATGATAAAATTTTTCAAGCTGATATTGCCTCAACATTTTTAAATGGCGAAAAGGTCTATTTTGTAAAGCCAACCACTTTCATGAATGAGAGTGGAAAAGCAGTCCATGCCCTTCTGACTTATTATGGTCTGGATATTGAAGATCTTTTGGTTATTTACGATGATTTAGATATGGAAGTTGGCAAGATTCGTCTTCGAGCTAAAGGATCAGCTGGAGGTCATAACGGAATCAAATCGATTATTAATCATATTGGAACTCAGACTTTTTATCGAATTAAGATTGGAATTGGAAGACCTAAGCAGGGCATGTCAGTTGTTCATCATGTCTTAGGAAAATTTGATAAAGACGATTACATCACTATTCTACAAACAATTGATCGAGTAGAAGAAGCGGTTAACGATTACTTGGTAGAAGAAAATTTTGAAAGAAGCATGCAGAAATACAACGGGTAAGTAGATGAATGTAATTGATTTAGTGAGTCAAAACTCCAACTTTCTATCCTGGCAACAAGGTTTGCAAAAAAATAATAGGGAATTGATCTTAGGATTGTCTGCGACCACAAAGGCTATTGTAATGGCTTCAGCCTTTGATTCTATTGAAAAAGCAGTCCTCATTACTTCCAGTTATAACGAAGCAGAACGATTGGCTAGTGATTTTATTGCTTTACTTGGAGAAGAGAAAGTCCATACATTTTTGGGAGATGATAACCCTTTAGCAGAATTTGTTTTTGCTTCACAAGAAAGGCAATTTTCACGATTAGAGGCTTTGAACTTTTTATGTCAAGAGGATCGTCAAGGCATCCTTGTGACCAATGTGAGTGGTATAAAACTACTATTACCTTCTCCTAAAGTTTTTGCATCTAGCATTTTTCAATTGAAGGTCGGTCAAGAAATAGACTTAACTACTCTGAGTGAAACATTACAGAAGATTGGCTACCAAAAGGTGAGCCAAGTTTTGCAACAGGGAGAGTTTAGTCTACGAGGAGATATTTTAGATATCTTTGAGATCGACCAACTCCAACCCTATCGGATTGAATTTTTCGGAGATGAGATTGATGGAATCCGAATCTTTGACCCAGAAAGTCAGCGTTCTGTTGAAAATGTTGAAGAAGTTCAACTGAAGGCAGTGAGTGATCTATTGTTGCAAGAGGAAGATTTTATACGTGGTCAGCAGCAAATCGAACAATTGCAAGAACAGAGCGCGAATGAAGAATTTAAATCTTATCTAGCAGAAATTTTAGGAGATATTTCTCAAAGGAAACTTCATCCGGATCTTAGAAAATTTATTAGTTTCTTTTACGAGAAGCAATATACCCTATTCGATTATCTCCCTAAACACACTCCTGTTTTTCTGGATGATTATCAAAAAATAGCAGATCAAATAGCGAGATTTGAACTAGATACAGCTAATCTCTTGACGGAAGATTTACATAAAAATAGAGCTTCTTCTCGCCAAGTGTATTTTGCAGACACCAGTACAACATTACGAAAATATACGCCTGCAACTTATTTTTCAAACTTTCAAAAAGGATTGGGAAATCTGAAGTTTGATCATTTGTATCAATTCAATCAATATCCCATGCAGGAGTTTTTTGGACAATTTAATTTGCTAAAAGAGGAAATTGAACGATATCGAAAATCAAACTATACTGTTATTGTCCAAGCAACTTCTCATCACAATCTTCAACAGCTCCATAAAAATTTAGAAGAGTATGGGATTCGATTAGATTATATTGATGGGGATACGATCATTCCTCAAGCTAGTCAATTAGTCGTTGGAGGATTAGCTCACGGTTTTCAATTTGTTGATGAAAAAATTGTCTACATTACAGAATCAGAGATTTATCAGAAAAAGATCAAACGAAAGATTCGTAGGCAAAATATTTCCAATGCAGAACGCCTAAAAAATTATAATGAACTGGAAAAAGGGGACTATGTTGTTCACCAAGTTCATGGTATTGGTCAATATTTGGGAATTGAAACGATTGAAATTTCGGGTGTCCATCGTGATTATGTTTCAATTCAATATCAAAATGGAGATCGCATCTCGATTCCTGTCGATCAGATTCAGATGTTGTCCAAATACGTTGCAAGTGATGGAAAAACGCCAAAAATTAACAAGTTAAATGATGGGCGTTTCAAAAGAACGAAGCAAAAGGTTCAGACCCAGGTGGAGGACATTGCGGATGATTTGATAAAACTTTATGCGGAGCGTAGTCAATTAGAAGGCTTTGCCTATTCCCAAGATGATGAAAACCAAGAGGCTTTTGAACAAGATTTTCCATATATTGAAACAGATGACCAATTACGTTCCATTGAAGAAATTAAAAAAGATATGGAATCGAATCGTCCGATGGACCGATTGCTGGTTGGAGACGTCGGTTTTGGGAAAACAGAGGTCGCTATGCGAGCAGCCTTTAAGGCAGTAAATGATCATAAACAAGTAGCAGTGCTGGTTCCTACCACTGTTCTTGCCCAACAACATTATGCCAATTTTAAGGAGCGTTTTGAATCTTTTGCAGTAGAAGTTGCTGTTTTAAGTCGTTTCCAGAGTAAGGCAGAGCAGAAAGAAACGCTTGAAAAGTTGAAAAAAGGACGAGTGGATATTATTATTGGAACTCACCGGCTCTTGTCCAAAGATGTTGTTTTTTCAGACTTAGGCTTAATCGTGATAGATGAAGAACAACGTTTTGGAGTGAAGCACAAAGAAACCTTGAAAGAATTGAAAAAAAAGGTGGATGTGCTTACCTTGACAGCTACCCCTATACCTCGAACTCTTCATATGTCTATGCTAGGAATTCGAGATTTGTCTGTCATTGAAACACCTCCTACCAATCGATATCCTGTGCAAACTTTTGTATTAGAGACCAATCCAACCATTATTCGAGACGCTGTGTTGCGGGAGATGGATCGTGGAGGACAGGTCTATTATCTTTACAATAAGGTAGATACAATTGAACAAAAGGTGTCTGAATTAAAAGAGTTGATTCCAGAGGCTTCGATTGGCTTTGTTCATGGTCAAATGAGTGAAGTTCGCCTGGAAAATACCCTGTTGGATTTCATTAATGGCGAATACGATGTCTTAGTGACGACAACCATTATTGAGACAGGTGTGGATATTCCAAATGCTAATACACTCTTTATTGAAAATGCGGATCATATGGGACTTTCAACGCTTTATCAACTAAGAGGTCGTGTGGGACGAAGCAATCGAATTGCTTATGCCTATTTGATGTACCGGCCAGACAAATCTCTTACAGAAGTGTCTGAAAAACGCTTAGAAGCTATTAAAGGTTTTACTGAGTTGGGGTCTGGCTTTAAAATTGCTATGCGAGATTTATCGATCCGTGGAGCAGGGAATATCCTTGGAGCTTCTCAATCTGGTTTCATCGATTCAGTTGGTTTTGAAATGTATTCTCAATTGTTAGAAGAAGCTATTGCTAAGAAACAAGGCCAAGAGCATCGCAGGCAAAAGAGCAATGCAGAGTTGAACCTTCAAATAGATGCGTATTTACCTAATGAATATATTTCAGATCAACGTCAAAAAATTGAAATTTACAAACAAATTCGTGAAATGAATTCTGCGACGGACTATGAATATTTGCAAGATGAATTGATCGATCGTTTTGGAGAATACCCAGATGTTGTGGCCTACCTACTAGAAATTGGTTTAGTGAAAGCTTACTTGGATCAAGTCTTTGTCCGTCTTGTTGAGAGAAAACAACAAAAAGTGACAGTGAAATTTGAACCTATTGCCAAACAACTGTTTTTAACACAGGATTATTTCAAAGCTCTGTCAATGACACAGTTAAAGGCACAGATTGCAGAAGAAAAGGGATTGATTGAAGTGATTTTCGATATTCGAAACAAGAAAGATTTTGAAATTTTAGAAGCTCTGAAGCAATTTGGTCAAACCTTATTGGAAATTAAACAGGAAAAAGAATAGGACTAGCAGTTCTTAGCTCATTTTTCGCATTTTATGTATAAAAAATGATACAATACTATGTTAGAGGTGACAGTATGAGATTAGATAAATATTTAAAAGTTTCTCGCATTATTAAGCGTCGTCCTGTTGCAAAGGAAGTTGCAGATAAAGGACGAATCAAAGTCAATGGAGTATTAGCCAAAAGTTCAACGGATTTGAAAGTGAATGATCAAATTGAAGTTCGTTTTGGAAATAAAGTATTGACGGTTAAAGTCTTGGAAATGTTGGATAGTACAAAAAAAGAAGATGCATCCAAAATGTATGAAATAATTAGTGAAACAAGGATAGAAGAAGATGCCTAAAAATATCGTTCAAATGAACAATAAATATATCAAAGACGAAAGTCAGCGAAAACGTTTTTTAGAAGAAGAAAGAAAAAAACGCAATCGTTTTATGGGACTCGTCTTGATATTGGTCATGTTACTATTTATTCTTCCAACTTATAATTTAGCCCAGAGCTATCAATCGCTACAAGATAAAAAAGAACAATACAAACAGTTGGAAAAAGAGTATAAAGAAACAAGTGAACAAAAAGAATACCAACAAGACATCGCTAAAAAATTAAAAGATGATGATTACGCAACAAAATATGCACGCGCCAAGTATTCTTTTTCAAAAGATGGTGAATATGTTTATACCATCCCAGATTTACTCCCCCAATAACCGATGGAAAATATTTTACAAACAGTTAAACAATTTCTTGAATTTTCGGATGAAAAATTAGAGGAATTAAAAAAGAAAAACCAAATGATCAAACTTCAAAAGGATGAAAAGGAAAGGAATACAGGTGTCTAAACGATTTCTGCTCCTATTGTTAGTTCCAATTTTATTTATTGGGTCTCAAGCAGCAAGTGTTGAGCAGTCTGAGTCTTCTCAGACAATGGCTCATCCATCAGAACTTTATTTTTCTTCAATTCCAGCAAACCCTAATGTCTATCGCAAAATTTCTATTTTCTCTGATCCTCAGTTGAAAAAAATACAAGGAGAAATTCTTCCAAATTCACCGTTTACAATCGAACAACTCTTTGTAAATGATGAAGGGAAAGCTGTATTTAAAATAGCAGAGAAAGGGTATGTATTAGCAGATTCTTCTGTCATTTTTTCTGATGTTGTACAAGAAACACAAGAAAAAAAACAAGACATGTGGCTAAAACCTGGTTTTAAAGTGTACGACCGCCCCTTAATAAATGGTGCAAAAGAAAAAAATACACCTCTTTCTCCTTATACCAAAGTGACAGTCTTACGTACAGCTAAGACTTTACGAGATGAGTTTGTGGAGATTGAAGGTCAGGGCTGGGTGAACAAAGCATTCGTCACTGAAAAAGATAATCGAATGGAAAAAGTCCAGGACTTGTTAAATAGTAAATACAATTCTCCTTCGTATGGAATCTATGTAAAACAATTAGCGACTGGAAATACTGCTGGAATAAATCCGCAAAAAGAAATGTATTCTGCCAGTGTAACGAAATTACCATACTTGTACTATGTCCAAGAACAGCTCAATAAAAAAGCTATTTCTCCATCTACAACCTACAAGTATATTCCAGAAGTCAATGACTTTAAAGGTGGTTATGAACCAGAAGGAAGTGGTAGCCTTTCAAAGACAGCAGATGGTAAGGAATATAGTGTCCAAGAATTAGTAGATAAGATTGCAAAAGAATCCGATAATGTTGGCCATAATATCTTGAATTATTATGTCACTCATCAATCAGATCAAGATTTCCAAAAAACTTTGGATAAAATTGCAAAAAAACATTGGGATGTTGAAAAAAGAGAAGCATCCGCTGAAATGGCTGGCAATGTCATGGAGGCTGTCTATCAACAGAATGGCTCAATTATTGATGCGCTCTCCTCTACAAAATTCGATGATCAACGGATTGCGCGTGACCTTCCAGTAAAGGTTGCTCATAAAATTGGAGATGCCTATGATTTTAGACATGATGTTGCGATTGTCTACACAAATTCACCTTATGTACTAGCCATTTTTACAGATCATTCAAATTATGATACGATTTCCAATATTTCAAAGGATATCTATGAGGTATTGAAATAATGGAAAAGCGATTTTTAGAGTTTTGTGAAAAACAAGATCTATTTACTTCCCATCGTCGTGTTTTAGTTGCCTTATCGGGTGGATTGGATTCAATGAATCTGTACGAACTTTTAGAAAAAAACAAAGAACGATTGAAAATCCAACTGATACTCGCTCATGTTAATCATGGACAAAGACCAGAATCAGATTTAGAAGAAAGAGAACTTCGAACACTAGCTGACAGGCGCAAGACACGTATCCACGTTGCTCACTATTTGGGTGATTTTACAGAAGCAAAAGCTCGTACCTTTCGTTATGATTTTTTTAGACAGATTATGGAGAAAGAGAATTGTACTGCTTTAGTAACAGGCCATCATGCAAACGATCAAGCTGAAACAACTTTCATGCGCTTGATACGAGGAACTAAATTACGTCACTTAAGTGGCATTCCTGTACGCCAACCATTTGGAAAAGGTGAATTAATCCGTCCTTTATTGAGTTTTACCAAAGATGAGTTGATGAAAATTCCTCATTTTGAAGACAGTAGTAATTCCTCACAGGATTATTTTCGAAATCGTGTACGCCATCAATACCTTCCAGAAGTTGAAAAAGAAAATCCTCAAATGCAAGCAAGTCTTCGCTATTTAGCAGAGGAAGTGACTCAGTGGCACAAAGCACTGAAAGAATTGACTAGCGAGTTTACTATTCAAGATTTAGCTTCTTTTAGAACTTATTCCGATTCTGTCCAGTCTTTCTTATTAGAAGAGTATCTGGCACAATTTCCAGATTTACAACTTGGTAGAGTCCAGTTTCAAGAATTACTAGATTTACTAAGAAAAAAAAGAAATTGTGTCCATTATTTAAAGTCGAATTATGAACTCCATCAAGAATATGATTTCTTTGAAATACGAAAAATCAGTCAAAAGTCGGATGACCAACCCCTTCCTTTTTTGTTAGAATTTGGGAATATCTTTGATATTGCAAATTATAAACTATCTTTTGGACAACCATTAGTAGGGGAAAATGTAGAAATTCTTTCTGTTTCACGCGAAACTCCCATCTTAATTAGAGGGAGAAAGGAAGGAGATCACCTGCTTGTTAATGGCCACCATCAAAAATTAAGACGGTGGTTTATCAACCATAAAATTCCAATTTCGCTTCGACAAAAAGCTCTCATTATAGAACAGAATCATAATATTCTTTCTGTAGTGGGATTGGTAACGAGTGATTTGAGTAAGCTCTCAAAAAGTGGTATAATGAAAGATAGTCTTTATATTCAAAAAATAGATAGGTAAAAACATGTTAGAAAAAGATATAAAAAAAGTATTGGTTTCACATGATGAAATTGTAGAAGCAGCAAAGAAATTGGGTGAAACCCTAACAAAAGAGTACCAAGGGAAAAATCCAATTTTTGTTGGAATTTTGAAAGGCTCTGTTCCATTTATGGCAGAGTTGATCAACCACGTGGATACACATATTGAATTGGATTTTATGCTGGTTTCAAGTTATCATGGTGGTACGGCAAGCTCAGGTATTATTAATATTATCAAGGATATCGACCAAGATATTACTGGTAGAGATATTTTATTTGTAGAAGATATTATCGATACAGGTAAAACCCTCAAGAGTCTAAAAGAACTCTTTGAAGAACGAAATGCAGCATCTGTGAAGATTGCTACCTTACTGGATAAACCTGAAGGACGTTTGGTTGAGATTGAAGCAGATTACACCTGCTTTACGATTCCAAATGAGTTTGTTGTAGGATATGGTTTAGACTATGATGAAAATTATCGTAACCTACCCTATGTTGGTGTATTAAAAGAGGAAGTGTACTCAAAATAGAGGAGACTAGATGAATAACAGAAAAAATAACGGTTTTGTCCGAAATCCATTTCTGTATTTGTTGATTATTGTAGCGGCTGTGACAGGATTCCAGTACTTTTTTGCGGGTAATGGGGTTGGTCAAAGTCAGCAAATCAACTACACAGAATTGGTCAAAGAAATTAAAAATGATAATGTAAAAACGATCAGTTACCAACCAAATGGTAGTGTGATTGAAATTGCAGGTACCTATAATAAAGCAAAAGAATCAAAAGAAGATACAGGAATTCAATTTTTTACCCCAAGTGTTCAAAAAGTATCTCGCTTTACTAGTGTCATCCTTCCATCTGATATCACCGTCAATGAATTACAAAAATTAGCAGCTGACCACAAAGCAGAAATCACCATTAAGCGTGAGAGCTCAAGTGGCATGTGGATAACAATTCTCACTTCAATTGTTCCATTTGTTATTGTCATGTTCTTCTTCTTCTCAATGATGAACCAAGGTGGTGGCGGAGGTGCCAGAGGTGCCATGAACTTTGGTCGTAATAAAGCCCGCGCTGCTAATAAAGAAGATATTAAAGTTCGTTTTTCAGATGTAGCAGGAGCTGAAGAAGAAAAACAAGAACTTGTTGAAGTTGTTGAATTTTTAAAAGATCCAAAACGCTTTACTAAATTGGGTGCAAGAATCCCAGCAGGTGTGCTTCTTGAAGGCCCTCCCGGAACTGGTAAAACCCTTTTAGCAAAAGCAGTAGCTGGTGAAGCTGGAGTGCCATTCTTCAGTATCTCTGGTTCTGACTTCGTTGAAATGTTTGTCGGAGTCGGTGCTAGCCGGGTTCGTTCACTTTTTGAAGATGCTAAAAAAGCAGCACCAGCCATTATCTTTATCGATGAAATTGATGCTGTTGGGCGCCAGCGTGGTGTAGGTCTTGGTGGCGGAAATGATGAACGTGAACAAACCCTCAACCAGCTCTTGATTGAGATGGATGGTTTTGAAGGCAACGAAGGAATCATTGTTATCGCAGCAACTAACCGTTCTGATGTCCTTGACCCTGCCCTTCTTCGTCCTGGCCGTTTTGACCGTAAAGTATTAGTTGGACGTCCAGATGTGAAAGGTCGTGAGGCAATTCTTCGTGTTCATGCTAAGAATAAGCCGCTTGCTCAAGATGTGGACTTGAAATTGGTTGCTCAACAAACACCGGGATTTGTCGGTGCTGATCTCGAAAATGTTTTGAACGAAGCAGCCTTGGTTGCAGCTCGTCGAAATAAAAAAGTAATTGATGCTGCTGATATCGATGAAGCAGAAGATCGTGTTATTGCAGGTCCATCTAAGAAAGATCGGACGATTTCACAAAAAGAACGTGAAATGGTTGCTTATCACGAAGCTGGTCATACAATCGTTGGTCTGGTCTTATCAAATGCTCGTGTAGTTCATAAAGTTACGATTGTTCCACGTGGTCGTGCAGGCGGTTACATGATTGCCCTTCCTAAAGAAGATCAAATGTTACTTTCTAAAGAAGATATGAAAGAACAATTAGCTGGGCTCATGGGAGGACGTGTTGCCGAAGAAATTATTTTCAATTCGCAAACAACGGGTGCTTCAAATGACTTTGAACAAGCCACTCAAATGGCGCGTGCAATGGTGACAGAATATGGTATGAGTGAAAAACTTGGACCGGTTCAATATGAAGGAAATCATGCAATGTTTGGTGCCCAAAGTCCACAAAAAATGATTTCAGAACAAACAGCTTACGAAATCGATGAAGAAGTTCGTGGTCTGTTGAATGAAGCCCGTAATAAAGCTGCGGAAATTATTCAAGGAAATAGAGAAACGCATAAACTGATTGCCGAAGCTCTATTAAAATATGAAACCTTGGATAGTGTCCAAATTAAATCATTATATGAAACAGGAAAAATGCCCGAAAATTCAGAGCATGAATTAGAAGAAGAAGCAAAACCTCTATCATATGATGAGATTAAGTCAAAATTAGAAGAAAACAACTAATTTAAAAGAAGGAAAATATTTCCTTCTTTTTTTATTAAAAAAGTGTTGACAGAGTAAAAATATTCTGTATAATAGAATATGTTGTAAAAATGGTCCGTTGGTCAAGGGGTTAAGACACCGCCTTTTCACGGCGGTAACACGGGTTCGAATCCCGTACGGACTATCGATAAACTGTCACCAAGTGGCAGTTTTTTTGTGTATTTGAACAAAATAGTTAAAATAATAACCAAATAGTTAAAAAAACGTACAGAATAGAAAAAAAGTCCAATGGGCTTCTTTATTTTTATAAAATACAGATAAAAGTAAAGGAGAGCTTATGGAATTTAATAAAATGTATCAAAAAGTAAAATATATCGTAAGAAAATGTGAAAAAGAATATTATATTCAATTATGGGAAAAAGATGATTGGGAACAAGAAGGTCAGTTAACTCTGTTTGAACTTTATCAAAAAAATCCTGAAATTGAAACAAATGAAAAATTACTTTATACATATTTCAAAACAAAATTTAGAAATCATATTAAAGATAAAATCAGACAACAGGAAAGTGATAAAAGAAAAATTAATAGACTTCCATATATTGAAATTGGGGAAATTAGCCACAGAATTTCATCAAGAAAAATGTATTTAGACGAACTGGTAGTTCTAAGAGATTCTTTAAAGGATTTTAAAGAAAAATTAACAGTAAAAGAAAAAGAACAATATGAAGCATTACTAACTAACAGAAGATGTCAAGGAAAAGCAAAAATGAAAAAGAAATTAGAGAACTATCTAAAGGATTTTAAAAATACCATTTAAAAACTGAAAGTTAACAGTGTTTAAAAAAACCTTCAATAAAATAAAATTTTTTGGAAAAAAGTATTGACAGTAAGGAGAGGTCATGATATACTAATATAGTTGTCGCGCGAGAGCGACAAAGACCTTTGAAAACTGAACAAGACGAACCAATGTGCAGGGCACTATAACTAAGGTTATAGTAACTGAACAATAAAAAAACAATAAAAAAACAATAAATCTGTCAGTGACAGAATGAGTTTAAGACAAACAATTATTTTAATGAGAGTTTGATCCTGGCTCAGGATGAACGCTGGCGGCGTGCCTAATACATGCAAGTAGAACGCTGAAGCTTGGTGCTTGCACCGAGCGGATGAGTTGCGAACGGGTGAGTAACGCGTAGGTAACCTGCCTCTTAGCGGGGGATAACTATTGGAAACGATAGCTAATACCGCATAAAAGTCGATATCGCATGATATTGATTTGAAAGGTGCAAATGCATCACTAAGAGATGGACCTGCGTTGTATTAGCTAGTTGGTGAGGTAACGGCTCACCAAGGCGACGATACATAGCCGACCTGAGAGGGTGATCGGCCACACTGGGACTGAGACACGGCCCAGACTCCTACGGGAGGCAGCAGTAGGGAATCTTCGGCAATGGGGGCAACCCTGACCGAGCAACGCCGCGTGAGTGAAGAAGGTTTTCGGATCGTAAAGCTCTGTTGTAAGAGAAGAACGAGTGTGAGAGTGGAAAGTTCACACTGTGACGGTAACTTACCAGAAAGGGACGGCTAACTACGTGCCAGCAGCCGCGGTAATACGTAGGTCCCGAGCGTTATCCGGATTTATTGGGCGTAAAGCGAGCGCAGGCGGTTAGATAAGTCTGAAGTTAAAGGCTGTGGCTTAACCATAGTACGCTTTGGAAACTGTTTAACTTGAGTGCAGAAGGGGAGAGTGGAATTCCATGTGTAGCGGTGAAATGCGTAGATATATGGAGGAACACCGGTGGCGAAAGCGGCTCTCTGGTCTGTAACTGACGCTGAGGCTCGAAAGCGTGGGGAGCAAACAGGATTAGATACCCTGGTAGTCCACGCCGTAAACGATGAGTGCTAGGTGTTGGGTCCTTTCCGGGACTCAGTGCCGCAGCTAACGCATTAAGCACTCCGCCTGGGGAGTACGACCGCAAGGTTGAAACTCAAAGGAATTGACGGGGGCCCGCACAAGCGAGGTTGAAACTCAAAGGAATTGACGGGGGCCCGCACAAGCGGTGGAGCATGTGGTTTAATTCGAAGCAACGCGAAGAACCTTACCAGGTCTTGACATCCCTCTGACCGCTCTAGAGATAGAGTTTTCCTTCGGGACAGAGGTGACAGGTGGTGCATGGTTGTCGTCAGCTCGTGTCGTGAGATGTTGGGTTAAGTCCCGCAACGAGCGCAACCCCTATTGTTAGTTGCCATCATTGAGTTGGGCACTCTAGCGAGACTGCCGGTAATAAACCGGAGGAAGGTGGGGATGACGTCAAATCATCATGCCCCTTATGACCTGGGCTACACACGTGCTACAATGGCTGGTACAACGAGTCGCGAGTCGGTGACGGCAAGCTAATCTCTTAAAGCCAGTCTCAGTTCGGATTGTAGGCTGCAACTCGCCTACATGAAGTCGGAATCGCTAGTAATCGCGGATCAGCACGCCGCGGTGAATACGTTCCCGGGCCTTGTACACACCGCCCGTCACACCACGAGAGTTTGTAACACCCGAA
>JAWGIA010000004.1:0-87231 GCA_032560535.1 Streptococcus parasanguinis | reverse complement strand
CATCAGACTCACACCCATTCTACACTGGACGTCAAAAGTTCACTCAAGCAGATGGACGTGTGGATCGTTTCAACAAAAAATACGGTCTCAAATAAGAACCAACACAAAACCACTTCCCTTTTGGGAGTGGTTTTTTTGATCTCTGTTTCTTTTATTGTGAACGCACAAAATAAGAGGTTAGGATGTTGATCCCAACCTCTGTTTTTTATCTTAATGGAACTGCATTCCACCATCCACGATAATGGTTTGACCTGTGATGTAGTTTGAGTCAGGTCCAGCAAGGAAGCTGACAGCCGCTGCTACATCTTCTGGTTCAGAAAGACGTTTCAAAGTGATATCTTTAGCGAATGTTTGCATACCCCATTCGTCGTCTTTGCCTGCGTTCTTCCCAACTTCATGAGCAATGTCAAACATCATTGGAGTCTTAACAATACCTGGTGCATAAGCATTGACAGTGATGCCTGAATCTGCCAAGTCACGCGCCAAAGTCTGTGTGATACCACGAACTGCAAATTTAGTACCACCATAAACAGTCAAGTTAGGGTTACCTACAACACCTGCTTGTGAAGTCGCATTGATGATCTTTCCACCATGACCGAGTGCTTTGAACTGAGCTTGAGCTGCTTGTGCACCCCAAATCACGCCACCAACGTTAATAGCAAATGTACGTGTAAATTGTTCTTCTGTAATTGTATCAAGTGGTGTAGTTGGCGCAACACCTGCATTGTTCACGACAACATTCAAATCTCCAAAATGGTCAACAACTTTTTGGAAAGCTGCAGCCACTTCTGCTTGTTTTGATACATCGGCAACGACTGCAAAAGCATTTTCTGCGGACAACTCAGCAACTGCTTTTTCAGCTGTTTCAGCATTGTAGTCCAATACTCCAACCTTAAAGCCATCTTGCACCAAGCGTTTTGCGATTGCAAAACCAATTCCTTGACCAGCACCTGT
The DNA here is from genome assembly GCA_032560535.1 of Streptococcus parasanguinis. Classification (GTDB taxonomy): domain Bacteria; phylum Bacillota; class Bacilli; order Lactobacillales; family Streptococcaceae; genus Streptococcus; species Streptococcus parasanguinis_AF. Next base: position 86,277 of record JAWGIA010000004.1, on the reverse strand, counting down.
GACAATAGCTACTTTAGACATATGATTCCTCCTTGGTATCAATGATACCAGCAAACGTTCCTATCAGAACAGCAAGGGTTGACAACTAGTTTTGATGGGATCTTTTATAAATATCCGACAAAACTATGCTAACAGTATACTCCTTTGTGAAAAAAGTGTCAAACTCTGGCCTGTTATTTTTTAAAAAAAGTTTATTTATATGATATTTTTATTTAGTGATAAGTGAATGAAAGCGTGAAATAGAGTAAAGCTTTTAGCCAAAACGGTTAACTGTTCTATTCTGTAAATCCTACATAAAAAGCCTTCTTTCGAAGGCTTCTCTTAAACTATTCGTTTGATTGATCCCTTTAGTCATCAGACTCCGCAAATACTTGAGTAGCTTTGACTGCTATCTTCCACCCCTTGTACAGCTCTTCCTTACGAGATTCATCCATCTTGGGTTCAAAGATTTGGGCTGCTCCATGAAGAGATTTTAATTCTTCCAAGTCCTTCCAATAGCCTACAGTCAGACCTGCTAGGAAGGCCGCTCCTAAAGCAGTGGTTTCCAAGTTTTTGGCACGAGCAATCGCAATTCCAAGAATATCTGCCTGAAACTGCATTAAATAATCATTTTTCGCTGCTCCTCCGTCTACTTTTAGGACAGGGATAGGAGTTTTAGCATCCACCTGCATGGTGTCGATGATATCGCGTACTTGATAGGCAATGGATTGAAGGGTTGCCTTGATAAAGTCTTCCTTGGTCGTTCCCCGGGTAAGCCCGAAGACAGAACCACGCGCCTCTTGGTTCCAATATGGTGCTCCAAGACCAGTAAAAGCAGGAACCACATAGATTTCATCCTGGTTCTGAGACTTCAGAGCATAGGCCTCGGATTCAGGTGAACTGTCGATCATCCGAAGGCCATCGCGAAGCCATTGAATAGCACTCCCAGCGATAAAGATCGATCCTTCTAATGCATAGTAGACCTTGCCATCGATTCCATAACCAATCGTCGTCAGCAGGTTATTTTCCGATAACTGCATCTCTTCACCCGTATTCATAATGATGAAGGATCCAGTTCCATAAGTGTTTTTGACCATCCCAGGTTCAAAAGCCAATTGACCAAAGAGGGCCGCTTGCTGGTCTCCCGCCATCCCTGCAATCGGCACTTGTCCACCGTAGAAATGGAAAGGCGCTGTCTTGCCATAGATTTCAGAGTTTGACCGCACCTCAGGAAGCATGACTTTAGGAATGTTGAGGATTTCCAAAATCTCATCGTCCCATTTCAGTTCCTTGATATTGTAAAGCATGGTACGGGCTGCATTGGAATAGTCTGTCACGTGGGCAGCTCCATCCGTCAGCTTCCAGACCAGCCAAGTATCAATGGTTCCAAAGAGCAGTTCTCCTTTTTCAGCTCTTTCTTGCGCCCCTTCAACATGGTCCAAGATCCAACGAACTTTAGTTGCTGAAAAGTAGGCATCAATGACTAGACCTGTCTTTTGGTGGAAGGTTTCTACATAGCCTTGGTTTTTAAGTTCTTCAGCCAGTGGAGCAGTTTGACGAGATTGCCAGACAATGGCATTGTAAATAGGAAGGCCTGTGTTCTTATCCCAAACAACTGTCGTCTCCCGTTGATTGGTAATGCCGATCGCCTCTATTTGATTTGGCTTGATGCCACTTTCGATAAAGACCTCAGCGATCACCGACTGAACCGAGTTCCAAATCTCATTGGCATTGTGCTCCACCCAACCAGCCTGCGGAAAAATCTGAGTGAATTCCTTTTGACTAGAGCTGACTTGCTCGCCTTTTTTATTAAAAATGATAGCCCGCGAACTAGTTGTTCCCTGGTCAATCGCCATGATGAAAGTTTCTTGAGACATAAACTGCCCTCCTGAATTAGGTACTTAAAAATCTTGTTCTTTCATCAACTAGTATACTCTATTTCATCATGGATTTGTATCCATTTTTTAAAGAAAATTCGATCTAACATTTTCCTAGTACTTCCAGCTCTATCAGACCAAGCAAAAAGAGCCCTGAGGCTCTTTTAACTAGTAGTTCAAATGCTTATCAAGATCTGCTCTGATCTAACCGATTTAAGAACTCCATGGTAGGGCTGTCTTGGTAAAGTTCTTTGAGAGGAATGTTCTGATAGACCGCTATTTCGTCCGCAGTCACACCGTAACGAATTAATAGATCATAAATACGATTTAAATCATGACGTAATTCATCCGTTATGAGGACATTATCGCTTGTTTCTTTTGTTTTCCAATAATAAGATGGCAGCACTTCCTTGGTTTCAATTAAAATAGTTTGCAACAAAGTCCCACCATGGCTGTCCTTCTGAGAGATATCTGCTCCAAGTTCTAACATTTTTTTAAAAACCTTGAAGGATTGGTCAGCCTTTTCCTTAGACGAATACATCTCATATTGACCATTCCAACGTTTGATCATGCGCCTGCAGTCAAATACAGCTCTTCCACCGGCAGTTTGGATAACCGGTTGACAAAATGGATTCAGCTCTGTAGGTTCTTCAATAAAGTTAAGATCTGCCCCTCTATCAATGAGTAAGTCCGCAATATCTAAATGTCCCGATTTAATAGCGACTTGAAGAAGGGATTGGCCTTGATCTCTTTTAGGTTTGTCACCCGAAACAGCATTGACTTCTTCAGGCTTTTTATCCAATATCTGACGGACTCCTTCGATATCTCCTCTTCGCAATAACTGAAAGGTTTTTTGCATGGTCTTTCCCCCCTTACCTAGTAAATAAATATCAGACTGTGTTAAAACTATGGTCCTACCTCTAGTTTCTTCGTTAAACTGATTATACCATTTTATGGACTCTACATTGAAGTCCTAAAGGGTGAAGATGACAGACTCTCACAGAAAGAGGTTAAACTTTATTTTTCCGATTTTCGTATTGCTACTAGCCAAGAGGATACTAGGATTTCGAACATAACCAGAAGGATAATCTGAGGAAGAGAACTCTGAACCAGCATAAGGACAGCCAGACTATCGATCAGCATGTGAGCGAGGATACAAGGAACAGCACCTTTCGAGTACTCCTTGAGCGCTCCAAATAGGAAGGTATTCCCTAAAATCATCAAGTAAAAGATGAGATAGTTAGACGAACCTGCTGTAATCCAAGGGAGTTGATAGATGGGAATATGCCAGAGAAACCAGACAAAGGAAAGAACCATCATTTTAGATATAAAGTGCTTGCTAAAGGAAAGATGCTCTTGTAAAAACCAACGCCAACCGACTTCTTCCAGACCACCATATAAAAATGTCCAGGGGAAATAGAGGAAGAAGGCCAAGAGGGAATTCCCAGTAAAGCGAACATTCATGAGCAGGATGGAGATCCCATAATAAATGATGGGGATGAAGAAAGCTAGGATCCAGGCCAGGGAACTTTCTTTTTGAAGAAAGACCTTTTTGAAAAATTCTCCCAGGGATTTAGTTTCACCTAAGACAATGGAAAAGCAAAGAGCCGTTATCATGGGAATCAAGTTCATTAGGATAAACAGGAGTGAGGCCCCCATACTACTCCTATCTGGGAGAAACCAAAGGATAACATGACCTACTAGAAATGTAGCAAGGAGGGCAGTCAGTGCATACCAGATAGCGACTGATTGTTTTGAAATAAATTTGCTCAAACCTTTCTCGATTTCCTCCTGTTCATTTTCTGTAAAATCTTTTAAGTCCATAACCTACTCCTCTTTATCTTTATATAGTAGATTTTACACTCTTACATGTGAATATACAACTAATTGGGATGGGATGCTGCTAGCTGTGAACAATCATAGAATAAGGAAAATCATGATTTCTTTTTTTCTAAAATACCGTACAAAAAGATCTGATAGATTTGCTTAACGTCTGTTTCTAAATTATCACTATGGGCTAACTGATTTCCTACACTATTAAGAGCATCCATGACATTTAAAATAAGCTCTGTTGACAAGTCTCTAGCAATCAGCCCCTCTTCTTTCCCGAGATTAATATAAGTGCGATAAATATCCCGTTTTTTTGCGGTTATCGCTTTCGTTAGGAGACTTGAGAAAGCGGGATCTCTCAGCGTTTTATCTTGAAAATAGTACGAGATTTGCTGACTCATTTTCTCCTGACATAGGTCTAAAGCCTGGTCCAATTTTGTATTAAAAGCTAGATTACTTTTTAAAATATCCTCGGCTTGCTGGGTTATTTCTTCAAACAAGTCATTAACACAGAGAGCCACCAAATTATCTTTGCTCTTAAAATAATTGTAAATAGAAACAGGTGATACTTCTGCTACCTCTGCAATAGATTTTATACTCGTTTCCTTAAAACCTTTTTCTTTGAATAGACGCAAAGCTGCCTGAATAATCGCTTGCTTCTTTTTCTCAGTCGTCTTTTGATATTGATTCATATGAACACCTCAGTTACTACCAATTGTAGCATAAGTTTGAAATATATACCTGTATATTTCATTTTTTCTTGCTATTCTGACTACTTTTCTCTATAATAAAGTTTGAAATTTAATTATTGCTATTTCAAACTTTATTTGCAAAAAGGTGAGGAACATGTTCATTCAATATCTTATAAAGCAATCTAGAAATCCGAGTGGTTTTGTTGGCCGAGTGATTACCAACATCTGGTCGTCCTATTTTAAGGAACTCAGCCTTTGGGCAATAAAACAAACCACTATCCCTAATAATAGTCGGATTTTAGAAATCGGTTATGGCGGTGGTAGCACTATCAAAAACCTACTTGCTTTAGATAAAAATCTTTACATTCATGGCATTGATATTTCCAAGGAGTCTTATCAAACTGCTAAACGGATGCTTTTAAAGTCAATAGAAAACGATAGTGTCCAGCTGATGGTTGGAAATGTTGAAAACCTTCCCTACCAAAATCATTATTTTGATCTTGTCTTTGCCATTCAGACTCATATTTTCTGGAAAGAATTAAAACAAAGCTTTCAGGAAATCTATCGAGTCATGTCCAATCATTCTACTCTGATTATTGCTTCCGAAAAAGAAAAAATTAAGTATCATATGACAGATTATGGAACAAGTTCTGAATTGAGTCAGTTATTAACAAGTGTTGGCTTTTCAAAGATTGAAGAAAGGCAAAATCACCAATGGGTTTTATATATTGTCACGAAAAGTGAAAAAAATAAGAGTCAAATGGCGACCAAATAGCTCTTACTCTACTTGTTGAGCTTGAATTCACCCTAAAAGTATTTAGGGCATAGGAAAAGATGACGAGTTCATTAGATTTTTACTAAAACCTTAAAGCCATATCAAAAGAGCAGTTCAAAATAACTGCTCTTTTGATTTATAACTATATGAAGCAATGGAAATCAAGCCATCTTAGGATTTCACTTTCTCCATACTGCTACTAGCAATTCTCATGGCAAAAAAGATAATAAGCACCTTAATCACAAGGGATAATCCAAGGCTCTCCTCAGTTGATGACAGTTGCGATAAAGCATTGATCAACGCATGTGTCATCACACACAGCCAAAGACTTCTGGTCTTTGTATAAATGGCGGATAGGATGAAACAATTGCTTAATAAACCAAGCAAAAATGGTATCAAATTAACCATTGCGAGAGATCCATCAATGTAAAAATAGAGCAAATGCCACAGTGACCAGGCTACAAATGTACAAAGCGTCGATACTATATAGGTTAACTTTTCTTGCAAAGTAGGCTGAAAAAAATAACGCCAACCGATTTCTTCGATACCACCAAAGACGAGGGCTTTTACAAATAAAATTATGGGGAGATACCAAGTTGGAATAATCATTTTCCCACTCAAAACCAATGGTAAAAAATCCAATCCTATAAAAATGAGGACTAAGAGATAGTTAAGAGGAGCTTGTTTGACTTGAAAAAAATCTTTGAGAACTTGTTTAAAACTAGATTGATGGTAACTAATGCTTGCAAGACCGCCCCACAAAGCTGATGACAAACCACCTACAATAACAGCGATGATCCCCATTGGTGATGTAAAATCAACCTTCACTCCTCCTGCTCTTAAAAACCAAACCAAAAGGCTGACTCCTAATACTTGACCAAAGGTTCCTAACAAATACATAGATAGGGCTTGCTTTCTACTCATTCGTGATTCCTTTTCTATTCTTTCATCTAGTTCATGACTCTATTAGATTTAGAGAATCCCCTAATCCGCATCGACCCAAAGATGGTATTGTTCACAATGGAGACATCGAAAGAGATAGCCACACATAGAACCATCCTTAACTAAGTATTCAGCCACATCCTGAAATTCATCACGCGCCTCATATTCTGCTAAGACTCGCTCTGCAATGCCCATCTCCTCCAGTTCACGAGTACCAACTGTCCCCAGATAGGCACAGTAGTCTTGGCAACAAGAGAGCCAATATTCGCCCTGCCAGCTGCTATAGCCAGGAGTTTGACAGAAGAGGATCTGGTCTTTTTCCTTATCCATGACCCCTTGCCAATCAGCATCTTGGATAAACTCTGCTTCAAACTTTTGGGCAGCACGACCAGTAGAAATACAAGTTGGACAGAGATGTCTTAGCTCTTCTACACAATAAGGTCTCAGAGCATAATAGATGGTGTGGTCTTCCCCACACGAAGGGCAGGTCTTAGGGTCCCCTTCTGTAAAGGAACCCGTCGCTAGTGGATCCGGATGATAGCGGAAGGTTGGCAATTCACTGACTTTCTCCTTGTGAGCCTCTTTTTCTTTTTCGGTCAAGGGACGAGGGAGCGCAAAGCGATCTCCATGACTTAGACTCATCTTTTCTAAGGTGAAAAGTTTCTTAACTTGCTTGCGATCAGACTTGTCTACTAGCTCTGAGAAGAGAGCAAAGGCACTGGCATACAAGCCCAACTCCTGATACACATCCACCAAGACCTGCTTAGCTTCTGGAGTTTCCAGTAAGGTCAGCCGATCTGCAAATTCATAGAGAGCCAGCACGCTAGATGAATCCTTATCTTGCGATTGGAACTGCTTTTTTAAGTGGATATATTCTTTCATAGAATCGTTCATAGAATTGCTCACTTTCGTTTTTACAGAGAATCAAATCCTAGTTTTGTTTCCTTCAGGTGATTGTATTCTAGCGTTGAAAATGTACTTTAAACCCATACTTGCCAGCATTTTGCTTGAGTTTTTCAACCAACAGTTCATTCTGTTTACTTTTTCCGAAAAAGAAGGGAATGGTCTTTCCATTTCTGAGTTCGATATAGAAAGCATAGCGACTCCCACCACCGGCGCGACCACGGAGCAATAAGTAGGTTATCTGCTCCATCTCTTTCAATGGGATCATACGACGACTGAAACACAGAGCAACATGGATATAGAAGATTCCACGGTTAATATGGAAGGGCGCAAAGAAGGGACCACCACTACGTCTCGCGATTGCCCTTCTTCTCAAGATAAGGAGAAGAGTGAAAAAGAGCAATAAAACTAGCACATATAGAATCGGAGCATACTCCATTATCTTTCTAAATTCTAACACGCTGTCCTTCATCCTCTACTTCATCTCAACCCATTTTTCATTATCCATGATAAAGGGCTTAGCCAGACCTTCGCCTGTGTAGTCTTGGTACTTGGTCTCTAAGTATTTGTAGACATCTTCCTTGGTCGCAAACTTGATGGCTTGATAGGGTTCTTCAAAGGTTAGCTTTTCGACAAAGAGATAGCCGTCCTTGGTAGGAACCAAGACACCGACATGACCGACAAAAAGGGTATTTCCATCCAGGTTATCATGAACGATAACAGAAAGCATGCGCGCATTTTCATTGAACTTGAAGTGAGAAAAATACTCTTCCATCTTCTTGGCATGGACCTTGACATCCGTTGTTGCTTCTGTCGGAACCCGTGAATACAGAATGTTAAAAGCTTCCTTGTCTGCCTCACCGAAGATCTTCCCTTTGTCAATCGCATCATTGTCCACGAACAAAAGTTCACTATCCGCTTTCATTTTAGGAATCTCGATACGATTCTTCAGAAGAGTATAGCTATTGATCCGGCAGTTGGTCCCGACGAAATCGCCCTTTTTCTTGGTCCACAAGTCACTGATCTTCTCAACATTGTAGTCTGTTTTCTTGAAGGTGCTGAAGTCACCCGTCAAGCCGACCGAGCCGACAATGCTATCATAGTCCGTTACTAGACCAAGAAATTTGTCTACACTTTCCTGATCCAAATAAGCAGATAAGAGAGCCCGCACTTCTTCGACGCTTTCCTTGCTATTGAGGTTGCTATAGGTGCCCTTGTAGTGCTCCTTGTCTGAACTAGATTTCTGTACAGTGGAACTTGCCTGCTTTTCCTTGGATTGCTTTTGGTTGGTCCCACAAGCCGCTAAAGCAAAAATCGCCAAGGTACAGCTAGTAAGGAGCATGAATTTTTTAGATGGTTTCATAAACTGGTTCCTTCTCTATTGATTAAAATGTTTGTACTATAAATTTTTCATATCGATAATCCTTTTCCTCTATTATAGTTTAAAACTGGCTTTGCTCCAACTATTTTTTACGAAATGAGAAAAGTTTATGAGCAGCAAAAAAGAGCTGGCAAACTGTCCAGCTCTTCAATATGTTACAAAAATCAAAATTAAAACTATTGTTTAATTCACCCAATCTATTTTTGCATGCTCTATTGCGTACTCAGCTTCTTCTTGAGTAAATTTTCTATATTCAACAAGTATTTTTAATAACCTTTCTTTTGAAATATTGCCACCGTTTGAAGAAGATTCTGCTTGTTTCACAGCTTCCTCTTTCCAATCGAAATTACCTTGTTCTATGGCATAATCAGCCTCTTCTTGAGTAAATCGTTCAACATTTATAAGTTGCCAAACTAATTTTTCTTTCGAATAATGAAACTCTTGATAATATTTTGCTTTTAAAAGTGCTTGCTCTTTCCAGTCTACATTAAGCTTATTTAAAGCGTACTGAGTAGCATCCTCTGAATACCTGTCATACTTAGTAAGATAAATTTTAATTTGCTGCTGCGATAAATGCTTTTTTGACCAAGATTTAGCTTTTTCATATGCCCTTGTATATTCTGGATATAGTAAAGTTGGAGGAAATAGTCCTTTCATAAACATATTCATTAATGATTCTAAATCTTCCTTATTTTTTCTATCACTTGAAGAAGAGTATTTTTTATAATCATAATTCTGCGTACTAGAACTTGAAGTAGCGTATTCTTGTTTTGATGATTCAAAATCATCCTTATTTCCATCACTTGAAGAAGAGTATTTTTGTACAGGATTAGTCAACTGTGATCCTGAACGTGAATTTATCCATTTATTATAATTTATTTCATAATCAATTACTATAAGAGCTAGCATTCCTGCAAATAATCCAAAAATTGTAAAAATAAATATCAAAAACTTTTTCATCATGACTACCTTTACTTGTTTTTCTCCAATGAAATTTTCATCCCTCTGGAACTGCTTTCATTAGTATTATATCATGAAATATTGTTCATTTTTATTTACTAGTGTAAAAGTCTCTATGGCTAGTAAATAAAAAAGTGACTGCATTTCAACTGCAATCACTCGTTCAATTGTGAGATAAAAATCATAAAGGATTATTTAATCTTGTGTTTGTTCATCTTTTCTTCAAAGATAGCTGTCATAATCTTGCGGAGCTCTTCTCCTTCTTTTTCAGGAAGATCCCCTTGACGTTTCGCCACAGCATAGAGTTCAGGGTATTGCTTGGCTACACGCTCAACAGTCTTGGTCGTCGCATGCCCTCTGACAAAGAAAGGAATTCGTTTGATCCATTCCTGCGGGACAAGAGCGAGCAACTTCTTAGCTGCTTCTTTATCAGAAATATCAGCTGTACTCAAACCTTGGTTGATCTGTTCTTGTTCTTTTTCTGTAAAATCTTTTAATTCCATATGAATCTCCTTATTCTACTATTTTCTTTACCTAGGGACACATTATACACCTATGTAGGTAAAAGTACAATTAAACGAATTGAAAAATAGACCAAGGGCAAGCCACACTTATTTGTGTTTTTCTATCTCGGTTTCTAATAGACTAAGCATGCTATCATGGTGAGATCTAACACAGTTATTATCCCAATTCCGATCATATTTCTTGACCAAGTTACTCATCACCTTCAATTTGGGACTTTGCTCTATTACACTTGGATCAGGTTATTTTTTCAGAATCAGCGTTCAATTTTACTTTAAATCGTACTTCCAGTCTTCTCCATCTTGGTAGTAGAAAAATTCAGACAGGTCTTCTTCAAGGAAAATACGAAGCATATCCTCCATATCTAAGGAGAGGTCTAGTTTTGGCAATTCTTTCAGGTCCTCCCACCAGACTTCCCCCTCTTCAGAGGATCTTAAGTCTCCGTCAAACTTTTCTGTCTTATAAAAGTGAACTACATAACGAATGCCATCTTCCACCCAATCTTTCATTCCACAAATCTGGGGAGAAGCAATCCTTAAGCCAGTTTCTTCCTTCACTTCACGGATTACTGCTTCCGTAAATGATTCTCCCGCTTCGACATGACCTCCAGGAAAGGTTATGCCTGGCCAGTCCTCTTTTTTACGATCAATAACAAGAACTCTATCGCCATCTCTTACCATACAAAGATTTGTAAACTCGACGTTTTCATTCATATAGATATTTCCTAACTATGTTTGTCTTTTTCTTTAAGGATAGGATAAACAATCTCTACCCTATTCTTCTTTTAGTTGCACTTGCGTATGGGCTAGCAGGTCACCTATATGCCTCTTATCTTTCCTAAACAGCGTCATTACCAGTAGCAAAACTGCGAGGAGAGTCGCCGAAATAGAGAGGCTAATGGATAATCCGTCAAAATTACTATAGAAACCATGAATCGTGCCCATATGACCAATTTGCCAAGGTAAAAATTTAATGGTGTTTCTGATTAAGCTAGCTTGCACTGTTTTTTTCTGGTAGACCAGCTCAAGTCCCGCTTTTCCCTTCCCCAAGCTCCCATTTTTTGCATAATCCAAATATGTAAACAGGAGGGTGATTGGCAAAATAGATGTTAAAAATACAAGCCACTGTGACTGAATTTCTGTAAACTCTGGGACACCATTAAAAAAAATGATGTAAATAAGCATCGAACCTATAAACAGAAAAACTAAATAAGTTAGAATGAAAAGATAATCAAATAGAAATTCTATCATTCTTTTTTTAACCGAAATAGGATTGATTGCTAACATCTTCATCGCCGGCTCCTCCTTTCTCATCTCCATTATAATATAAGGGTACGAATAAAGAAACCATTTATAAAAAAAGACTGAAATACCTAAATTCCAGTCTTCTTTCTTATTAATCTTCTCTATAAATAACAAATCCATTTGGTTGGATAACCAATTGATCATCAGAGATGCTCCCAAGGCTGATCAGATCTGCTTGTTCTCTTTCTAAGACAACGTCTTTCTTGGAGTGGTTAAAATATGCTTTGAGGAGCTGTCCTTCATACCGCCATTCTACTGCCAGTATATCTAGCTCTACTTCTTCCAGACTCACTTTACCATACTGAATCATGCCTGCTACTTCTTTTCGGAGCTGGATCAATTCCTTCATAAAGTTGAGCATGTCATTGTCCGCTGACACGCGCTCCCATGGCATGACACGGCGGCAATCTGGGTCTGGACCACCGATGAGGGCTAGCTCCGTTCCATAATAAATACAGGGCGTTCCTCGTTGCAGATAGAGGAAGGCCAGAGCAGACTTGACAGACTGAAGATCGCCTTTGGCCGTCGTCAAAATGCGCTCTGTATCATGGGAGTCCAAGAGGTTAAACATCACCTCAGAGATTTGTTGCCTATAGTACATGGACTGGCTATTGATCTCCCAAATGAAGCGTTGCGTTTCCTTATGCCCCCGCAGGAAATAATCCTTGATACTTTCAGAGAGGGGATAGTTCATCACCGCATGGAACTCATCGCCATTGAGCCAAGGTTGGGACGAATGCCAGATTTCTCCAAGGATATAGAGGTTTGGTTTCTTGGCCAAGACTGCCTTACGGAAATCCCGCCAAAATTGATGGTCGATTTCATTGGCCACATCCAGTCGCCAAGCATCAATATCAAACTCTTCAATCCAGTAAGTCGCCACCTTCAAGAGATAGGCCTTCACCTCAGGATTAGCCGTATTGAGCTTAGGCATAAAGCCCGCAAAGGCAAAAGCATGGTAAGACAAGTCGCGACTATTCCACAGATTTTCTGAGGAGACAGGGAACTCTTTGATATGGAACCAGTCCTTGTAAATCGAATCCTCCCCGTATTTGACCACATCCTGCCATTGGGGTGAATCATAACCAATATGGTTGAAGACGGCATCCAGCATAATCTTCATCCCACGCGCGTGGGCCTCTTTCACTAGCTGGCGGAAGGTCTCCTTATCACCAAAATGTCGATCAATTTCAAAATAATCAATGGTATCGTACTTGTGGTTACTTGGAGACTCAAAAATCGGGCAAAGATAGAGCCCTGTGATCCCTAACTCCTGCAAGTAGTCCAGATGATCGATGATCCCTTGCAAATCACCACCAAAGAAATCCAATACTTGAGGAGCAATAGAGGCATCCCAAGGACGAACACCTTTTGGCGAAATAGCTGGATTCCCATTGGCAAAGCGCTCAGGAAAAATCTGATACCAAACCGTCTGCGCCACCCAATCCGGAACAGCACACCCATCAATCTCATGGATAAAAGGAAGCTTAAAGCCGTTCATGACAAAGTCCAGGTTCTCCTTGGTGTAGGCTGCCACACCTCGATCTCCGTACAAGATCTTCTCTCCCGCTGTGTCCTCTAATTCAAAGAGGTACTGGATCCGTGCATGACGAACCGATACCGACACTTGCCAATAATCAAAGAGGTCGTCTGTCGTCACCTTGTCCATTTCCTTAGTTGCCTCATAAAGATCCTCTATAAAAACAAAGGGATCCCCATAGTGCAAGACAATCCGTTTGATATCTTCTTTCTTGGTCCGGATGCGAATATGGAGCTGGCCATCCTTATAAAGATAGGCGTACTCTGATTCAGGCCTGTGATAAATCGCTGTTAATTCCATCTGTCTCGTCTCCTACTATACTCTCTTTTCATCATTTACCGTTTTATGCAAACGATTCCATAAACTATTTCTAGTATACTACTTTATAAAAACGTTTGCAAGATTCTGAGAGATAATTTTAGATTACAAGCTTTTTAAGATTGTAATGCAACACAAAAAGCCCAGCAATTGGGCTTAAAGATTTTTGTTGAAGTAATGACTTTACCTTATAAGCATCACTTTATACTGTTTCCTACTAAAATATACTACAGATCTATATTTCTGTTAATAGTTTATTGAACAGTTGTTCGAGCTTACTAGTATCTCCATAAACTGTTCCATCCATATATAAGTGATAGATATCATCATCTAAACCAATTGAAATTTCACATTCATAGCCTTTCATCAAAGCTAAAGAACGGATAACTTCTCGTTGAGTACGACCATTTCCTTCTCGAAATGGGTGAAAATAATTTAGATTATCTAATATCTCAGCTAAACTTTTACAAATCTCAATTTTATTATTTGCGTTAAGTAAATAGTTTGAAAGCAAAGTATTTAAAAATTTTTCTGCCATATCAAAAGACTGAACTGGCATAAAAGCATTTCCACTTTTAGAGATATTTACTTGACGGTATTGACCTGCCCAAGTATACATTCCTTCAAAAAGAAACTTATGAATCTTTAAAATATCTGAAACAGTATTTACTTCAATTGGATTAATAAACAGTTTTAAACTTTGGCTTGCTACTAAACGATATTCTAATTCTCGTGCTTTATTATCATTTTTCTCATTAAATTTATTTATGAGAACAGATGAATGGGGATAAGTGTATAAATTATCAGGGTCTATATAATCATACCCATCATATATTTTTCTGACCATTATCCAACTCCTAATGCAACTGCCTCTTCTCTCAGTCGCTCCACGTCTTCTACCGTGGGATGCCATCCTTCAATCATATTGGTGCTCAGAGCAAACCAGACACTCTTAAATACCTTTTTGTTGTCAAAAATCACACCCATAATCATCATTTTTTCTTTATCTACATCTAAGGTCATATTCTACCTCCGTCCTATTATTATAGCATATTTTCAATCATTTTAGTTCTCCTATTTAGTACTTACCCTACACAAAAAGCCCAACAATTGGGCTTCTTCATTAGCAGAATAACTGATCCTCATTCCTTACTTGTATGCCGCTTTCCAAGACTTAGCGCTTGCTCTTCTGACATTTGAACAACCTTAGAAAAATTAGTATTGCGAGGCATACTGTCCAAAGAATACCAATAAACTTCCGCACTCCCATTTCTGGCTACATAAACTACTGGAGCCAGTTGAGGAGTTGGCTCTGCAGGCTCGACAGATTGAACTGGCTGAGCTGGCTCTACTGCTTGACTCGGTTGAGGGGCTTGACTTGGTTGCGTCTCTACAGAAGGACTAGCAGGTTGAGGTTGACTACTTGGTTCTGTCGGCACTAAAGATGGCTTGGCAGTCCCCTTCAGATAGTCAATGGTCGCATTCTTGGAATAATTATCCAAGGTAACGGTGGTGATCCCATAAGCATCTACCGACTCTTTGGGACTACTTAAATTGATTGGTAGAAGGTTGCCATCTCGATCAATTCCTACATATTGCAAGGTCACCTGCCGAGGAATCAATTCATCCCCCGTATATACCGGAGTCACCTTGTAGTCTAACCAGTAATTTTGGTGGGTGGCCAGCCAGCTATCGAGTCGTTTCTCGTAGTAGAGCATGCCCTCCACATTGCTATCCGCTGTCCCTTTATAATTCCCCGTATTGGTCCAGGCAGTTAGAGAAACCAGATTTTTTCCTTCATTGGTCAGACCACTAAACTGATACCCGATCAAATGCCCTCTATGGAACAACCAGGCCTTCTTTCCTTTATTTCCATAAGCAATCTTATAATTGTGCCAACCAACCGGATTATAGCTGAGACGCGGTTCTCTTTTTTTCTTTGGCTCATCCTTGTCCTGCAGCTGAATATGAGCGGAGGTCGCACGACCTAAATGATCAAAATCCCCCAGTACTAGCTGCTTATTGCCATTAAAAGGCAGTAGATGAAGACTCTGGTAATCGAATCCAGTTTGCTGAGCTTGAGCCCCTTGAACAACAACCAAGGACATAAAAACCGAGACTATCGCAACAATAACATTTTTCAAAAACCGTTTTGTAACCATGATTGAAACTCCCACATTTCTATCTAGTGATATTATAGCAGAAAAAACGGTTACAAAAAATTTATTTTTTCAAAAACTCTTGTTCATGACCTTACGTAACGATGTATAATAAGTATGAGGAGGTGGGTAATGATGACTAAATACAGAGCAATTCCGGAAGGATTTATGACGGTTGGGGAACTTGCTAAGAAAATGAACGTTACTGTCCGTACTCTACAATATTATGATAAAGAAGGGGTGCTTTCCCCATCGGCAGAAAGTGAGGGTGGTCGCAGGCTCTATACCGATAAAGACTTAGTGTTACTCCATCAGATATTGTCTTTAAAATCATTAGGTTTTTCTCTCAAGGATATAAAGGGGCGTTTGATCTCTTTGAAAACACCTGATGATGTTGCCAATGCTCTTACAGAGCAAGCAGATACTATTCGTAAAAATATTGAACAACTTAAGGATTCTTTAGTCGCAATAGAGCAGTTAAAGGCAGAAGTTTTACAAATACAGACGGTCAATTTTAAGAAGTATGCAGACATCATCGTCAATCTACAGATGAAGAATGACTCCTACTCTCTCATTAAGCGTTTTGATGATAATACACTCGACCAGATACGCAGTCGATTTGACAAGAAAAGCGGACTTGACTTTATGGACAGATTGAACCGCCTAAGTGATCAAATCGTAGAGCTTCAAAAAGAAAACGTACCAGCTGAAAGCGAACAAAGCCAACAGGTTGTGAAAGAATACTGGGGCTTGATTATGGAGTTTACAAATGGTGATATGAGCATGCTTCCTAAGTTGATGGAAGTTGGTACTATTGATACCGCCTCAAACGCTTGGGAAGAAAAGCAAAAAATCGTCAATGATTATATAGGACCCGCCCTACAAGTCTATTTTTCAAGGCTTGGAACAAATCCTTTTGAGGAGGTAGAACCATGAAAAACGCAATAGAGGTTTCTGGATTAAAGAAAAGTTATGGTAGCAATATGGTTCTTAGTGGTCTCGATTTTCAAATCAAACAAGGAGAAATCTTTGCTCTGCTCGGAGTGAACGGAGCTGGTAAAACAACAACGCTTGAATGTATCGAAGGTCTGAGAAAATATGACGAAGGCACTATAGTTGTAAATGGGAAAACCGGAATTCAACTACAGTTCTCCTCTCTACCCGTCCACATCAAACCAATGGAAGCCATAAAGCTCTTTGCAAAATGGAATCATACATACATTGATGATGCTATGCTAAAGGCCCTTGGAATAAAAGAAATTGAACAGTCGCAATACATAGAATTATCCACCGGTCAAAAAAGGAGATTACATCTTGCTCTTGCACTTATCAGTAACCCGGATATTATTTTTCTCGATGAACCGACAGCGGGACTTGATGTTGAAGGACGACTATCTCTCCATGAACAAATCCGAAAGCTCAAATCACAGGAAAAGACAATCGTCTTGGCAAGCCACGATATGGCCGAAGTTGAAACCCTATGTGACCGCATTGCTATTTTGAATAGTGGAAAGATTGTCTTTTGTGGTACTCCTTCAGAACTGACAGACAGGTTGGGAAGAAAATATTTCATCCATTTAAAGACCCGGGACGGAGAGGAATCTTTTGAAACAGATACGATCGAGGATAGCTTAATTTCATTATTGGAAGAATGCAAACAGAAAAATATCCAGATATTGGATATCAAGGTTGATCGTGGCACACTGGAGCAGCATTTCATTGAAATGGCAAGGAGGGGTTTGGAATGAATGGTTTTTTATATAGCCTAACATTACAGTGGAAATTGGACATACGAAGTAAGTCTCTCTTGGTTACTTACTATATTGTACCGATTATTTTCTTTCTTCTCATGGGTGGTATTTTTACTTCCGTTATGCCTGAAATGGGTAGCACACTTATACAGTCAATGATTGTCATGAGTGTTTCAATGGGAGCCTTTCTCGGTTTACCGCCTTCCTTGATTGAAACATACGGAAGCGACATAAAAAAGATTTATAAAGCAAATGGTGTGCCTATTCATTTAGGATTGGTGACCATAGTTCTCTCTGCCTTTGTTCATTTGATAATGACTTGCATAGTGATCCTACTACTTGCTCCAATTTTATTTAAAGCAAGTCTACCAAGTCAATTTCCCTTATTCTTTCTCGCGCTTGCCATCTACATTTTTGTATCGTTGAGTATCGGAAGTATACTGGGCCTTACTGTAAAAAATCAAGCAAAGCTGACCATGATAGCGCAACTTGTATTTTTACCCTCAATTATGCTCTCAGGAATCATGTTTCCCATCACCTTACTGCCTGATTTTCTTCAAGCAATCGGGCGTCTTTTCCCCGCTTCTTGGGGATACCGCTTGATGCTAGATCATGGTTTTGGTCTTGAAAATCTTTGGTATCTGATTCTTGTATCTTGCATTGCAATAATATCATCTATCCTCCTGTTGAATAAACAAAAATCTAACTAGATGCCTGAATAATTCCATGCCAGCTTTTACTTTAAAGCAAAAGCGAGATAGATCGTAAAATCAAATGAAGAGAACACCAACAAAAAATCATCTGTTGGTGTTCTCTTCATTTTTAGATTTCTGAAAAAACCTCTTGTCCATGTATCAGTAGGTACCCTTTAACTCTATTTTTCATGAACATTGTTTTATAAACAGTAGATTACAGTCTTAATATATATGGAGATATACAACTGTTCTATATCAACGTATATTCATACAACTTTTCATCTACTTTCTGAAATCCCAAAGCCAAAAACATTCTTTGACTTTGGGTATTAAAAGGATAAATTTGAGCAGTTACCTTAACCATCTCTTTTTCTTTGGCCAGCTGTATCATTTTAGAAATACATCGTCTTCCGATCTGTAAATTCTGATACTCTTTGCTGATCACTATAGAAAGCTCTGAATTATCTTGAAGTGTCACATCTCCAACTAACACTCCCTCATATTGGATATAATAGCACGAACCATGTGAAGTTAGGTAATCATACATTTTATGAAGTTTTGTTACATCGTAAATCTGATCAGTATTATCCACTTGTTTGCAAACCTCACTATCCTGATACCAAAGAATGGAGATGTCATCATTCCTATAATAAGGAATAAGCGTTATCTGTTCGTCTACTATTCTATTCATCATGACTTGTTCTTATTTCTGATGGATCTAATCCCGGATCACTTTGATTTTTCTTCTATTTGCAATGAAATTACTCAAGAAACTAATCATGGTAATCAGCCCAATGACAAGAGGGAAAATAAAAGTGAAATACATTTCAAAGCTTATCTTATTTTCTTGTAGCAATCCTGTTCTCCAAAGACCAATCGCAACAAAAATAGCTAGTCCCATCACAATCAAGGTTTGAAGGAAAGTTCTTTTTAGCATCTTTTTCTTTGCCTCTCCTACTTCATCTTCTGAAACCTCATAGATGTCGAGTTCCAAACGATGAATCACTTGCTCTTGTTGGTACAGGGAGTAGCAAAATACTAAAAACGTGATCACACTGACATAATCCGTATTAAACATGAAACTGAGCAGGAATCCAAGGATAATTCCCGACATAAAGAGCATGTACATGTTGTTCCCAAAAGTACTCAATTCTTTTTCCTTGTATTCGTCAAGCTCACCTGTAATATCGTAGAAAGCTTTCACACATTTCAATTGCCAGTTTTTATTCATCATCATCGATCCTCCAAAATAAAGAATTCAAATCCGTCCCAAGCTCTTTTGCTAGATTGATACAGAGATCTAGGGAAGGGTTATACTTCCCATTCTCAATCATATTAATCGTTTGCCTGGAAACTCCAATACTTTTTGCCAAAGCCAATTGAGAAAGACCAAGATTGACTCTGTATTCTTTCACACGGTTCACTTGGCACCTCCTAAATGTAAATGTGTCAAATATATTTGATACATTTATTTTACAATACTAGTTGCTGGATGTCAAGTATATTTGACATCGTTTCCTAAAACTATTTTCTCAACTTTAAAAGCATTAAAAAACGATAGACTTCTGTAGCTATCGTTGTGATTTCTTTTATATACTATCTAGAGGTTTCTTCCGATACTTCAATATTCCCCATCACCCAATTGGACATCTTTTTGCCCTTGTCTTTATAAGGGTTAGGAGGAAACAAGGTGAAAGGGGGGATGCTGGCATCTGGGAAGAATAGTTCTACGCTTATCGTTCGCTCGCGATTATGATTGACGTAGGCTGTAAAATAGATATGGTAATGTCCACTCACATCACCACCATTATCATACTCGCCCCTAGCAGTATTTGGCAATAAGGTCACAGATTCTATGCCCTGCTTTTCCCGAGCTAAGTTTGCGATGATCTCACGCTTAATAGCAGTCTCATGATTTCTGACGAAATTCCCATCATCACTATATCCAGGATGCTCACTAAGAGAATAGAAAACAAGGACCATCAGAAAGGGTAGAGAAATTAAAAAAATGATTAGCTTATTTGATTTTAACATGGAGGTTCCTCAATCTACTTATAAAAAATCTTGACCAAATCCTGCTTTGCACTGAGGATACGAGCAACATACACCCTATGCTTCTCCATATAATAAAATGCGAGATAGTTCTCTATTGGCATATAACGATAGGGTTTTCCATCATTCGTCATCTCACCATAGCCCCGGCTTGATACCAGAGGACAGGCTTCTGGAAACAGTTCTAGGGTCTCAAGAGCACTTAATAGCAAATCAACTTTGCCGTCTGCAGCTTGCTGGCTATAAAAATTCACAAGAATATAGTCGTGAATGTCACGCAAGCCCTGCTTAGCACGATCTGAAAGAAAGACCTGATAACGTTTCAACTTAGTCAAGACCAAATTCCTTTCTCACATCGGCTACAGAAGTAACTTTTCCTTGAGCGATTTCCTGGTGCCCCACTAAAATCTCCTTCTTCAAATCCTCAAAGGCCACTTGATACTGCGTGTTCTGCAAATCACTCGAAACAAAATCTTCTGGATCCACAGTCCCGTTGGCAATTTTTCGAAGTGCTGCATTTAGGACATCTGACACAGAAATTTTTTGATCCGCAAGCACCTCTTTTGTTTTCTGGTAAAACATCGCATCTGCTCGAAAATTCACTGCTTTCGTGTTTGCCATTTCTACCTCTCCTTTGTACATACAATTTGTATATACATACTACCATAAGATAGAGAGGGGAATCAAGTAAAAAATGGATTCTTCTTTCACTAAATCTAATTGAGGGATACCGAGAGTTAATCTATATTCTTTCTCGGGGGTCATCTGATACCTATTAGAATCAACAATTTAAGTAGATTCCACATCTTAATTTAACAACTCCAAGTAATTTTAGTCAATTATATTAGATATATTTTATTAAATTCTTTATAGTAAATTCCTATTTCTCTAGCCAAGAGAACGCTTGGTTTAACATCTCTTTTGTTTGTCCAATGATACACGGTCCATGAGAAATAATAATATTCTTAGGTTCCCATTTCTTTATTTTATGATAACTCTTCAATGCTTGTTTTTTACCAAATAAAAAAGTCATTCTTAAATCTCTTGGTGTTTTACCATTTGGATAGTGATTATCACCTATTTTTAACAGTAGCTTTTCAAAAATCGATAAATTTTCTGTTTCTATGTTTTCAATAAGATCCGTTAAAATTAGAGTTGAACTTTCAGTATGGAAAAAAACAACCTCTTTCACGTAAAAACTTCCCTCAAATGTTGTAAAACAAATTTCCTCGTTCCAATTGGCTTTCTCTAGTTCATGACCATAATATAAATTCATTCCCGATTTTCCGGCACGCTTTTGAACACCACTAGCTAGCCATACTTCTGCTTCCGGAAATAGTTCGTGCCACTCATTTATATAACTATAATGTAAGACATTGGGTGCAATAAGGTGTTTTACCTCACCTAATTGCTTGATTTCAAAAAGTAAATTATCACTAGGCTTAATCGGCGAATGCACCCAAAGACCACCATTCTGCAGACGGATAACTGTCATTCTAGTTGAAAAAGGCACTTTGAAGAGTTTGAAATTCATCAGTACTTCTTCCCCATCTACAATCCAGAAGTTATCTGCTATCTTTTTTAAGGAATTGAGCGGACTATATTTTTTGACTTCCATGAAACTCTGCTTTCTAAATTAATAAAGTATAATCAATCGTTATTCTCCAAAAATGGTACCACCAAATCAATCCACTCTTGAGGCAGGTAAGCTGATAAATAGCCATGGTTATAGCCCTTTGCTTCATACAGGATCGTGTTGGGATGTAGCTGATGAAATAATTTCGCTGATGCTTTCACACAGTTCAATTCTTTTTCACCGTAGATATACAGAACCTGCGCCTTGCTAGCAGAAATTGTGTCCTTGAGCTTGTAACGCCCCATATAGGTTTTGTAAATGGTCACCAATGTTTTGATAGGCGTCCTTGGGAGATCCTCCAAATAATATGCTTTTATTTCCTCTGGATAAGCCAGTTTAGGATAGAGTTTGTCCATCATGCTTAATTGAAGTTTGCAAGAGAATTTACTGAACATCAATTTACCAAATAGAGCTACTAGAAAGATGCTGACTTTAGCTAGCCTTGGTTGAGGAATACAGAGGCTTCCATCTATGATGGCCTTCTCAGCTATCTCGCTGTCTAATGTCAAAAGCTCCATGGCAATTTGACCACCAAGTGAAACGCCACCGATCGCAAACACCTTTCCACCACAGTTTGCTTTGACATAGTTTAGGATCTCCAAAGCAGAATCTTCCGTAGAAACATAATCGAGTGGATATTCTTCACCGTGGCCATTCAAAGTGGGTAGAATAACACGGTAGTCTTCTGACAAAATCCGTGCTTGACGAAGATAATTCCACCAAGAACTGCCACCGCCATGTATCAGCAAGATAGAAGGCAAATTCTTATCACCAAATTCATGGAATTTCATGTTTAAACTCCTTACTATACCAGTTTAACTTGTATTGATTAAAATCACCCATATTAAAGATAGTCAGATGTGTTTAAATTTGGGCAAATAATCGTGTCATATTTTCTAAAAATGATATTCCAACGTTTACATTATTCAGTCTTCTTCTTGTTCAAATACCAACTAGGAATGATTTGATTCATATCATCATACCATTCTAAAATTTCCTTAGCTTGATGTTGCATTACTGATATTTCTTCAGCTCCGTAAGGTACAGCCCATGGCAAAGCACCAACTATGTTATTTAGAATATAGATAGCGAGAAGCTTCCAAAATAAATCCGGAACCTTATGATCAAAATATCCATCTATCATACCAGACGCAAAAGAGGGAGAGACTTGAGCAGACCATACAATACGATTGAATTCCTCCCAAGGATCTCCCAGATCAAATCGATCAAAGTCAATGACATAAATTTTACGATCTTCACCAATCATGAAATTCCCGATGTGATAATCTCCATGTTGGAAAACCTGAGGTCTATCTTTTAACAATTCTCGATTTGCATTTAAATAATCAATAAAAATCTGACCATTTTCGTACTGAACGGGACATTCTTTGTATTTGGAGATTTTGTCATCAATTTTTCGATTATAAAAGACCTCCCAATCTTCACAAACTTCTGTAACAGAGAGTGAATGAATTTTTTGAAGGATTCTTCCTGCTTCTACTCCATAAGTATATTGTTGTTCTTTCGAAACAGTTAAAATGGTTTCTCGAGCATCTTTCCCATCTATCCATTCATGTAAAGAATGTACTTCGTCATCGCAGAGTTCTATGCTAATCGGTTTACACATCGGAACTCCAAGAGAAGCTACTTTCTCCATCATATCAAATTCAAATTTTTTAGAATCTAACTTCTCCTTATCAGAAACACGCAAGAAATATTTTTGCTGTTTTTGATCTGTCACACAATATTTTTTATCATCTGACCACCCTTTATTTATGGCTATCTTACCACTAAAATCCATCAATAACTCCTCGATTAACTTTACAACATTACTATATTCTTAACTAATGAAAAGTAATTCGTAGTCCGTCCATTCTTTTACACTTCCTAAAGATATATAAATTTTGACCACGTTCTGAAATTATAATTTCTTCTTAAAGTGAATAATTCTATTTGCCTCCTGGAATCCAATATTGAGATGAAATCTTATAGAATCCGTATTCGTTAAAGTACAATCACTTGCAAATTCCTTACATCCTTTATTTTTCGCCCATTCCTCACATTTTGTACAGAGATTTTTAGCAATATCCTTTAAACGATATTCCTCGTCGACAATAATCCCTTCTAAGAATCCAACAGGACTATATTTACAACCTTCAACATAATCAAATCTGAGTGAACATAGTGCTAGACCTATAATTGTGTCACCTTCAACTTCAGTAAAGATTGCAGTATTTTTGCCATTCGTATATTTTTTTACTTCATCAATAGCTTCTTTATCATTCAATTGGGGCCATAATTGTTTCATTAGATTAGCCGTTTTTATAGAATCTTTTGTTATTCCATCCATATTGATGTTCCTCCGCAAATTACAGGCAAATGTTACAAATCATGCTGTTACTTTGTTACTCATTGATTGATACCAATACCATCCCCTTCTACTTTTCGACTGTCTCAGATCGGAAGAGCAGTGATACCGCCTCAACATGGTGCGTTTGTGGACTCAAAAGGTTCGGGGAACCTTTTGAGGATTATCTGCATTTTACCAACAAGCTTACACACTCGACGTGATGCGTCTGAGGAAAAAGATCCACCGGCTGGACTTTCTTCAATTCGTAGCCCAATTCTTGATAGAGTTTGATATCACGCGCCATGGTGGCTACGTTACAGGAGATATAGGCGATGCGGTCAGCTCCTGTTTGAGCGCTTGCTTTGATAAAGCTTTCGGTCAAGCCCTTGCGTGGTGGGTCGACCAGGATGGCAGTTGGTTGGATGCCTTCCTTGAGCCAATTCTTCATGGCATTTTCAGCTGTATCACAGACATAGTGGGCATTGGTGATACCGTTCAATTCTGCGTTCTTCTGGCTATTTTTTACTGCTTCTGGGATAACTTCCACTCCGTAGACTTCCTTGACATGATTAGCGACAGATAAGCCAATGGTCCCAATTCCGGAGTAGGCATCAATCACGACATCATCTTCTCTTAACTCCGCAAAGTCAATGGCTGTCTGATAGAGCTTCTCTGCCATTTCGGTATTGACCTGGTAAAAGGCTGGTCCAGAGATTTGGAAGCTATTGCCCAACATTTGGTCAGTAATGTAATCCTGACCATAAAGTGTCCGCCATTCTTTTCCAAAAATGGCATTGGTATTCTGGTCGTTGATATTTTGCATAACGGATTTGATGGCTGGGAATTGCTTGATCAACTGCTCGATCAACTGGTCGACACGGAACACCTTGGGACGAGTGGTCACCAAAATGACCATGATTTCTCCTGAATGATAACCTCGACGGACCACAAGATTGCGGATCAGGCCTGATTGTTCCTTTTCATCATAAGGCTTGAGGTCAAACCGACGAATCAAATCCCGAAGTGCCAAGACCACTTGGTCAATGACTGGATCTTGGATATAAAAGTCCTCAATCGGCATCAAATCGTGAGAGCTCTTCCGAAAGAAGCCTGTCTCTACCTGACCATTGACACGACGGACAGGGACCTGGGCCTTGTTGCGGTATTGTACAGGATGGTCCATCCCCAAGGTCAGGGGCACGTCGATATCAGAGATTCCTGCCATCTTGTAGAGGCTATCCTTTACCTGCTTGGCCTTGAATTTCAGCTGCTCCGGATAAGCTAGGTGGCCCAAGTCGGCAATACCGCTTCGCAAGTAAGCCAGGTCTAGTTCTTCATTGCGGTGAGGGGATTTTTCCAGGTATTCCTCTACTTTTCCGTAGCCGATCTTCTTATTGACCTTGAGCACGCGCATGCGGATGACTTCTCCTGGCAGGGCATTCTCCACAAAAAAGACCAGGCCATCGACCTTAGCCACTCCTGCTCCTTCGTGTGTCAAATCGACAATCTCAACCGTTACAATTTCATTTTTCTTTAACATCGTTTTCTATCTTTCTACAAATTAAAAGGGGTGGAGTCCAAAACTCCTATCCCCTTATTATATCATCTCAGTCCCATTTGGTACAATTTCTTTTTATA
This sequence comes from Streptococcus parasanguinis, assembly GCA_032560535.1. Taxonomy (GTDB): domain Bacteria; phylum Bacillota; class Bacilli; order Lactobacillales; family Streptococcaceae; genus Streptococcus; species Streptococcus parasanguinis_AF. The sequence continues at coordinate 60,973 of JAWGIA010000004.1, read as the reverse complement.
AGCATCGAAATCGACCAGCAAGCCTTGACCACCATACATATCGTAAGCATCGACCCAATCCCCATTTTCTGGGATGGTCACTCGTTCAATTCCTTTTCCAGCACTTCCGACTAGTCCAAGTCCATTGGTCAATAGGAAAGAGAAAGGAACATTGGTAGACGTCATGGCAAAGACTTTCCCAAGGGCTTCAGATCCCGTAAAGAGTTTGGTTGGATCCTTGATCTGATGCATGATAGCGGACATGACCTCTTGTTGGCGACGGGTCCGACCAAAGTCTCCTTCATCGTCCTTACGGAAACGCGAGTAATTGAGAAGGGTCCGGCCATCCATCCGTTGTTTTCCAACCTTGATGGTTTGCTGCGGAACGACACCGTCTTTCATATTCAAATCATCTGGTACTTCTACTTCACTGACTTTTTCGCCATCAACCGTTGAAAACTGTGCATTCATCTCGACCCCATTTGGGAAGAGGGTATCGATCGCTGTCGCAAAGGTCTTGAAATCGACCATGGCGTAATATTGGATGTCAATGTCAAAGTTGTCTTTAAGCATCTGACGCACCAATTCAGCCCCTTGATTGTTATTTTGCTCCCCGATGGTGAAGGCAGTATTGAGCTTCTGGTCGTAGTAGCCATCATACTCTGGAATATTTTGCTGGCTCACTCCATCGATATGGACCAGTGTATCCCGCATGAAGCTGACCATCTTGATCTTGCCTTCTTTGTTATTGACATTGACCACCATGATGGAGTCTGTACGGGTCTCATCCGATTTCTCACCGATCCGACCATCTGTCCCCAAGATCAGAATATTGACCCCATCTCGCGACTTCTTGCCGTTAAATTTCTCAACGACAGCCGGTTTGGCATCTGGACCTGTCGGCTTGCTGTTGAGGCCTTTCACAAACATGAAGACCATGCCACCAATAATGAGCAAGAAAAAGAGAGCAAGCCACTTGAGAATCCGTTTGACGCGGATCTTTTTCCGTGGTTTCTTAGGTATATCGCTCGTCGCAGCAACTGCTTTCTTCTTAGACTTTTTGCTACGTGATTGGTAAACAGGGAGGTCCCCAATTGGTTCAGCAATCTCACCTTGCACTTCTTCTGTAGCGTCTACCTCAGGTTGAAGGGCTTCTGCTTCTTCATAAGCTCCTTGGCTCTTCTTGAGCAGGTAATTGTATTCTAGTTGTTCTCGTTCATTCAAATAATGAAAATTTGAGTATAAGTACTCTAATCGCTTTCGCTCGTGGTGAGATAGAAAGTTGGATTCGTTACTCATCTTTTCTCCATTCCGTTATCTTTTAAGGTATAGACCTGATACTGACCTAAGACTTTTGTCTGAATGCCCAAACTGTCTAACTCCTGATAGGCAAACTGCAGAAGATCAGGCGCTTCATTTAGGAGGTCAATAATGAAAAAGTATTCTCCTAAAGCTGTTTTTAAGGGACGACTTTCAATCTTGGTTAAATTGATTCCCCGCCAAGCAAAGGTGGACAACCCCTTATAGAGGGCTCCTGCCAGATTACTTGGCAAGGTTAAAGCCAAGCTAACTTTTTGAAGGACTGGACTTAAAGTTTCTGAAATCAAGGGCTCTTTTGTCCCTAAAACCCAAAAACGCGTGTAGTTGTCCTCGATTTCTTGGATATCTTTGTCCTGGACTTCCAAACCGTACTCACTGGCTGCTGCCAGAGGGGCAATAGCTGCAATCTCCAATTCTGGATGTTCTGCTACATAGCGGGCTGCATAGGCTGTTGAAGCCGTCATTTCCATGGCCACATCTGGATAATGGTCCCTTAGAAAAGCCTTCCCTTGAGCCAAGGCCTGTGGATGCGAATAGACCGTTCGAATAGGCCGATCTTTTCTAGCTACCAAGAGCTGTTGCTTGATGGGATAGACCACTTCTGCAACGGCCTGGATGGTCCCTTGGTGAAAGAGGTAATCGATGGTCTCGTGGACACTGCCTTCGATAGAGTTTTCAACTGGGACAACCGCAAAATCGATCTCGTGATTCTCATAAGCCTTGATGACATCTGTGATCGTCCGATAGGCAATGCGTTCAGAAGTTGGAAAGCTATGTGTCGCCACATCATGGGTAAAAGATCCCTTGGGACCAAGATAGCCTACAAGCATCGAATGATCTCCGCAATTTCTTCAGGTGTTTTGTCCTCGACATCCACAATATGGGTAGCAATCTCTTCATACAAGGATAAACGTCCTTCAAAAATCTTTTTGAATTCTTCTTTGGTGTGGTTTAAAAAGAGGGGGCGTTGCATGGTTTTGTCATTTTGAATGCGGCTATACAAAGTTTCAAAATCTACCCGCAGATAAATGTTGTGAGGATTTTTTTCCAAGAGCGCACGGTTATGAGGATTGACGACAATCCCGCCTCCAGGGGAGATGATAGCCGCTTCATTTTCCAATAAACGCTCCAGCATTTCAGCCTCGCGACGACGAAAGGCAGCTTCTCCTTCCACTGCGAAATAGTCATTGATTGACATACCGATCTCTTCAACAATTAATTCATCCATATCATGGAACTTTGGATCAAGAATGCGACCAACGGTCGTTTTACCTGTTCCCATAAAACCAAGTAAAATTTTAGCCATGCAGTAAGGTCTCCAAATCTTCAAAAAAACTAGGGTAACTGGTGTTGATGGCCTCTGCTCGATCCAGCACCACATTTCCATCTCTCACCAATAAGGCAGCAATGGCAGCCATCATCCCAATCCTGTGGTCTCCAAAAGTCTCTAAGTCAGCTCCATGTAAGGGAGTCGGACCAGTGATGATCATACCGTCTTCCGTTGGCACGACATTAGCTCCCATGGCATTGAGGCTATCTGCCACGACCTGAATGCGATCCGTTTCTTTCACACGAAGCTCCTCAGCATCCGCAATCACGGTCTGACCATTTGCTTGTGTCGCTAGTAAAGCAATAATCGGCAATTCATCAATCAAGCGTGGAATCAACTCCCCATCAATCTGAATCCCTTTTAAGGACGAAGTCTTGACAGTGAGACTCGCAGAGACCGCTTTTTCATCGCGATCCTCAATGGTGAGATCTCCCCCCATTTCTTGAATCACATCGAGAATCCCTGTCCGCGTTTGGTTGATGCCAACATTTTCAATCTTGATCACACTCTCTGGAAGGATGAGGCCAGCCACTAACCAAAAGGCTGCACTGGAAATATCTCCAGGAACGATGACTTCTTGACCTTGGAACTCTTGTCCACCTTGGATGCGGATGGTTTTTCCATCCACTTGGATCTCTCCACCAAATTGGCGAATCATATCCTCCGTATGGTCACGCGTCTTTTCCTTCTCGATAATCGTCGATTCACCCTCAGCCTGTAAAGCCGCAAAAATGAGAGCAGACTTGACTTGGGCCGATGCCATTGGCAAACGGTAATGAATGGGTTGAAGCTGATTGGTCCCTTTTTCATATAAAGGTGGGCAATCGCGCTCTCCCTGACCAGCAATCTCTACCCCAATCTGACGCAGTGGGATCGCCACACGATCCATGGGCCGTTTGGAAAGACTATCGTCTCCGACCATGGTCACTGCAAAATCCTGACCTGCTAGTACACCTGAGATCAAACGAATAGAAGTTCCTGAATTGCCCATATCAAGGGGAGATGTCGGGGCTTGAAGACCTTGAAAGCCTACTCCTTGAATCCGAATCACATCCCCGTCATCTTGGATGGAGACTCCTAAATCTCGAAACACCTGGATGGTAGAAAGCACATCTTCGCCTCGCAAGATATCATAGACCTTGGTTTCGCCCTTTGCAAGACTTCCAAAAATAATGGATCGGTGACTGATGGATTTGTCACCAGGGACACGAATGGTTCCCTTTAGACCCTTGCTATTGGTTCTTAATTTCATTGCCATCTCCAGAGTGCTTTTCCACATATTCTATCATAAATAGGACATGAATTCAATTTTTGATCAAAAATTTGGAACAAAAAACGAATGTTTCCAAGCATTTTTTGAGCTTGTTTTCCTCTAGTGGCGAACGAAAATACCAGAGTCGAAATGACAACTCTGGTAGAAATTTCTACTTGTATAAATCTTGAATCGGCTCAAAGATGATCTTTTCAAGATCTGCAAGATAAATAGACAATTGCTGTTGTTTAGTGAAAAATTCATTCACAATCGGACTTGCTTGGATTTTTTCCATATAGTCCTTCATTTCTTGTTGCACAGCTTCTGTTGGAAGTTGACCGGATTGCATCAAGCCTTGCAGTTGATTTTGGAAAGCGACGTATTCGTCAAACAGCGTTTTCGCTTCTGGATTTGCTTCGATCGCTTGCTTGCTTTCTACGACAGCCTTGTATTCAGGAAGGTCTCGAAGGGTCCGAGAGAGTTCGTTTGCTACATCATAAATATTTGCCATTTTCTAGGCTCCTTTACTGATAAGATACTTCTATTATACTGCTTTTCCTTCAATATTCCTAAAATGAAGCAGGGATTTTGACGCAAATCCTTCTTTAGACCTAGCGAGCAAGGACAGTATAAGACGTCGCCTGGCTGATCAATGTTTGAGCTCGCTCCTGATCCTCTGCATTTTTAAAGGTCATCTGCAAAATCCCGTGGATATCTTCACGATTCTCTTCATTAATCTGAATATTGACCAAGGAAATCCCTTGTAGGAGTTGTAAGATTTCGAGGATCACGCCTTCCTGATCGGGGACATCAATAAAGAGATCATAGGCACTATCGCGTCCAGCTCGCTGATGGATCTGCATTTCTTTTCGGTGCCTCCGCCCTTCTTGGAAAAAGGACCAAATGGCCTCTTCGTTATCTGCTTGAATGGTCTCGGCCACTTGATCCAAACGCTCTTTGAAATCTGCAATCCGCTCTAATATCGCTTGAGTGTTGGACAAGAGAATAGAGGTCCACATGCCCGGCTCACTTTCCGCAATCCGTGTCATATCCCGAAAGCCACCAGCTGCAAAACGGCGGGTCATTTCATGCTCTTCCCCATAAGCTACGGCCTGCTCGACCAGAGTCGAAGCTAAAATATGAGGAAAATGGCTGATCTGGGAAGTCACCCGATCGTGTTCCTCGGCGTCGATTTCAATAAATCGAGATCCCAATCCACTCAGAAGCTCTTTCAACTCTTCCATGGCACCCCCTGTCGTCAAGCTGGAAGGGGTAAAAATATAATAGGCATTTTCAAATAAGGTTGCATCTGCTGCTGCAGCACCTGTCTTATGACTACCAGCCATGGGGTGTCCTCCCACAAAGCGTACATCCTTATCTGTAAACACTTTTTCAGCTTGTGCGACAATTTCTGCCTTGGTAGAGCCTGCATCTGTCACCAGTACCCGGTCTTTCAAATGCAAGCTAGCTAAGGTTTCTAAGTAAGACTTGGTTTGCTTGATGGGAAGGGCCAAAATAATGATATCTGCTAAAGGGGCAAAGGCTGCGAAATCATCCGTCACCTGATCCACCATTCCTCTTTCAAGAGCGATGGTTCGAGAGGCTTCACTACGATTGTACCCAAGAACAGTCACGTTTGGGTGGGCCCTCTTAATGCCCAGCGCGAGGGATGCACCAATCAAGCCCAAGCCTGCAATATATACAACTTTCTTCTCCAAAGGAAAACTCTTTCTCTTAAAAATTCTTCGTAAAATCCCGGTGCTTGGCAACAGCTTCTTTCAATTCTTCCAAGTTATCGGATGAGAATTTTTCAAGCACTTCTGTAGCAAGGACTGTTGCGACCACTGCTTCCATTACCACACCTGCAGCTGGCAAAGCCGTTGGATCGCTGCGCTCAACTATTGCCTTATAAGGCTCATGGGTTTCAATATCCACACTCATCAAAGGTTTGTAGAGGGTCGGAATAGGCTTCATGACGCCACGAACCAGAATGGGCTCACCATTGGTCATGCCCCCTTCAAAACCACCAAGATTATTGGTGCGACGGGTATAGCCGGTGTCTTGAGACCAGATGATTTCATCCATGACTTGACTACCTTTTAGGCGACCTGCGTCGAACCCAAGACCAAACTCAACACCCTTAAAGGCATTGATAGAGACCACCCCTTGAGCGATTTTGGCATCCAATTTCTTGTCCCATTGCACATAGGATCCTAGTCCAACAGGCACACCACCAACCAAGGTTTCCACAATTCCCCCGATAGTATCGCCATCTTTTTTTACTTGGTCAATGTAGGCCTTAACGGCTTCTTCTTGTTCTGGCACAACGATCGAAACTTCCGACTTCGCTGCCTTTTCCTTGATTTCAGAAACGGTTAGATTCTCGGGAATTGCAATCTCAATTCCCCCAAAATTAACAATGTGGCTGGCCACTTCAAGGCCGATTTCTTCTAAAATCCGTTTAGCAACTGCACCAACGGCTACACGCATGGTCGTCTCACGGGCAGAAGAACGCTCTAAGGAATTACGGAGATCATCGAAACGGTATTTCATCCCTCCGACTAGATCGGCATGACCAGGACGTGGCTTGGTGATCTTACGCAGATTTTTCTTTTTCTCTTCGACCGGTGCTACATTCATGATCTCTAGCCATTTTTGATGATCCAGATTGGTCACGTTCAGAGTAATCGGACCTCCCATGGTCAAGCCATGACGGACCCCTGATGTGATCTCGACCCGGTCACTCTCAATTTTCATCCGAGCACCACGGCCATAGCCACCTTGTCGACGTTTGAGCTCTTTATTAATATCTTCTTCAGATAAAGGAAGGCCTGCCGGAACCCCCTCGATGATGGCTGTTAATCGAGGCCCATGGGACTCTCCTGCTGTTAAATATCTCATACAACCTTATTCCTTTCTTTCTAAAAAGTCCTTCATTTCTTGAAGAGGAATTTGATGAATCGCTGCTTGCCCCAACTCTGGAACAATGACTAATTTCAAGCTAGTCCCACGCGCTTTTTTGTCATGGGTCAAGGCTTGATAAAGGGCTTCTTTATCCCAGTTCTCATAGGTCACCGGAAGGCCAAATTTCCGGCACATTTCTTCGATTTTTTGAGTGATTCCTTTTGGCATCAGGCCCTTTTCTTCTGCAACTCGGGACAGCTGCACCATACCCATACTGACAGCTTCTCCATGCATAACCTGTCCATAACCAGCTGTCGCTTCAATGGCATGCCCAATAGTATGCCCAAAATTGAGATACAGTCGAATACCATTGTCCAACTCATCTGCCACAACATGGTCTCGCTTGACCAGGCAGGAATGGGAAATGATGCTCTCTGCATGCTCTAAAATACTCTGGACAGAACCATCCATGGCTTCCAATTCTTCCCAAAGTTCCGTATCTTGGATGAGGCCGTACTTGATGACTTCACCCATCCCCTCGATCAATTCACGGTGCCCCAACGTGCTCAACACTTCAGGATCAATAAACACACCATCTGGTTGAGCAAAGGTCCCTACCATGTTTTTGGCAAGTGTTGTGTTGACTCCCGTCTTTCCCCCGATAGAAGAATCCACCTGTGCGGTCAAGCTAGTCGGGATCTGAACAAAGGAAATTCCCCGCATATAGGTCGAGGCAGCAAAACCAGCCAAATCACCAACTACGCCACCCCCAAGAGCAACGATTCCATCACTGCGCGTCATACCATGGGTAGCTAGAAAGTCATAGACTTTTGAAACAGTGGTTAGATTCTTACTGGCTTCTCCTTGAAGAAACTCAAAGCGTACTACTTGAAAACCAGCTTTCTCAAGGCTCTTCTCTACGATAGAGGCATATAGCTTAGCCACGCGGTTATCTGAAATAATCGCGACTTTTTTATCACCCCAAAGAGTGCGCAACCAATCTCCAACCTGGTTGAGAGCACCTCTTTCAATCACAATCTCATAGGAATGTCTTGGAATAGGTACCGATACGTTCATAGGAATCTCCTTCATGTTATTCTTTGATTCTATCTTATCATGAAATAGGGCACATGTCTCAATCAAAATGAAAAAGAGACTAGAGCAAGACTGTTTTTTAAAAAATCAGATCTTGTTCTAATCTCATAAAGCTTTTTCAATAGGAAAAGGTAAACCCCTCTCTTAGTCACATACAAATTGGCGATATTCTGTTGTCAATGCTTCCCATACAGACTCTGTAGGAAATACTTTCCCAGTCATTAATTCAAAGGCTGCTTCAGCTTGATAAAAGAGCATTCCCAGCCCATTTACCCTCTTGTTTCCTTGATTCACTGCTAATTGCAGAAAGGGGGTCACTGCCGGATAGTAGGCCATCTCTACGATTAAGGCATGTAGGGGAAAGGTCAAGTAACTCGCTATCGGAAGAGAATGACCATCCATGCCTACACCAGTGGCATTTAAGATGAGATCGGCTTGATGAAAAGAGTTTTGAACATCTTCATTTTTCTCAATCGCATACAATTCTATCAAGAAATCAAAGCCATCTTCAATCAACTGAACGATTGAACGATAATGAACCAATCTCTCCTCTCTCACAAAGACAAGGATTCGTTTTACACCTAGATGAATGGCCTGCGCAATAATCGCTAAAGCTGCACCACCTGCACCTAAGAGAACCATTGTTTTTCCCTTAATGGAGAAAGCTGGAGGTAAACTACGAAAGAAACCAATCCCATCCGTATTATAGCCTTTAAGCTTGCCATCACGGTGAACAATGGTATTGACAGAACCGATCTTTCGGGCCATCTCATCCACTTCATCTAAGTAAGGAAAGACCTTCTGCTTATAGGGCATGGAGATATTGGCTCCGATCATATCCAACTTACGAATTTGACTGATGGTGCTTTCTAAGTCTTCTTCAGCAATATCCCAAGCTAGGTAAGCAGCATTGGTCGCTGTTAATTCATAGGCTAGATTATGGATGAAAGGAGAGATACTATGACGAATCGGATGGGCAATGACTGCTGCCATCCGAGTGTAGCCATCAATCTTCATTTAATAATTCCCGAATTCTTCGCATATTTTCAAGAGGGATTTGACCAGGCGCACTTCCTTCTCCGACTCTAGCATAAGACCAAGAAGAGCCTGTCAAATCAGCTGTCAAGCGCGAAATCTTCCCGACCTTACCCATGGAAATCGTTACATATTCTTGCTCAGGATTCAGCGTCTTGAAACCACGCGTATAATTCATCAAGTCAAGGACATCTTGTTCATTGTGGGCCATAACCGATACCTTGACCAATTTTGGAGAAAAGCTAGTTAATTCCGATAAGATCTCCATCATATTTTCCGGTGTCTCTTGGAAATTATGGTAGCTGAGAACAAGATTTGAAAATTCCAACATCTCTTCAAAGACTTCACGGTGACTATAATACTCGAAATCGATATAATCCGGATGATAGATGGATTGAATATCTTTCAGGATTCCAACATATTCCTCGTTGGTCAGCTCCATCTCTCCACCTTCAGCTCGAGTCCGCAAGGTGAATAAAATCTCGCGTCCAGCAAATTTCTCAAAAACTGCAGGAGCGACGGTTAAGATCTCGCTTTTTTCTAAAAAGTCCGCACGCCACTCAATAACATCTGCATCCTCGTAACGCGAACTATCTAGTTGTTGCGCCTCTTCTAAGGAGCGAGGCATAATCGAAACAACTAACTTCATACATCCACCCTAATCGTAAATACTTTCAAGTAATTACTACTTTCTTCTTTCTTGTTCCATCGAAAATCTCCCGGAAGTCCGTATTCCGCTAGATAGCGATGCTTACGGCCTTGAAATCCCTTTTCGATTTGTTTTTTAAATTTTTCTTTGGTCACATTTGCCGCATTGGTACTGAGAATCAAGGTCCCACCTGGATTTAAAATCTCAAGGGCCTCGCTGACCAACCGATGGTAATCTTTAGCGACTGAAAATGTCCGTTTTTTATTCCGCGCAAAGCTAGGCGGATCGAGCACGATCACATCATAGCTTAAGTCATGGCGTTTGGCATATTTGTAATAGTCAAAGACATCCATCACGACAAAACGATGAGCATCCAGCGCCAAGCCATTTGCCACAAAATGCGCTTCTGATAGTTCTCTACTTCTCTTAGCCAGATCGACCGATGTTGTCTCAACTGCTCCACCCATTGCCGCAGCCACAGAGAAGGCCGCCGTATAGGAGAACATATTGAGCAAGGACTTGACAGCTGCTAAGCCCTCTACCAAGCCACCTCGAACTTCATGCTGATCCAAAAAAATCCCCGTCATCAAGCCATCATTGAGAAAGACTTGGTAAGAGACCCCATTTTCAAGAATCAAAAATTCTTGCGGAGCTTCTTCTCCATAGACATGAGCCGATTCATAGTCCAAGCCTTTAAAGCGAATCTTTTCATAGCCACCTCGGACTTCTGGAAAAGCTTCTTGAAAGGCCGCTAGAATGGTTTCCTTGATCTGAAATACGAAGGGATTGTACCAAGAAAAGACAACAAACTCACCATACAAGTCAACCGTGAAGCCACCAAAACCATCTCCCTCTTGGTTAAAAAGACGAAAGGCTGTCGTCGTTTCATCCGCATAATAAGAACGACGGTATTGCTTGGCTTTGATGAAAAGCTTTTTAAAAAAGTCTTGATCAAAAGCGACCAACTCTTGTGAAACAAACCATCCAATCCCTTTATTTTGTTCAGATAAGTATCCGACCCCGAGGGATTGTCCATCTCCTGAAAGCAATTGAACCGCTTGATCCAAAGCGGGAAGTGAGTCAAAATCTTGCTTTTCAAGAAGGGATTGTCCTTGTTTGATTTTTGTTGCGACTTGGCGACTAACTGTGAGTTTTTTCATATCCTCTATTATAGCAAAAGTCTGTGTTTTTCACAAAGGGAGGCTTTATTTACTAGAACTTTTTTTACCATTTTATTTCAGCTCTTATCCTTTAGCTTTTTACGATTTCATATCCCTGATCTTTCCTATTTCTTTCCTCTGCTTTACAGTCATTTTTTTCTTTCTCCATAAAAATGTGGTATACTTGTATATGAAAATTTTTAGGAAATAAGACAAGGAAGTAACATTTTGTGAAAAAAATTACGAATTCGATACTCAATTTCATGAGTACCAGACTAGGATTTGTCTTGACCCTTCTGTTGCTCTACTGGTTCAAAACCATGTGGGCCTATTCAGTTGATTTTAACTTAGACATTCAAGGACCCTATCAGATTTTTCTAGCAGTGATCAACCCATTGCCGATCAGTCTGCTCTTCATCGGTCTTGCACTTTATATCAAACGAACCAAGCTCTTTTATAGTTTGGCCTTTGGGATCTACCTTCTCTTATTTATTTGGTTGATTTCCAATTCCATCTATTATCGAGAGTTTACAGACTTCGTAACGGTCAATACCATGTTGGCTTCCAGCAAGGTTTCTGCCGGTCTCGGAGCTGCTGCTTTAGAATTGTTCCGCCCTTGGGATGTGATCTACATTCTAGATTTCCCTATTCTAGCTTTCTTCTTCTTTAAGAAATGGATTCGAATGGACAATCGTCCCTTCAATAAACGAGCTAGTTTTGCGGTTACATCCTTATCAGCTATGCTCTTTTCAGCCAACCTTTTTCTTGCAGAAATTGACCGACCTGAGCTCTTGACTCGTGGGTTCTCAAACTACTATGTCGTTCGTGCCCTAGGCTTACCAGCCTTTCTGGGTTATAGCGCTAATCAGACCTATGCTGCCAACAAAGAACGTTCCAAAGCCTCCGAAGCAGATTTAAAACCGGTGGAAGAATATATCCAACAGCATTATGCCAAGCCTAATCCTGAGTACTTTGGAATGGCCAAAGGCCGTAATATCATCTACATTCACTTGGAAAGTTTCCAACAATTCTTGATCGATTACAAGTTGAAAGTAGACGATAAAGAATATGAAGTGACACCTTTCTTAAACTCACTTTACCACTCGAAAGAAACCTTTGCCTTTTCAAACGTCTTTAACCAAGTCAAGGCAGGGAAAACGTCTGATGCTGAGACCATGATTGAAACAGGCCTCTTCGGACTCAACCAAGGTTCCTTTATGGTGAACTATGGTGGAACCAATACCCAACAGGCTGCACCATTTATTCTTTCAAAAAATGGGTACAACTCGAGCGCTGTTTTCCACGGGAATGCTGGAAGTTTCTGGAATCGAAATACCGCCTATAAACAATGGGGCTACAATTACTTCTTTGATGCCAGCTACTTCACCAAACAAAACAGCAGCAATTCCTTCCAGTATGGTCTTAATGACAAATACATGCTCAAGGATTCCATTAAATACCTTGAAAGATTGCAACAGCCTTTCTATACGAAGTTCATTACGGTTTCAAACCATTATCCTTATACGACCAGCTTGTCAGGAGATGATCTCGGCTTCCCTCTAGCTAAGACTCAGGACGAAACCATTAATGGCTATTTTGCGACCGCTAACTATCTAGATTCTTCGATCAAAGCCTTCTTTGATTACCTGAAAGAATCTGGTCTTTACAAAAATTCCATCATCGTTCTCTATGGGGACCACTACGGAATTTCAAACTCCCGCAACCCAGCTCTTGCTCCTCTACTTGGTAAGAACTCTGAAACGTGGTCAAGCTATGACAATGCCATGTTGCAACGCGTACCTTATATGGTAGTCATTCCAGGTATGGATAAGGGTGGCATCATTGATACCTATGGTGGTGAAATTGATATGCTCCCAACCTTGGAACATTTGCTAGGTATTGAATCCAACAAATTCCTCCAAGTTGGTCAAGATATGCTCTCACCAGATCATGATCAAATCGTCGCCTTCCGCTCTGCTAACTACTTTGTAACTCCTGAGTATACAAGCTATAGTGGCCGGACCTACTATACAAAAACAGGTGAGGAAATCACGAACCCAGACGAAAAAACCAAGGAAGAACTGGACAAGATTAGGGAAGCTGCTAACCTTCAATTGAAGATTAGTGATAGCATCCAGACCGGTGATCTCCTTCGCTTCTTCAAGGGCAATGATCTTGGAAAAGTCAATCCAGAAGATTATTCCTACACCAATTCCTTCAAGGCATTGAAGAAGATTGAAAAGGAAAAAGGTGACAAATCAACCAGCCTTTATAACCAACGTGGCAACCAGTCCACCGTTGATCTCTTCAAGGCACCAACTTATAAAGAATTGCACCCAGAAGACGATAGTTCTTCCTCAACAGAGACCAGTAGCAGTTCTTCTAAATAAAAAGAATCCCTGAGTAAAAACTCAGGGGTTTTGCGATTTCTTAAAGAAGTATCATACCTTACTTTTATCTAAGACTTCAAAAATAGAAGCTGTTAAATTCTCCACATAGAAGGGACGTTTATGGCGACTATTACCAACCATTAATTTCAATTTATCTGAATTTTGGAGGTAATATGGAAGCCCGCTGGCATTAAATATCACCAAGTACTTCTTGTCTCCTGTTAGTTCATAGATGACAAGACCACTAGTATCTGTCGCAGATTGGATAAAGACTTGTTGGTAGATGTTATCATAGCTTTCAAGCCCTAAGACAGGAAGACTTGTCTTCAAGGCGATCAAGCTTCGGATGTAGGCGATTGATTCCTTATTCTGACTGACCAAATCCCAATTGACCTGATTCACAAAATCTGGAGCATTGTAGGAATTCATGGCCCGCTCACGATCCAAAGGTGTGATCTCTCCATCAGGACCTGTCGCTACCAATTTAGTCCGCATAAACTCTTGACCCAATTGCATAAAGGCCATACCCTGGAAGAGCAGGTTCATAGCCGTAGCCAACTCTGAGCGCTTTACCAAGCCTGCTACTTCTTCATTTGGATGGAGGGTCTGAAGCAAGTCATAGAGATTATAATTGTCATGAGCCTCCACATAATTCAAAACCTGATTCGGACTTAAATAATGACCCAGCTCCGCACTACCTAGAACAGCACGCGCAACGATATTCTCTGTTGATTTTCGGCTGACAAAGCCTCGTTTGATGGAACCATAAACCTCAGCCCCTTTAATAGCATCGCGCTCCGTGTCGTTAAAGAATCCAATACGTGGCAATTGCGCCGCATTGTCTTTCTTAGCCTTATCCTCTGGTGCGAGACCGGTTCCCATGTCCCAACCTTCTCCATAAAGGAGAATGCGAGGATCCAGAGCATCCATCGCCTCCCGAATAGCATTCATTGTCGTCACATCGTGAATGCCCATCAAATCAAAGCGGAAACCATCGATCTGGTACTCTTTGACCCAGTGCGTAAGGGAATCAATCATGTACTTGCGGTACATCTCATGCTCACTTGCCGTCTCATTACCGACGCCTGTCCCATTTTGGAAGCGCCCATCTGGATCCATCCGATAATAATAATCCGGAACTGTATTTTGGAAAGGACCATGCTCAGTTGAGTAGGTATGATTGTAGACCACATCTATGACTACAGAAATCCCAGCTTCATGATAAGCCCGGATCATAGTTTTAAGCTCTTTCATGGTTTGTTTGGGATTGGATGGATCTGTTGAAAAACTGGTTTCTGGTGCAGAATGATTCTGAACGTCGTAACCCCAATTGTAGGTCACACGACCTTCTTCATCGTACTGTTTATAGCGATCAGATATCGGCTGCAATTGCACGACATTGACCCCTAATTGACGGATATAATCAAAGGCAGTCGCATCTCCATGGCTATTGACGGTTCCTTCTTGGCAAGCCCCCAGATAGGTCCCACGCAAAGACTCGTCCACACCTGATGTCGGTGACTTGGTCAAATCCCGAAGGTGCATCTCATAGATCACTGCTTGACAAGGATTATCCAGGCGCCAGGGAGTCACATCGGCGCCTTTTTTAGTGCCCCAATCAAACTGACGATCTGCTCTTGAGAGAATGGCTGAGCGCATTCCATCGGCTGTCGTTGCAATGCTATAAGGATCGCGCGTCACTTGAGTATGGTGTTCAAAATGCACACGATATTGATAGGCCATACCACTTAAATTTCCTAAAAAATCTAAAATCCAAACACCATGGGTATTTTCTGGGTGGTAGCTAGACTCTTGTTTGCCACGTGTCATCGGCATGCTCTTCCAGATAGGCGCATCCAAGTCTGTTGATTGATAAAGCAACAATTCAACTTTCTTAGCCGTTGGTGCCCACAGTTTAAAGCAATGCTCCCCTTCTTCCTCCCGATGACCGAGCCATCCTTGATACGCCCATTTAGCATCAAACTCTCTAGGATGCATCGCCATATCGTAGGCATGAGGCTGACGATGGCTGTATGCATGACTCGTCAAAGCAGCTTGCAAAGAATAATAGACAGTATCGTCCCCATCGAGAATCCAAACTTCTCGAACATGCCCTTCTGGTAAGAGTTCGATTTCAAAATCACGGGTTTTGGTGAGCCAATCTCCTTCTTTAACCAAGACATGACCCCGGCTCAAGGCATCCTCACTCTCGTATACCAGATTTCCCTCTACTCCAAAATAATCCAACTTGGAGAAAGAGACTGATTTTCCTTCTACTTGATCCTGCCATTGCCACATATCATAGGCAAAATAATTTCCTTTTTGCTTATGAAAATGAAGCTTTACATGGTATTGTCGCATAACATTTTCCTATTTCCAATTTGATACCGAAGGAACCATTCGCTCGTGAAACACGTATATGGTTCCAACTATTTGTTTTTATTCTTCAGATGTATGAACCAATGCATCGTTGTTGATTTCATCAATATTCGCAAAGAATTCCAAGTGATTATGGAAGACTTCCAATTCAACCGGAGTATCTCCCCCGTATTCCCCATCTAGATTGATGCGGAACGGTTGAGCATTTTTCCCTAGCATTTCGATCGTCAACTTCTTGGTCTTGAGATATTCTACATTTTCATCGTGCACATGCTTGCCCCCATTAATGGCCTGAATCATCAAGGACAACATGTTAAAGAGCTTAGCAGTTTTTACGATAATCAAGGTAAAGTTCCCATCATCAAGCTTAGCATCTGGCGCGACACTTTCAAAGCCAGCAATCGAGTTGGTAAGAGCCACGAAAATCATAGACGCTGGCCCTTCAAAGACACCATTGTCATGCTCAATCCGCACCTTACGAGCCTTGTTTCGCGGCAACATTTTAGCAGCTTCTGCCACATAGGCAAAGTAACCCAAGCGAGATTTAACACTACTTGGAACACTGAAGGTCAATTCTGTCATGGTTCCTGCTGCAGCAATATTGATGAAATACTTGCTACCATAGGCACGACCAATATCCATCTGAATGGTTTGATTTTTTTCGATAATGCGAGCAGCCGCCACAGGATCTCCCATCGGGATCTTCAAGGCACGCGCATAGTCATTGGTGGTACCGGTCGGGATAAAGGCCATCTGCGGACGATTTTCCAGACCTGCAACCCCATTGACCACTTCGTTAATCGTACCATCTCCACCAGCGGCAATGATTAAATCAAAGCCTGCTTTAGCGGCTCTTTCTGCCTCATTTTGGGCAGAAAATGGTTCTGGAGTCGTTTGATAAGCGCTGGTTTCATAGCCCACGTCTTCGAGTACGTCCAAGACTTCCGCAATATTTTTCTTGATAATTTCTTGCCCAGAGGTCGGATTATAAATTAAACGGGCTTTTTTGATTCGTTCTACCATAAAGATCCTCTATAAACTTTCAAGCCAGGCCTCATCTTCTACCTGGATTCCTAATTCTTGTGCTTTGGTTAACTTGCTACCAGCGTCACTACCTGCAACGACCAAATCTGTTTTTTTGGAAACCGATCCAGTTACCTTAGCGCCCAGACTTTCTAATTTTGCCTTTGCTTCTGAACGTGTGAGTCGCTCTAGCTTCCCAGTCAAAACGACTGTCATTCCTGATAGGGCCGCATCAGCAGCGACTTTTTCACCAAGATAAGCCATATTGACACCAGCTTCTTTGAGCTCTTGCAAGAGGCGCTTGGATCCTTCTTGCGCGAAATAACTCTTAAGGCTTTCAGCCACGACCATACCGAGACTATCAATGCTGGCAATCCGTTCTGGATCAGCTGTTGCCAATTGATCGAGGTCATGGAATTCTTGGAGCAAGATTTGACTAACCTTGCTACCGACATGGCGGATCCCCAAACCAAAGAGTAACTTCTCAGCTGAATTCTCTTTTGAAGCTTGAATGGCTTCATGGAGTTTTTCAGCAGATTTTTCTTTAAAGCCTTCTAAGGTCAATAGATCCTCTACGCTTAGGCGATAGATCCCTGCCACATCCTCTACTAACTGAGCTGCAAAGAGTTTCTCTACAACAGCTGGACCCAAGCCTGTGATATTCATAGCATCCCGACTGGCAAAGTGGTTCAATCCTTCCTTAATCTGTGCTGGACAGAGCGGATTGATACAGCGAAGGGCCACCTCATCCTCAAAATGAAGCAACTCACTCTGGCAGCTCGGACAATGAGTTGGAATGGCTAATGCTTGATCAGAGACTCGCTTATCTTTGACAACACGCAAGACCGCTGGAATGATATCACCCGCCTTGTAGACAATGACGATATCATCCTGATGAATGTCTTTTTCAGCAATATAGTCCACATTGTGCAAGGTTGCCCGACTAACAGTGGTTCCGGCTAGCTGGACTGGAGTTAGATTGGCAGTTGGGGTCACAACTCCGGTCCGTCCAACCGTCCAATCCACCGATAAGATTTTCGCTTCTTTTTCTTCAGCTGGAAACTTATAGGCGACAGCCCATTTAGGAGCTTTTACGGTAAAGCCT
This sequence comes from Streptococcus parasanguinis, assembly GCA_032560535.1. Taxonomy (GTDB): domain Bacteria; phylum Bacillota; class Bacilli; order Lactobacillales; family Streptococcaceae; genus Streptococcus; species Streptococcus parasanguinis_AF. The sequence continues at coordinate 43,352 of JAWGIA010000004.1, read as the reverse complement.
AGTTCTTCTTGAACAGCTAGGTCATTGACCTTGATGACGATCCCATCGATATCGTAGGGAAGATCCTCTCGAAGCTGAGCTACTTTTTGGATGAAGTCCCAAATTTGCTCCATATCCTCAGCCAGCACTCGCTCTTGGTTCACGACAAAGCCTAAGCGGGCTAATTTCTCAAGCACACCTTCCTGACTGCTTTGATCAGTTGGACTCACTTCTTGATACAAGAAGGTTGCGAGATTTCGCTTGGCCACGATTTTCGTATCCAATTGGCGAAGCGTTCCTGCAGCAGCATTTCGTGGATTAGCAAACTCCGGCTCGCCGTTTTCTTGACGGATCTGATTGACCCGATCAAAGGAAGCCCGTGGCATATAGCACTCGCCTCGAACTGTAATGTTCACTGGCTCTGGTAACACTAAAGAAATGTCCTTGACCCGCTTGAGATTCTCTGTAATATCCTCACCGACAGAACCATCCCCACGTGTCGCCCCCGTTACGAGGACTCCATTTTCATAGGTGAGGGAAATGGACAAGCCATCGATTTTCAGCTCACATACATAGCTGATAGAAGGAAATTCCTTACGGACACGCTGATCAAAGGCTTCTAATTCTTCACGCGAAAAAGCATCCTGCAAACTATAAAGGGGATACTGGTGCTGGTATTTGGTAAAGCCTTTTAAAACCACCCCACCTACACGGTGAGTTGGACTCTCTGGTAAGATCTCATCAGGATGAGCGGTTTCTAGTTCCACCAACTCCCGATATAATTGATCATATTCACTATCCGAAACAGATGGAGCGTCTTTTGTGTAATACTCGTAAGCATATCGATTGAGTAATTCCACTAATTCTTTCATTCTGGTTTTCATGTTCTTATTTTATCATAAAATCTTAATTTAGCCTTGAATTTACTGCATTCTTAGCATTAAAAAAAGGAGCCAAAGCTCCCTTTTCTTATTTTGTAAAATCAATCCGCTTAGAAAGTTGATTGATCACAATCGCTCCAAAAATCAAGGATGCAAATTCACCCACTCCCATGGTCAACCAGTTATAGAAGAATGGTTGGCCTTGAAGGTAATAAAGTTCCAAGGCAATCGTAAACATGGAAATGGAAAAGAAAATCGCAAACAAGAAATGGTCCAACCGAATAAGACCGTCAAACAAGAACTTGTTTTTAAAACGACCAAATAGAATGAGTCCAAGTCCTAGGAAGACAAAGGTTGAACCTCCACCAACAAAGACATCGATCCACCCAAAACTAAATAAGTTAGCAATCATACAACCAAGCGTCACTCCAATCAAGTACTTCTTATTGTAGAAGGCTAAGAAATTCATCATCTCCGAAACACGGAATTGATAGCCATAGTAGGCCATAGCATTGAGAGGTGGGGTAATGGTCAATACGATATAAATCGCAGCAACAATGGCAATTTGCGCCATATCACGAGCAGTTAACTGTTTCATCTATTCTCCTTTAGCGGTTTTTCCGCGTGTAATATGCTTGGCGAAAGGATCTTAAGCACCAAGGGTTGAAGGTTTGATTTCTTCAACCTTTCAAGTATAGCATATTTTGAGGTTTTATGGTAGACTGAATTTATGAAAATACTAATTAAAAAATTTTTTGATAATGAAATTTTATCCTATCTCTTTTTTGGGGTTGCCACAACCATTGTTTCCGTCGGAACCCGCCTCTTCATCTATCAAGTGTCTCGTGATGAACGATTAGCGACCGCGATTGGAAACATCGCTGGGATCCTCTTTGCCTTTGCGACCAACGATACCATTGTCTTTAAACAAGAAAGAAAGGGCTGGTTTCAGCGCTTGATCCGATTTGCGATTGCCCGCTCTGGGACCTTTATACTAGACATGGCCTTGACCGAGATTTTTGTCAAGCAATTCCCAGGAATCATCGGGCAATTTGTCCACAACAACAAGAGTCAGATCAATCTGATTGAAACCCTCTTTGCTCAAGTTGCTATAGTGGTCCTCAATTATGTCTTTAGTAAACTCTTTGTCTTTAAAAATAAAAACAAGGCTTGAAACGATTGTTTCAGCCTTATTATTTTAAACTTCTATACTTGCATGCTCTGCACTTAATTGATAGATCGTTCCTTCGACCCCAAAATAATCCTTGGCTAGGTCTTTCAATTCTTGCATAGCTGTTTGTGCACGTTTGGCCTGCTCCTCATTGATAGCTTCAATCACCAAAATAGCGTCCTTCGTATCTTCAGTTAGCATGGTTCTTTGAGCCTCACGCCAATTCAAGCAACGACAAACAGCTCCTTCTTGGTCATAGTAGATGATCTCCCCTTCCAAAGCTGGCGCATCTTCTTCAGCTCCTAATGGAAAGAACGGTTCGCCTCCTTTCGCTTGTCCTAGAGAGAGTCCACCCACTAATTTATCCATGTCTTCTCCTCCACATGGAAGGGCATAAGCCATAGACACACTATTGTATAAATCAACCAAGGGATTAATCGGATAAAATTCACGACCTTGGTGAACCCGTTTTAATAGTGCTTCGATGGAAGATCGGGCTCCTTTTTTTGTTTTAAACTTGCTAAAAGCTTGGCGCCACTCTTGAACGAACCCACTCTGGGTATAGTTTTCTTCATCGATAAATTCCCATGCTCTTTTGGCACCCTTGTCCAACAATTCTTTGAAATAAGGATCCTTGGCTTCATCTACCGTATTATCAATGCCATACAAGGACATCACTGTAATTCTAGCTGTTGGAAATAAATCCCAAAATGCTTGATCGACTGTCACTTTCATTGCTTTACCTCACTATAATTTCTTTTTTGACCTTTTTTAACTAGTTCCCAATCCAAGGTGATATTCTCACGAACTCGGATGAGGTACTCTTCTAACTGTGCGACTTCTTTTTTGGAAAAGCCTTTTAAAGCAGTTCTCTCAGAGTAAAGATGCTCCCCTAAAATGAAGGGGTAAATCTGCTTACCTTTTTCAGTTAACTCCCATTCCTTTGTTTTGAGATTTTCTCCTCTCGGACGTTGCTGAATCAAGCCACGTTCTTCTAGTTTTTTTACGGACCTTGCAACGGTGGATCGATCTACTTTCAAGAGGTCAGAGAGTTCTTCCTGAATCATTCCAGGTTGCTCTGCAATTCGCACCAGATAGAGATATTGACCACGTGCTAAATCTAAATCTCTAAATTCGATATTTGCAATAGAATCCAGAGCGCGCGCAATGATACCAATCTCACGCAAAATACTCATCCCACTCCTCCTTTCTTGTTAGAAATAGAGTAACATATTTTTGTTGCAAATGCAATAAAAACAAACAAAAAAAGAAACCAGATACCATCTGATTTCTATTCTTTCCTTTTATCTCTATTTTTTAGACGTAATCGTTGTTTTAATTTTAATGAAACTTCTCTATGCCGAAAGTCCACTTCTTCTGATTTTAACTTAGAGACAATTTCTCCACTGCGCGTTTGGAACTTGGCTTCTCTGGCAAATTGGATACTGGCGTTTAAAATACAACCAATAATCATGATTTTAGCTACCAAGATGAACCAGAACATAATGACCGCTAGGACGACCGAACCAAAGAAACGAGCATCTAAGAAATGACTCACATAGCGATCCACATATTTCCAAAAGATATTTAAGATCGCATACAGGACAGCAACAACAAAGGTCGCCCCTGGCAATACATATCTAAATTTTGGAATTTTGACATTTGGAAGGGTGTAATAGAGCAAGACCAGACTAACAAAGAGTAAGAGGTAGATGGTCGGCTCTGTCAAATTCAGTAAACGCACATAAATCGTCCGATCAAATGAAAAGGTCTGATAGAGATAGCGAACGATCATTTTTCCAAACATGGAAAGGATCAGCGAAAGTCCAAACAAGCCCTGCAAGGCAAAACTGATCAGAAAGCTAAAGAGTCGCCCCCAGATAATACCACGCTCCTTTTCCACCCCATAACTCTTGTTATAGGCTTTTTGGAGGTAGGCAATGCTCTGAGAGAAGATCCACAAAGCAGAAATAATCGAGAAACTCAGTAAGCCTGTCGAAGGTTTGGTCAAGACACTCGAAATCATCTGTGCCACTATTCGATATAAGGAGGCTGGCAAGACTTTTTGTAAGCTTAAAAGAATCTGAGTGGGACGAATATGAAAGTAGGGTAAAATATTGGCTGCAATCAGCATCAAAGGGAAAATGGAGATCAGCAAATAATAGGCCACCGCAATGCTAGTGATATCAGACTCTGCACTCTGATAAAACCGCACGAAGCCCTTTATAAATGGCTGTCCCAGTATTTTTTGTAGGACCTTTTTCATTCGTCACCTCCCCATTTTACTAAAAAAGAGCAAAGAGCGAAACCAGACACTTGCCTTCAGCTCCATTCTTTCCTCTCTAGTTTTAGTATGTTCCTTCTTCACCTTGACTGGTCAAGATCACCGGACCATCTTTTGTAATCACAAATTGATGCTCGTATTGACAAGAAAGGCCACCGTCAAGGGTCTTATGGGCCCAACCAGTTTCCATATCTGTATCAATCTCCCAAGTACCGGTATTGATCATTGGCTCAATCGTCAAGACCATCCCTTCACGTAAGCGAAGACCGCGTCCAGCACGACCATAATGCGGGACCATTGGTTCTTCATGCATGGTAGGCCCGACACCGTGTCCGACCAAATCACGCACCACGCCATAGCCTTTGCTTTCCGCATACTCTTGAATCGCTGCACCAATATCTCCCAAGCGATTGCCAACGACCGCTTTCTCAATTCCCTTATAGAGACATTCTTTGGTCACGTCCATCAAATCTTTGACTTCTTGCGAAACATTTCCAACCGCATAAGCCCAGCAAGAGTCCGCCAAGCCACCAGTATAGGACTCAGTGTATTTCTTCATTTGCGCCACATTGTCAAAATCTAATTTCGATACATCCAAAACAGATTTATCCAGTGGTTCTGACAAGACCATGTCTACCTTGAGGAGATCACCATCTTTGAGAATGACATGACGTGGAAAAGCATGGGCTACTTCGTCATTCAAACCACAGCAAGTCGCATAAGGATAGTCCATGAGACTACCTTCTACACCGATTTGAAGCGGCAAGACATTGGCTTCTTTACAGCGACGACGGACATATTCTTCTACTTCCCATAGGTCAAGCCCTGGCTTGATCAAGTCACGTAATCCAATATGGATGCTGGCAAGGAAATCACCTGCACGATCCATGGCTTCAATTTCACGTTGTGATTTTAATGTAATCATTGTCTTCTCATTTCTTTTTGTTTAATTAATCTTAATTGTAATGGTTGCTTTCGCAACTAACTGCAGATCTAAATACAAGCTAAAATCAACCAAGGCCGAACGTCTGGTTCGTCGAACTAGTTGTGGTTCAATGCGGATCACATCGTCCACCTGCACAGCTTGTAAAAAATTGATGATCAGCTGTTCGACGATCAAGCTACGCCCACTGTGTTGCATCATCTTGCGAACAACCTTCATCAGCACTTCGATCATGACCCCATTGGCCAAAACACCACTTTTCTCCAACATACTTGGCTCTACTGTGAATTGGTAATGGTCGTTCTCTGCTTGAATCTTTTGACCGATTTGCTCACTAAAGGTTGGCAAGCTCGAAAATTGCACCTTGCTAATCCGATCCATGACATCCCGACGTGTAATGACACCCAGCAAGGTCTGGTTAGTGCGAATCACAGGAATCATCTCATAATCTTCAGCAATCATCCGCTGGCTAATCGTCGCAATGCTGGTGGACAAATTAGTGGTAAAAATGGTCCGTGACATCACCTTATCAAGGGTCGTCTGAGGCGCCTTATCTCCAGCATCTCTCATGGTTACGACGCCCACTACCATCTGGTGCTGATTGACAACCGGAAAACGACTAAAGCGATTCTTTCGAACCAAATCTAAATAATCCCGGACCGTATCCGTCTCAGAAAGATAGCCGTACTCATGGAAGGGCCGATAGACCTGCTCGACTGTCAAGATATCCGTCTTGATCTGCATGTTAGACAAAGCCTTATTGATCATGGTCGCGACGGTATAGGTATCGTGTGAAGTTCGGATGACTGGGATTTGTACCTGATTGGCCAGATCAATCACATCCTCACTCACTTCAAAGCCACCCGTCACTAAGACCGCATTGTCATGCTTAAGAGCCAATCGTTGGATGCTAGTGCGGTCACCCACGATCAAAAGCCCCCCTTCAGACACATAGTCAAGGACGTGCTTTTCTGTCATGGCACCGATATAAAATTTATTAAATTCTTTTTCGAGTCCCTCTTCACCAGCTAATATTTCAGAACCGGTGATTTCTAAAATTTCCCGATAAGTCAAGTGCTCTAGTACAGCTTTTTTCGATTTGACACGGATGGTCCCGCTTCTAGGACGCGTTTCTACAATTCCTTGATTTTCAGCTTCTTTAATGGCACGATAGGCCGTCCCATCACTGACATTCAAAAAATTGGAGATACTGCGGACACTGACCCGTTTTCCAATCGGTAATTTTTCGAGATAGTCTAAAATCTCTTGGTGTTTACTCATAGAAGTCCCCTCTACCTAGGCGGAAATCATAATAATCGCGCATTTTACGCGTATAGCGGTCACTCCCTTTGAATTGACGAAAGAGACGAAAACCAGCCTTCAAAGCAACCTTTTGACTCCCTGCATTTTCAACATGGGTGACAATCTTAAGCTCCTTCAGTTGAAATTTTTCAAACGATAGAGAGACCAACTCTTTGACCGCTTCTGTCATCAGACCCTTTCCCCAAAAATCTTTGTGTAAAAAGTAGCCTAACTCAGCCTCTCCCTTAATTTCATCCAACTTTTCAAACTTGATGGAGCCAATCATCTGATTGGTTTCCTTATCACAGATCGCCCAAACCCCCAAAGGATTTTTCATGAAATAGTTGGCTAGTACATATTGAGTTTCAGCAAGATCGGCTTGTGCAGGGAAGATAAATTGTAAATTTTCAGGATTCGAAGCAATCTTATAAAAATCTTCCGCATCCTCAAAGAGAAAAGGTCGTAAATACAACCTTTGTGTTTCAATTAGTGAATAGGCAGCTAAGTTCGTCCAAATATTCATTTCAAACTCCATTGTTCGTGTATCCAGCCGCCACTATCAGATCCCAAGTTCTGTCACTATTCCTCTACCAACTGGATGTCTGCTCCAAGTTGGGTCAATTTATGAATAATATCTGAATACCCGCGAAGGATGTATTCCACATTTGTAATTTCTGTTGTTCCAGAAGCCATGAGACCGGCGATCACTAAAGCCGCACCAGCTCGAAGATCCGTCGCTTTCACACTGGATCCTGTCAATTGATTTGGCCCTTCATAAATAATGTGGTCGTTCAAGGTCGAAATGGTGGCCCCCATTTTAGCTAATTCTGGTACATGGTTGACCCGTTTTTCATAAATCGTATCAACAATGCGACCACGTCCTACAGCCGTTAAGAGCAAAGGCGTGATCGGTTGTTGCAAGTCAGTCGCAAAACCAGGATAAGGAGATGTTTTGATCTGGATGGCCTTCAAGCCTGTTTGCTTTTCTACAAAGATACTATCTTCAGAAATGGTCATGCGCACACCCATTTCCTCTAACTTAGCAATATAGCTCTCTAAATGCTCATATAGGACATTATTGATCTGGATACCTTCCCCAATAGCAGCTGCAAGGGCAATATAGGTTCCTGCTTCGATACGATCTGGAATCACCTGATGTCTCGTTCCATGCAATTGTGGAACACCATCAATGATAATAATATCTGTCCCTGCTCCACGAATATGGGCTCCCATGTTGTTGAGCAAGGTCACCACATCGATAATTTCAGGTTCCCGCGCCGCATTTTCGATCACTGTCCGACCTTCAGCCTTGACTGCTGCCAAAATCGTATTGATCGTTGCACCGACACTAACAGTATCCATGTAGATGTTTGCTCCTTGAAGAGGCTTGTCATCAGTCGCAAGTTTCATACTAGAGCCATCCATGGTCATAGCAGCTCCCATCGCTTCAAAGGCCTTCAAATGCAAATCGATCGGACGCGGGCCAAGATCACACCCGCCAGGTAGTCCAACAGTTGCTTGACCGTAGCGTCCTAACAAGCTGCCATAAAAATAATAGGAGGCACGGAGACTATTGATCTTTCCAAATGGCATGGGCATATTCTTCACCCCACGTGGATCAATGATCAAACTGTCCTCTTTGCGCTCGATCTTAGCCCCCATGATGGTCATGATTTCAATCAGACTCGCCACGTCGGAAATATCCGGTACCCCATCAAGGGTCACGATATCATCCGCCAGAATGGTCGCCGGAATCAGGGCTACTACACTATTTTTTGCACCACTAATGGTCACCTCTCCTTTTAGAGGGCGACCACCATTTATTACAATTTTTTTCATCTTAATAATTTATTAGCTCTTTCAAGTCTTTTTCCTTTTACTATCGTTTTTTGTAACGGAAATAAAAGGGACAACGTATTCAAAATACTGCATCTATTATACCACAGATCGACCTATTTTTCCATCTGTAGGAATTTTCAAAACGAAAAAAAGCTAGGATCAACTTGACCCTAACTTTTCCATTTCAACTAATTATTTTACAGCTTCTTTCAAGGCTTCTACCTTGTCCAAACGTTCCCATGGAAGGTCAATATCTGTCCGTCCCATATGGCCATAAGCCGCTGTATGACGGTAGATTGGACGTTTCAAATCCAACATTTGAATAATCCCTGCAGGACGAAGATCAAAGAGCTCACGTGCTGCTTTTTCAAGCTTACTTTCAGCGACTGTTCCAGTACCGAAGGTATCAATACGAACAGAGACAGGTTGAGCAACCCCAATGGCATAAGCCAATTGCACTTCTGCTTTCTTAGCAAGACCTGCCGCTACGATGTTTTTGGCAATGTAGCGAGCTGCATAAGAAGCAGAACGGTCCACCTTAGTGGCATCCTTACCAGAGAAGGCACCACCACCGTGACGTGAATAACCACCATAAGTATCCACGATGATCTTACGACCTGTCAAACCTGAGTCCCCTTGAGGCCCACCAATAACAAAGCGACCCGTTGGGTTGATGAAGAATTTGGTCTCAGCATCTAGATAAGAAGCTGGAATCACCTCTTTGATGACCTTGTTAATTACATCTTCATGGATTTGTTCATTGCTGACATCTGGATCGTGTTGAGTTGAAATAACCACCGTATCCACGCGCACTGGCTGGTCATTTTCATCGTACTCGACAGTGACCTGTGATTTGGCATCTGGACGAAGATAGCTGATTTCCCCAGACTTACGAAGTTCAGCCAAACGACGAACCAACTTGTGGCTGAGTGAAATCGGTAATGGCATGAGTTCTTCTGTTTCATCCACTGCAAAACCAAACATGAGACCTTGGTCTCCTGCTCCGATCAAATCAAGTGGATCTTGATCTGCGTTTCCACGAACTTCCAAGGCTTCATTAACCCCTTGGGCAATATCAGGAGATTGTTCCACCAAAGATGGGTGTACTCCTACAGTTTCAGCTGAGAATCCATATTCCGTATTAGTATAACCAATCTCTGCAATGGTATCACGAACCACACGGTTAATATCCACATAAGCAGTCGTTGAAATCTCACCAAAGACATGCACGGAACCAGTATAAACAGCTGTTTCGGCAGCCACGTGAGCTTCTGGATCTTGCTCTAAAATAGCATCTAAAATAGCATCTGAAATTTGGTCTGCAATCTTATCTGGATGCCCCTCAGATACTGATTCAGACGTGAAAAGTTTACGTTCTGACATAAAAATGTCCCCCCTTAAAAAAATATTGTTATAGAGTTACAAAGTACTGATAGAAGATTTCTACCACCTTATCGGGACCATATAACACTTCATTATAACACATTACATATGATATGGAAAATGATTTTTCAAAAAGCCCATTAAATCAGCTTTTTCGGTCTATGCACTACCCAGTTAAACTGACTTAAACAGTCCTCAAAGTTCCTAAAAAGTTCACAAAAAATACCCACTAGGGTATCTATCAATTGACGAGTTCAGCAGGCAAGATCTAGTACCCTCACACGGTGCTTTTTTTATCTTCAAAAATGGTAGGCGTCCGCGTACCAATGGGTACTCAAAAACCTACCATCTACTTAAATGATAACAGTTCTTTAAAAATTTTCAACCCTATCTACTTTACTCAGTCTCCATTTTTAAATAATATAGTTCCAATAAATACTAAAACTCCCAGAATAAAGGATAAAATATTAGGACCTATCCAATAAGGATCTGGCGTACCTATAATGGAAATAACAAATGAGATAGCTGCCGCATTTAGGAGTCCTTTACTTCCTTTTCTCATACCTATGAAAAGTAATATAGTCGCAATCATAAAACAAATATAATGGATGGCACCAATATATAAGATCAGTAGATACATGGGGTTTCCTAAAAATAAAGGAAAAATCATAATACCAAGGTGACAGACTGCTATTATAAGTGCGCTCCATAACCAAGGCGACTGAAGAATAATTCTTTTTGGCGAATTTTCTTCATCATTGTTTGATCGTATATCAGCATTCAACTGATCGTTTACATCTATGTCTCCTTCTACTTGAGAGTCCGCCATCTCTGGTTTAGTGTCAATAGATGATAGATCTTGTACTTTCACCTTGGACTCCCAGCCATCTGCAACTTTCTCAAGTAAACTAAAAACACGACAAGCAATATAAATCGATAAGAGAAGATAAAAGAGACCGTAAAAGCTTATACGAGAGATGAAAGAGTATACTATACCTATCTCAACAAGGGAAGATAAAATGAGCAAAAGAGAAAAGACTTTCTGAAGTTTATCACTTGTACTTGTGATCATAACATTAATCAGAAGTAAAAACATTAACTCCATTACACTGTATCGAAGTGTAAAAGCGTAAATATCACTCGTTCTATCCATACCAATCAATATAAATAGTGGAGAAATATTTGTAGAGGCAACAAATAGTACTAAATAAGCTATCGATGATTTCCAACCATCTTTACTTTTCCAATTGTTTAAAAGCTCCCTCATTTCTACATTCTTTATAAGCAAGCAAATCCATATTAAACAAATGATATTTAGCACAAAGGAAATGTTCATCAGATTTGTTGGGGAGAAAGGTGGTAAAAAAAACATCAGTAGTTGGGTAATTGAGAGGAGAAGAGCAGCTATCAATCCTTCAACATTTAAACGCTGCTTCATGATTCTCCAAATTACCCAGCAAATAATCATTCCATTCCATATAGAAAAAATACTAGAGACAGTGAACAGTGGTGTATTTCCATTTAAATTTTGGGAACTATAGTTCACCACTATACTACTACCATAAGAAACAAGATAAAGAATTGCTTCAAGAATTAGCAGTATACAATACCATTTTTTTCTAGACATAGATTCTCCTCCACTTTCTAAGAAAAGTATTTAACGATTCATTTATTTAAATTATAACACAATTTGTAACCGTTTTCTTAGTGCGTTATCAGTACTAAATAAATAAAAAAGATAGGATTGAACATCCTACCTGCTATCATCAGTCTTCATTTTTTAACAATACAGTTCCAATCAATACCAGCACTCCTACCACAAGCGGTGGTATATGATTAATCAGCCAATCCGGATCACCCGCAGCAATAAATGAAAAAACATAAATAGCTGCTGCTATATAAAAAGTTGCTTTATTGGCATTCACTATTCCATTCCAAAGCAGGATGGTTGCAATCACAAAGCTAATCATATGGATTCCCAAAAAGTACAAAAAGCCACCAGCCCACGCTCCCATTGAAAAGAGACCTAATAAAAGTAAAACTATATAAACAATGGCCAAGAACAAAGCAATAGAAAGGATTACAGAATTTCCAATTCTCTTCTCTGGCTTCATTTCATTGTTCGGAAAAAGACTTTCATCTGAAGCATATGCCTCTTTTTCTTTATCTACTTCAAGATTTTTCTGTTGATCAGTCATAACTTTCTCCTAACATTTTTAGTTATTCTTTCAAATAATAGCGCTTAAAAATAGAGAGGAAGAACTGATTTAACTATCTCTTTGATCGACCCGAATACTTTTTATTGAGTAGAGTTGACCATATCCATTTTTTAATTAAGAGCTTTTCACTTCTTTAACCAGGAGTGTTCCGATTAAATCCAAAATACCTAAACATAAGGGAGCAATTCGAAATATTTCCCAGTCCGGATCAAAAGCCAAGATGATAGACAGCAGATAGAGTCCAATACTCGCATAGAGAAGGCTTTTATTCCCCTTCTTCATCCCTAGTCGAATTAGAAAGGCTCCAATCGCAAGACTTAATAAGTTTGGACCAAGGAAAATCAAAACGACAAATCCCCAACCATCACCCCAAGGTGCAAAGAAAAAGACAAACAATACAAGATAGATAATGGATAGGTAAAAGGTTACTGAAAGAAGAATAGAATGTAAGCTATTTTCTTTTGGAGGATTCTGAACAGATACAGAATTGGGATAATCTTCACTGATCTTACTATGTTCTTTATTTTCCTCAAGATGTTTCTCTTGGTTTGTCATCATTTTCTCCTACCTTTCTTATATTTTTATGTTTTTCCTTTAACACCATTATACTTGATTCCATTATTCTTTTCATGATAGCCATCTATTCAATGCTATCTCTTAATCATTAATTTGGACAGGTTTTCAATAAGATTGCTAATATATCATGAAATAGTTGGGAAGCCTTCCCTAAATAAAATCAGCCTCAGCAATAGCTCGTTTCACTTCTTCAATTGGTAAATTGACCAGTTCTACTTCTTTTTCACGGTAAAGATACTCGGCATATTCATCGATGCGGTATTGATGGATATAAACGACCCGCTTGCAACCGACTTGAAGCAACTGCTTGGTACAATTGAGACAAGGAAAATGCGTCACATAAGCTGTAAAGCCTTTTGGAATTCCACGTTCAGCTCCTTGCAAAATAGCATTGACTTCCGCATGAATCGTCCGGACACAGTGTCCCTCGACCATAAGACAGCCATCTTCTAGACAATGATCTGTCCCAGAAACGGATCCATTATAACCTGTTGCAATGACCTTATTATCCTTAACTAGTACAGCCCCAACCTTAGCTCGATTACAGGTCGCTCGATTCGAAATCAGTAAGGCCTGTGCTGCAAAATATTCATCCCATGCTAGTCGATTGTGTGTCACCTTTATATCCTCCATCTCTCCTCATATCGGTTACGATTATTTTCATTATAGCATGAAATCAGCAAGAAAAAAAGGGAGTGGGAAAGAACTCTGACTAGTAAAAAAGAGTTCGTTTTCCACCCCCGCACAGTTGATTAGGTCATCTTTAGAGCTTAAAAAGCGAATAAAGATACCAATCAACCACTGCGTCATACAGTTATTTCTATCATACATCAAAGGCTGGACAACTTTTGCCCAGCCTATTATAAACATTATTTACCAAGTTTTGCTTTAGCTGCATCTGCAAGAGCTGTGAAAGCTGCTGCATCGTTAACAGCCAAGTCAGCAAGCATTTTACGGTTAACTTCGATCTCAGCCAATTTCAAACCATGCATCAATTGTGAGTATGAAAGTCCGTTCAAACGAGCTGCCGCATTGATACGTGTGATCCACAATTTACGGAAGTCACGTTTCTTTTGACGACGGTCACGGTATGCATAGTAGTAAGAGTTCATTACTTGTTCTTTTGCAGTACGGAACAAGATATGTTTAGCTCCATAGTAACCTTTAGCTAATTTAAGAATACGTTTACGACGTTTGCGTGATACAACGCCACCTTTAACACGTGCCATTTATATTTCCTCCAATATTTCCTAGAATTCTTTACTTACGAATACGCGATTATTTCAAGCGAGTAAGCATTGCTTTGATACGTTTGAAATCTCCAGCATGCACCATAGATGCTTTACGAAGATGACGACGTTGTTTCTTAGTTTTTCCGTGGAAACGGTGAGAAGTGTAAGCACGGAAACGTTTAAGTCCACCAGAACCTGTACGTTTGAAACGTTTAGCTGATGCGCGGTGTGTTTTTTGTTTTGGCATGATATTTTCTCCTTTTTTTAACTTTCTGACAGATTATTTCTTGTCAGTTGCTGGCGCCAATTGCATGAACATTTGACGTCCATCCATCTTAGCACGTTGTTCGATGATCGCCACATCTTGTGTCGCTTCAGCGAAGTCGGCTAAAACTTTAGCACCAATCTCTTTGTGGGTAATCATACGACCCTTAAAGCGAATGGATACCTTCACTTTATTTCCTTTTTCAAGGAATTTGCGAGCATTGCGAAGTTTTGTATCGAAATCACCCTTGTCAATTACTGGGCTCAAACGAACTTCTTTTACGGTCACAACGCTTTGTTTTTTGCGTTGTTCTTTTTGCTTCTTCTGGTACTCAAATTTGAACTTACCGTAGTCCATAATTTTCGCAACAGGAGGTTTAGCTTGAGGTTGAATGAGAACCAAGTCAACATTAGCGTCGTCCGCAAGTGCTTGCGCTTCGCTAAGTGGTTTGATACCCAATTGCTCACCTTCAAGACCGATTAAGCGAACTTCACGTACACGAATTTCATCATTGATGAATAAGTCTTGCTTTGCTATGGTTTTCACCTCTTTTTTATTATTCGAGAAAAACAAAGAACGGACCTGCAAAACAGGCCCGAACTACATGATGTATTTCATTACTGAAACTTGATCCGTAGGGGCCAGGCAACTTGCGTCACAAGGCGAGAAGTTCTCACTTCTGCTTTTCTCAACTTTTATATGATATCAAGTTTTTTATTCTTTGTCAAGAATTTTTTTTGCTTTTTCTTCAATAAATGCAACAACGTCTGCAATTCCAACACCCGTTGTGTCAAAATGAATGGCATCAGCTGCAGGTTTCAAAGGAGAAACGGCACGGTGGCTGTCCTTATAGTCCCGCTCAGCGATTTCTTTTTTCAACAATTCAAGATCCGCTGTAATGCCCTTTTCAACATTTTCCTTATAACGACGTTCTGCCCGCTCCTCAACAGAAGCGACCAAAAAGATCTTCAACTCTGCATGTGGAAGGACGACCGTCCCAATATCGCGTCCATCCATAACGATGCCCCCCTCTGCTGCAATTTCTTGCTGTAGAGCGACAAGTTTTTCACGGACTGGCGCAAGCGCTGCAACCCATGAAACATTGTTGGTCACTTGGTTATCGCGAATTGGGTGGGTAATATCCACGTCTGCTACAAAGACAAGTTGCTCTCCTTCTTCCGATCGACCGAAACTAATTGGATACTGATCTAAAAGGGCTAAGAGGTCATCAACCTGTTCAGCTGTCAGATTATTTTGCAAAGCTAGATAAGTCGCCGCACGGTACATAGCTCCTGTGTCTAGATACGTATAGTCTAGATCCTTGGCAATGATCTTTGCAACTGTGGATTTTCCACTAGAAGCCGGTCCATCAATGGCAATTTGAATTTGTTTCATGTTGTCCTCAACTCCTACTGAATCTTAACGACATCACCAGGATTGGCATACCAAGATCCTGTAGACATGTGAGATGGATTTAACTGTTCCAATTGGGCAATGGAAATACCAGCACGCGCAGCAATCGCTGCTTCCCCTTCACCTGCTTGAACAGTGATCGTACCTTCTTCAGAGTTCTCATCTTTTGAACTATCGTCTTTAGCCGCTTGGTCAGTTTGTGCTGCAGGGGCTGATGATTTCTGTTCAACCTTAGTCTCTCCATTGTAGAAGCCAGACATTTGTTTTGATTTATTGCTGCCACCTGTTGAAAGGAAAATCAACAAGCAGACCATCGCTACTACTACTACAAAGAAAATAATGGCTAAAATCGTCAATAGACGATCTGCCTTGATTCCGTTTAACTTACTCGTTCTTTTCAATGTTTCTTCTCCATCATCGTAAATATCTTCTTCCCATGGTTCTTTTGCCATGACTTCCTCCTTGTTTTTTCTCGTAAAAATCATTACAATAGAAGTATGAAAGTTACGTTAATTCCAGATCGTTGCATCGCTTGCGGTCTCTGTCAGACCTATTCTGAATTATTTGATTACCATGACAATGGCATCGTTAAATTTGCTGCTGAAGAGGACGACCTCCTTGAAAAGGAAGTTCCTGTCACAAACGATGTTCTCGAGGCTATTAAAGAATGCCCCACTCGTGCTCTCTTAAAAGATTAAGAGGGCTTTTTATTTGTTTGCATAATACATCTCGTAGTAATCCACATGGATGAAATTGTCCGTCAGGATTACTTCTCCCTTAAAATAAGGATTTAAAGCAAGTGCATTGATAAAGTATTTTTTCGGCCATTTACGCATACAGAATGTTCGACTGCGCGATCCATCATTAAATATGAGCTTGATCGATTTCTTATTAACTTCGACCTTTTCGATCGAGTCAATCTGCACCTTGATTGGAGTAAAAGGATTGGCTGTAATAATCCGTAAGATCCCATCCTCATAGATCGTGAAGTAACGATGGACCCCAATCGCGAGCAAGGCCATAAATAAAAAGAACGAAAACAAAACTAGCGTTGGCACACTAGAGCTCTCATACATCAAGGCCAGTCCAATAAAGACCGGAATCACTGCAATGGACCAATAAGTCACAAGAATAGATAAGTCCGGTTGCCAATGATAATGGACCTTTCCAAATATCTTAATCATGAGCGTACCCCCATCTAATAGTTTAGCATAAAAAACAAAAAAAAGGGAGCCAGACAGCCAAAATCACAAAGATTTTTACCTGCTAGCACTCCTTTTAATTGGATTTGTTGGTTGGGACTTTAAAGAAGTCTTTAGAAAGGTAACCTTTCCCACTAATCAGGTCGTATTCAACCATTTTCAAATCCTCTGCAATTTCTTGCGCTTCCCCTTCTAAGGCCTTTTTATCGACACTTGCTTTTTTCAGCACTTCCGTCAACAAAGCATAGTAAGGCGAAACTTTTGAATTGGTCTGTTCAAAGACCATAGCAGAGAAATCACTTGAATTGACCAAAGGATAGTTCAATTTCGGTGCATCAAAATTACTCCAAATGAAGTAGTCTGTCTGATACTGACTCTCTGGATTATTCTTAAAAGCGGACTCTGGATAAAGTCCTGGCAAGTGATCTCCATAGAATACCACTGTAATCTTCTTATCTATTTTAGAAAGACTTTCTAGGAAGGATTGGGTGGCGGTGTCAGTTTGTGAAAGCATTCTCACATACGATGATAAAGATTTGTTTTGTCCATCCGAAAATCCTGGATAACTCGCACTCATATCTATAGGATTCAGTTCCGTCCACGGAGTATGGTTCTGCATTGTAATCACAGAGAAAAATTGACTATTCTTATTCAGATTTTCTTCAATTAAGTGATAAGTTGAATCATCACTATAATTCCCACCAACATTATATCCTTTATTTCCTTTGTTTCCATAATGTATAAATTTATTAAATTTTAAATTCCCATATATTACATTTCTTGAATAATTACTAGGACTTGCAATATGAATAACATCTCGATTCTTAGGTTCAAAATAATTACTTATAGAAGGAAAATATTTCATATTAGGTGCTACTTGAGTATATAGAATAGAAATGCTTGGAGAAAGGTTGTACATTGGCAATCCTGTTAACGTTTGAAATTCCATATTAGCAGTCCCACCTCCATACCCATCAGATTTCATCAATCCACTAGTTGTTCTGCTCTTTATTCCTTGAATTTTAGGAATTGGATTTGATGAAACTTGAACTTTTTCTATTCTTGATGGATCTGAAAAACTTTCACTTAATACATAAATTACAGTTTGTTCATTGATGAATTGATTTCGATATTTATTTATTTCTACTGATTTTAAATGGTACTTTTCTTCAATCTTTTTAATAGAAGTTTTACTGTACTTTTCAGGCTTATGCATAATATCGGATGTCATCTGAGAAAACCATACATAGCTATTTGATTTCATTTGCGCATTAACTGTATTTCCAAACCATGCAATATCATACCGATTATTTAAGTTTGCTAATACTGGAATATGTTCACTCATTTTACCATCTTGCCTATTTTTAAAGGAATAGTAGACAGTAGAAAAGAAAAATAGAATAAAAAGAATTGTTGCAAATCTAACCAGTTGTGCTTTAAATACTTTACCATAAAGAAATATATCTTTAAAAAACCAATAAATTAATGAAAAGAAAACTATTAATACAAAAACATATAAATAAGAACTTGATCCAACGAATCCTAAAAGTGATCCTGGATTTTTCAACCAACTTAAATCACTTGGTAACAATGGTTCTTGGCGGAACTGATATTTTAAATAACTTGAAATTGAAATTCCAATAATAAGCAATATATTTATGATGGTAGTCAACAGATACTCGTTGATAATAGAGTACAGAAACAAAAACACAGCAAAAAAAATGCTAATTTGAAACAGTGTAGCCCCCGGAAAAATGTGTTTTTCCATTACGATTACATCTGTTCGTATACTATATTGGAGAAAATAATTTAATAGTATAGAAAAAACAACACTCGTAAGAACCACCAAGCCAAATCCCGGTTTATTATTTTCTAATTCATTTATCCCTTTTACAATATAACAAGAAATACAGAAAACAATGATAACCAAGGTTAATATCAGTTTATCTAGTTCTATTAAAGTAGGAGTCGTAAGTTTTATAATATTATTTTCAAGAAATTGAGTAATGAAATTACTCCCCATTACGGCGTTAAAAAATTTACTATCAGTAAAACAAAAAGCTGTTAAAGAAAATGCATAGAAAATAAATGTATATATTTCTCGATCATTCGAAATTGGAATTAGATATTTTTCAAACAATGGGAAAAATACAGAAATCAAATAATGATAGACAAAAGCGAATATAAAAATTAAAGCAATATAAAATATGAAATCTGTTTGAAGAAAAGAGGATTGCAAGCTCTTGAAAAAATTAAACTGTTTTTCATTTACTCTTAGACTAGCATCAAGTATATATGAAAATAATAAATACAATCCATAGATCACTCCTAATTTAATAAAAAATTTCTTATTCCAAATTTTTGACAATATCATTCCCAAATAGAGACTAGAAATACCGATTAATAATATTGAACTATTAAAATAAGAAACCTCTTGTATACAATAATGTGACTTCACTGTAAACTGCATATTAATAACATTTAAAATTAATAATGCAAACGCAAGAGAGAATAGAATAATTTTTAGAATACGTTTTTTAAGATAGATATTATAAAAGCTATAAATCTTATTTAAATCCATTATCCTTTTCTTCCTATTGTTCTTTTAATTTTGTTTCGCACTTTTTTTAATAAAGTGTATCTTTCTGTTTGTTCATTTTCAATAGAAAAAAATTCTATTGAAGAATAGACACTATTTAAAATTTCAATTGGAAAATCTGAAACTTCTCTTATTTTATTTTTTAACTGATCAGCTTGAAGAGGATGCGCCTGAATTGCTTTAACTTTTAAAACTGGAACACGATGTTCTAATATTTTAAAAGGTTTATAGTAAGAAAAATCAGGATGAACCATTTCATCAGAATTTTCGTGCAAAGTATTAAAAACCACACCGTATTTAAATCCAGATTTAGTTAGAATACCAGTAAATCTTGTCTCGTAACGATCAATCACACTTCTTATATTTTCATAATCCCTAATACTTGTCCAAAACTTTTGAAAAACTTTTGACGACACAACTTGACGGGAATAAGAAACAAAATAACTCTGAAGATGTTCCTTAAAATACTTTGTTTTTCTAAAATTAGTCATTCCCCAAAAATCAATATCTAATTGTTTTTCAAATTTTTCGAAATACTCTTTTAAATCCCACAAGGGACCAATACATGTATCGTTCATCAAGGTAACCGAATCATAATCTATCAAGGAATTAAATCCTATATAATTCATACCATCTCGCCAGGCAGCAAAATCATACCCAATATTCTCTCGTTGAACAACTTCATTAATGCCAATTTTTCGTAGGGATTTTAAATGTTCAGTTGATAAGTAACTATTCGATATCAATAGAATACGCGAAAAAAGTGGGAAAAGTTTTTCCAATTGATATAAAACATGACTACTTAAATCATCAGACTTATTGTAGTGAACATAAAGTAGAATTCTATTCATCTACATCGTCTCCCATTTCCCATTCCTTTGCAATAATCCGGTAGCAGAATCTTTCGCTGACAAATCATCATCTAAAATATCTGTTCGATTTAATAAAATTATAGGTGAATTATCTCCCTTGGCAAATGCAAGCATTGTATTCGAGCTATCTCTTACTGAAACTTGAAGTTTTAATTTGATATCATTCAAGCTTGATAAACTACAAGAATAGCGGAAATTCTTTCTCCCTTTTCCATCAGTTAATAAATCTAAAGAATTATCATTATATACCCAAAGACCGCGATCAATTTCAGTTAGCGAGAAAGCTATGTAAGTTTCTATGTCCTGATTAACATCATATGAAACCTCAAACTCAATGGGATCTTCAGGACTTGACATTTTATTCGAAAGCAATTTTATATTTAAATTGCTTATAGCTGCATCATCAATTGTAACATCATCATTTGAAACTTTTTGATTTGCTGCATTATCATAACTATATTGATTTGCAACATCATCAGGATTTCCAACTACTTTAACTAACCCATTTTCAATTAAAACAGCCTTATTACAATATTTTTTTACAGCATTCATATCATGGGTTACAAGAATTGTCGTCTTACCTGATTTTTTGCGTTCCATAAAGTAATCATTACACTTACGTTGAAAAGCCTCGTCTCCAACCGCTAGAACCTCATCAAGAATAAGTATATCTCCTTGCGCTTTTATCGCAACCGAAAATGCCAAACGAACCTGCATCCCTGATGAATAGTTCTTTAACTTTTGGTTCATGAAATCATGCAACTCAGCAAAGTCTACGATATCCTCATACATAGCATCAATCTCAGCCGTTGAGAAACCCAGCATAGCGCCATTCATATAGACATTTTCTCGACCGGTCAACTCTGGGTTGAAGCCGACGCCAAGCTCGATAAAGGATACCAGTTTCCCATCGATGGTGACAGAACCTTTTTCCGGCACATAGATTTCTGAAATAATTTTTAAGAGAGTCGATTTTCCAGAACCATTTCGACCTACAATACCATAGAAATCTCCCTTTTCAACTTCAAAAGAAATATCACGTAAAACTTCTTGTTTCTTGTAACCCTTAATCCCCCTAAAACGGTTTACTAGTGTTGTTCGTAAACTTTGAGTTGACTCTGTTGGTAATTTAAAAAATTTACTTACATGGTCTACCTTAACTGCTACATTACTTGACATTATAAAATCTCCGCAAATCGTTTCGAATTTTTATTGAATACAATCAAACCAATCACAAAAATGAATACTGGAATACAATATGGAATACAAGCCATCATTTTATTATCAAAGATATCCCAACCACGTGGATTAACTGGATCAATAATAAAATGACGCATATCTTGTAGCATTTGAGCTATTGGATTCATCATCAACATTTTAGCAACTGCCAAATGATTTCGTTGCAATAAATAGGTAATCGAATAAATAATAGGACTGGCGTACATACCTGCTTGAAGAACAACTTCCCAAACCGGACCAATATCTCGATATTTAACAAATAAGGCCGATAGGATAAATGCACACCCCATAGCTAAGATTAACATCTCAATAAATAAAGGAATAATTATTAGAGAATGAATACCAAATGAAACATTATTTATGAGAGCAAATACAAATACTACTAAAAGATTAATAGAAAAATTAATTGCAGCTCCAAAAACTGAAGAGACAACAATTGTTTGCTTAGGAAAATTCAATTTGCGTAGCAAATCCCCTCTTGAAACAATAGACAACATTCCCATATTTGTTGCTTCCGTAAAGAACGTCCAAAAGATCATTGATAAAAGCAATCCAACAGCATAATGCGGTGTTCCATCATCAAATCTTAAGAAGCGAACAAATACCACATACATGATACTAAACATCATCAGGGGCTTTAAAATAGACCAAAGATAACCGATCGCTGATCCTTGGTAGCGTAATTTAAAGTCTGTTTTGATTAACTCTCGTAATAAAATTCGATTTTTCTGACTAAAAACGTCAAACATTATTTTTTACCTCGATATGCAAACTTTGTCAGAATCAAGCTGGTAAACACTAAGGTGTGAAAAGCCCGGTTCTTACGGTAACCATACTGACGAATCCGTCTCTGACGTTCTTTTAGTGGAACATCCATAATGGTGACAAAATTTTCAATAATTTCTTTATTTTTGGGACTGACAGGCAGATCCAATAGATTTTTTGCTTGTTCTTGACTGGACTCAATGAGATTCCAATACTTGGCAAAGAGAATATGGGGCCGGATCCAATTTTTGACCCGTTTTCTAAGCGTACGAGCACCCAGAACATTGCTACTGTGCTGACGGTACAATTCTGTCGGCTGATCGATATAGGTCAACTTTCCAAAGGCAGCTGCCAACAAGGCTAAATACCAATCATGCATGAGGAGCGCATGTTTTTCTTGACCCGTCCATAAGTCAGCCAGGGCATGATTAATCATGGCTACTCCACCAGTTACCGTATTTTCTGTCAGCTCTTGAATCAATTCTGTATTGGCATGATCAGACTGGGTGCGAATCATACTTTCATGCTGAACATTCAAGTTTTCATCGACCACTTTTAAATCGGTGTAGACCAGCAAAGGCTTATCTTGCGGATGCTTGGCGGCTTCTGCCACTTGAAGAGAAATCTTGTCTGGTAACCAGACATCGTCTTGGTCACTGAAGCAATAAAGATCCGCTTTTTCATATTTCAAGAGGGCATGGAAGCTCTTGATAACACCGAGATTTTCGATAGCTCCTTGGTTGATAAAGCGAATGCGCTCATCCTGGGCCACCAACTCTTGAATAATCTCTACCGTACCGTCGGTTGACCCATCATCTCGGATCAAGAGTTGCCAGTTTTGATAAGTCTGGTCTTGGATACTTTTGACCTGCTCTTTTAGATACTGTTCACCATTATAGGTGGACAACAAGATATTTACTTTCATGATAAGAATAATTCCTCGTACTCACCTACAATTTTTTCCCAGGTAAAGTTTTGCTTCATATTAGCTTTGGCTCGTTGACCCCATTCAGATACATCTTCTAAAGAATCAACCCGATCAATCAAATGCGCCAAATCCCCAGTTTCTTTAGTCCAATATTGAGCCGTGTCCTTAGCGACCGTTTGGTTAAAGGAGACTCCTAAAACTAAATTGAGATCCGTCTGAGCAAGAGCCTCTAGGAGACCAGGATTGGTTCCGCCCACTTCATGACCATGGATATAGGCAAAGGCTTCTTTACGGATATACTTCAACAGGTCTTGATCATAGACCGTTCCTACAAACTTGACGCGTGGATCCTGATCAAATCCAGTCCGAGCTCGCAACTCTTCAAAATAAGGATTGCCTTCCTGGTTACAAATGATCACCAAATCCCGTTTGGTGGAAGAGGCCATAAATTCACGAATGGCAGTCTCGTAATTATTTTCTGGAACAAAGCGACCCAAAATTAGGTAATAGTTTTTCTCCTGAGTCTGCCACTTGTGATAGAATTCTCTGACCTTATTATCCTGACTGTTTAGGCTGGTCGGAGATAGGTCAGTTCCGTAGGCAATATAGGTCGTCTTAGACCACGGGTAAGCTTTCTTAATATAGGACTCAATACCCGGGTTGTCAGAAATCACCAAGTCAGCGTGGCGCGTCATGATCTTTTCAGAATACTTGAGATAGGCTTGAATCGGTTTAGCCCACTTGGCCCGCTTCCACTCCAGTCCATCTGGATTGATATAGAATTTCCCACCCATCTTATGGATCTTACGCGCAAAGGGTGCCACAAAGGCTCCAATTGTATTGCCCAAGACGTAAAAAATTGGCTGTTCAATTCCTTGTTTCTTAATAAGCTTCAAGGCATAGTTGATGGCCATCATATCATAGGCAATGACACGCGCAGGCCCAAGCTTGGGGGCTTTAATCGTAAAACAATCCACACCCTTATAGTCAAAATGTTGATAAGCTTGATCATTAGAAAGGCAGGCAACATGGTACTGGATATCTGAAGACACTTGATGCGAAACCAATTGGTCCACAAAAGTCTCAAAACCGCCATATTGAGCCGGAAGCCCACGACTTCCGATAATAAAAACATGTTGCATAGAGTTCCCTTTCAAATCATTTACAGTCTATTCAATTATACCATTTTAAAGAAAGCTTGTATAACCATTTTGTAGTGACGGTATTTGTCTGCAATCATTCTATAACTTTTTTAATACAAATAATTTTTTAATAAAATTTTTAAATACATCAATTTTAGATGATTTTACACCCTTAATATTTAAAAATTTATCTTTTTCCTTTACATTAATCTCTACATCCTCATTTACATGTTTCAATATACACTTATAAGCATTTTCTAAATTATATATTGCTGTTATTTTTTCTTTATTTTGTACCATTTCATTTTTCTTCATAGAAAAATTTGTCAATAAATTTAAGATATGTCTTGATAAATCAGGTATATCGCCCAAGCAGTACATTTCTCCTTGTATAAAGAGGTCTTTAACAGATCTATATCCCTTGTTATTCGATACAATTGTTGGAATGCTATTTATTAGTGCTTCAATATATACCATTCCAAACGTTTCTATTTTTGACGTAAATACACATATATCTTTATCGGTTAAAAATTCCCAAGGTTTTTCAAGAAAACCTATGAAATGAACATTTTGAATGCTATTATTTTTTACATAATCTTTACATCTTTTTGCATATTCTTCATCTTCTGCACCAATAAATATCAATGGAATATTTGAAATATTTAAATTGTGATAAGCTTTGATTAATTCCAACTGATTTTTATTCTCAGTTATTCTTCCAATCTGAATAATCCTATGAGAATTAGAGGTTTTTAAATTTGTACCACTTATTTCAGAGTATGGTATAAAACTTAAAATATTCTTATCAGTTAATAATTGTGATAATTCCTTTTGCAAAGAACCAGACACAGCAAAAATTTGATCAGAATAATATTCAATAAATCCAAGTTTTTCTTTATAATAACCAAATTCTCCCTCAGGGAATTCATGAATTAGCCAAAAATGACGAATATTTTCTTCAGCTGCAGCCAAAGCTCCTTGGAAGACATTAGCTGTGTTACTAATAACTAAATCAACTTTATTCTGTTTCAAAATATCTCGAATTCTTTTAATATTATCCTCGTAACTTTTTACTCGCTGATAATGTGTCCCAGGTAATCCACCTGGAGCTTCTTCCCACCACCACTTAACTGCTGGAATACCAATAGCTTGAATTCCAGCTTTCTTCATCTGCTCCAAATAATTTTTTTGAACTGGTACACGATAATCAGGGAAAACGTTTAAGACTCGAAAGCCTTTACTAACTAAAAATTTCATTAAATTAAAAATTGAAATTTCGGCGCCATTATCCATTGTTCCAGTAGGTGAAATAAATAAAATTGTTTTAGTCATCGCAACTCCTAAAATACCCAATAAAATGGAATTAATAAGTAAAGAGAAATCAGATAATTGAATAATAGGGTAACTACAGTAATAGTTAGCAACTTATGCTGTTTAATTTTAAGGTTACCTAAATTTGCAATTATGGGCAAATATAAGATGAGAAATGGAGTGAAATATCTCCCCTGACTTCCAACAGAAATATTCGCCCCATTTCCTAACACTATAGGTGTCCATTGTAGATACATGACCGTTACAGTTGCAAGCACTTGTATTGGAAACAATAATGAAGAGACAGTTGCAAAATCTTTAGTGAAGAAATATTCTTCGCTTGATAAAAACACAAGAAATAATATGCAAATATTTACAAAAATAAGCCATAATGGAAGCTGAATAGTGAAATTCCCAAAATAACCAAACATACCTATTGTTAAAATAGTATTTAGGTCACCGTTCATATGTTGTTTTAATAATGTATTCGACAACACCCGAATGTAGTGGATTACTCCACCGTTATCTCTCATTAAATAATATAGAACAGCGAAGATTGCAAGTAATAAAACTAAATAAAACATATACTTAAATTTTGAAATAGTCTGTTTAATCACTCTTAAGGGCGTATTTAAAAAACTAAAGACACCTTCAAAATTTAATGGTATAAACGGAATAAGACATAGTAATAAAAAGTTATTTGGTTTAGTAGCTAAAAGCAATAACGATATAAGTACTAATAAAAATCCATCCTTATTTGAAAAAGTCTTTTTGTATGCTAAATTCGTTATAAAACCAATTGCTAGCATGATTTCTAAATAATTCATTACATCATAAGATAAAGAAGATGCTTGTTGAACCATTATTGGTTGTAACGAAATAAAGAATAGAGCTAGTTTACCATATTTAAAATATTTAATTAAACAAAAGACACCTATAATATAAGCTAAGGCATTAAAAATTCGGCCCATATAGATTATCATGCCTACTGTTGGCTTTATCAAACTTCCCAATGTCATACCAACCAACTGAGGAAGGAAGGAAAGAGATTTAAGGTTTAGAGTGACTTGATACGGTTCTTTTTCCATATCAAGTTTTTTATTAAGAACCTTTTCATAGTCAGTAGGGTTTACATGAGCATCACTCGAAATCTCGTTCATCCATTTAAAGGACTGTAGAGTTGGTTTGTGGACAGTTTCCCAAGTCATACGCGCGTGGTTTGTTTCGTCTGGCACACGATTAATTGGAAATACTAACATAAATGAAAAAATAAAAATCGTTGCTAAGATGAAAAATAAATTTTCAACTTTTATTTGTTTAATTTTGTTCAAAATAAGTCACCATTTCATCTTTCTTGCTTAAGGTACAATTTTCAAGGACTGCTCGGTAAGCTGATTCTGCTAAGTTTTGTCTTAATTCTGGAGATAAAACTAAAGCTTCTAGCTTGTCAAACCACTGATCATCAGTAGCTAACAGACCTGTTTCACCATCAATAACCATATCCGAGAAAGCTCCTATCTTGCTTGCTACTGTTGGTACTTTCACTAAAGCAGCTTCAATCCACTTAATCTCAGATTTGGCACGATTAAAGATAGAATCCACAAGCGGTGCTAGGTTAATATCAACCTCACTAATCAAGGCAGGCAATTTATCCCAGTCCACATAATCGTGAGTTACAATTTGATTTTCAAAGGGCTTCATATCCTGAGGGATATCGAGAATCCCGACAATATGTAATTGGACATTGCTATATTTTGTAAGCAGTTGCTTAATAGCTGGTTTAATCAATTCAAAATTCTCATTATGACTAATTGAACCAGAGAAATAACCAATCTTAACAATATCAGATGTTTGAGAGTAATCTTTGATATATTGACTACTAATAGCGATTAAGTCATCAGAAGCCAAGTTGCGATTAAGTAAAACCTTACTTTGGTACTTATACAACTCCTCCTGCAATTGGTTAGTCGAAGTAATGGCACCATCACAGTTTTCTAGCATATAGCCATAATTTCGAACACCTGCATCATAGTTTCCTTTTTCAACCGAATTCAACCCTTGCGTATAACTCAATTGATCTGTATAAACCGTATCAAAGACTAAATCATCAATATCATAAAAAATCGGTTTACCATAATCTTGAGCCATATGACATAAGCGCAGTAGTTCAGGCGAGATTGGAGAACGATAGATAATAATATGACTAGCATTTTGGGCCATTGACAATTGAAAATCTGATAAGTTAGTAACCATAACTTCAAAGCCATGCTTACGTAATTGCTCTGCCTTATTCAAGACACGGTAACGAGTACACTGAGGAATGATATTTTCAACTCCATCAATCAATAAAATATATTGTTCTCGAGGAACAGCCTTGAATTTATTGATAATATCTTCCAAGATTGACACTGGGTAATCTGTCTTCTCAGCAACATACTCTAGCAAATCCGGAACTTCTGACTCACGCTCAAGACCTTGCCACAAGAATTGATCCTCATCATAATTTTTCAAAGCTGTGTATTTGACCAAAGGGCTACCTGCTTTAAGCATCCTCAACGGGTGAATATACATTGCAGAATCTTCGTATTCTTGCACAACAGCATCGAAACGATAACCCAAATCGGCAAAATGCTTGGTAAAACGTGTCTCATGTCTACCAATCGCCTTATCACGAGAGTCTGTATCCGTCAAGTGTGACCAGTACTCATAAAAGGAATCATCGTTTAGCATGAGCTTTTCAATAACTAGGAAATAAGATTGAAGATGCTTAGGAATGTAGCCATAAGGATTCTCTTTAGTAACATCCTCTTGCTCTTCTCCAAAGGAAATTCCCCAGAAATCTAGTTGCTTATCAGCCATTTCATGGAATACTTGAGACAAATCTCTCATCGGACCAATATTAGTATCATTCACCAAGAAGAGCTGGTCATAATCTTTAAGCTTATCTTTACCAAAGGCAAAGATTCCTTCTCTAAAGGCTGCTGTATCATATCCCTTATTGTTACGGGTCAAAACTTGTCCATAAGGTTCAAGTTTATTGACATCCTCAACATGAAGCTGACCGTTTACAATAACAATGACATCATCCATTAACGGAGATAAGGCCTGTAAAAATCGTAATTTGTATTCTTGCAACCGATTTTCAGATTCGAAAATGACATAGACTAGTGCTCTTTTACCAGTAAATGACAGAGCAGACCGTTGACTATTTCTAAGACGACGTAACCGACGAACCTTAAGTGGGGTCACATGACGACGTAATCTAACAATTTTATCCTTTGTAGCATTTAAATAAGACTTAATTTTTCGTGGATTTTTTAATAAAACCTTCGTGATTTTAATAGGTTTAATCAGAGAATTCCCTATACGATACGAAAGAGAACTTCGAATCAGTTGTATCTCTTTACGAGCCTCTTTCAATTCTACTACTTGCGTTTGACTCTTACGATGAAGTTGTTTCTGCTTTCTTTGTAATTCTTTTACATATTCAGAAACATCATTATGGTGACTTATTAAACTTTCTAAACGATCTTCTAAAGTCATGAGATTATCACAAACTGCTTTATAAACCTCATGAGGAAGTTTATCCAAATACTTCTCAAGGATCTCAAGATATATTTCATAATGATATTTGACTGAATTACGTAAAGAAATAGATCCTGTTTCAAAAACACGATAGTTAAGTTTAGTATTTGTTTGATATACTGCTTTAGCTCCATTATTAAGAATGAGATTTAATAAAAAGTCATAATCTTCAAGCTTTTTACGATTCAACTTCTCATCATAACGAGCATTCCCAATAATACTTCTACGAATCAAAGAACAGTTATCAATGAAACTAGCATTTAGAAAGGCAGTTAAGTCAAATTCACGACTTTTAAGATAGAACTCCTCTTTTTCAGGATTAAAAAGATCACAATATGCAATATCAGCATTTGTTTCAATCAATTTGCTATACAACTGCTCAATATAATCCATATCCAGGTAGTTATCGCTATCTACAAACAGCAAATAGTCTCCTTTGGTTAGACCAAGCCCCATATTCCGATTCTTTACAACACCTAGATTTTCATGAGATTCAAAGCTTGTTTCAAAAGGCGAATCATTTAAAACGTTTTGAATAATCTGATTAGAACCATCTGTAGATCCATCATCCAAAATGATTAATTCGATATTTCGATAAGTCTGATTAAAAATACTTCGCAAGCACTGCTCAATATACTTTTCATGATTATAAGAGGTCACAACCACCGATATTAAATTTTTCATTGTTTCCATCCATTTTGTTCAACAAAACATCAATTAGTATACAATATCTACTAACATTCCCATGTTTCAAAGATTACTTTCTACACAATCTTCGAAAGTGTATTCAAGTTAATTATACTATATTTTAAAGCAAAAAGAAAAAGTCATCTGACTACTAACAAAAAAAGCAGATCGATTCTGCTTTTCAAACACCAATACTAGTCTGTTTAAAATAAGAATAAACTTCATTTAAGAGCTCACAAGTAATCACAAATATACTAATCATTACTGGAAGGTACGTTCTTGTCCCAGAGGCATAGAGGGTAGGAGAGAAAGATATAATTAAACGCGCCAAAATTCCAATAACAAAAAGATAACTTAACCATAATTTATTTGTAGAGTTTGTAACACTCCAAATGATATATGTCAGCATAAAAAATAATAAAATATTATAGATGAGTACTCCAAAATTGGCAATGTTTACTTTAAAAGTTCCACTTTCTCGAACAATCTTACTTAGTCCTGATAAGGTAAATAAAGGATTTCTCCATTCTAACTTCTGGCTTAGTATAGATAAAAATATAAATACCGAAAAAGAAAGGGATAAAAAATTTTTTTTATAAACAGATAATACAATTAAAATTATTAGAAGCAAAAATACAAATGAGAAGGATACAGACAATAAACCATCTGCTGTCTCAAGTATACCTAAAGATAATTTTTGGAAAATATTTAAACGCGTATAATTTGGAAACCAAGTTGCAACTTCTTTTGTAAATCGAACAGCATTACCCGGTGAAATTTTAGCTGAAAGGATACCCATAAATGAAAGAAATAAATATAAGAAATTTCTATACCTAAAAACTTTATTTTTCCAATCATGAAACAATTCGAAAATAATCCACAAAAAAGCATATGCTGCTAACTGTTCATTCATAATTGAAAATATGAAGCTAAAAAATGAAAGAAATCGAACAGCTAAATTATCTGAATAACGGTAATATAAAGAAAAGAAAAGAAAAGACGCTGGAAAAATATAATTAGTATATGTTGGTATTGAACCTGCACTTAAAAATTCACTTGCTGGCAGACTAAAAAAGATTATTAACGCAGGTAACAATGGTAGGCTAGGAATCAGTTTTTTACTAGGTATAAGTAGAAAATAACTAGCAATCACCGTCACTACTAAAAAAATCTTTTCATGAACTGAAAATAATAATGTTGCAGATTCAATTAATAACCTACTGCTCCATGTAAAATAACGATGAAGACCAAATGTAAAATATTGGTGATGAAATTCCTTTGCATATTTTAAAAAGGCAGTTTGATCTCCTACTGGAGTAATTTTATTATTAATGTAATATTGTAATCCATATAAAACAGCCATGACTAAAATATAAATATAATATTTTCTGTTACTTTTCATTTTTCTAACGTTTACCAATATTCCCATTCTAATTATTCGTCTTCTGACTCTTCACATATTGTCTCATCAACAACTTGGCCATCCATTTAGGCCAGAAGAGTTCATACATGTATAGATCTTCTTTACTACGCGTATTATCTGCAATGGTTTTTGATGTTTCAGACTCTTCATGGATACGGTGGCACATGAGCTTGTCAGATACATAAGCGAAACGACCTTTATACTCGCTGATCTTATACCATGCGTACCAATCCAAACTCACTCTCATTCCTTCATCAAAATAGAAATTCTTCAAATTTTCACGATTATAGGTGACAGCTGGACAACAAATCGGATTCCCAAAAGCCATCACACGGTTTCGCCAAAAGTGACTAGCAGGAAAAAGATTCATAGTTTTTAACATCAAGGTTTTGATCTTCAGATTTGTATTCGCAGGAATTTTATGGCCATCTTTTTCTTCAAAATAATCAGAATACCCAATCAACACATCTTGATTTTTTTCCATCTTAGCTAAAACTTTCTCAGCATAGTCCGGCTCATAATAATCATCCTGATGGGCGATGGTAGCATACTTCGTCTCTACAAAAGACATGGCATTGTTCCAATCCTTACCAATCCCACCACCTTGCTTGGTGTAAAATGGAATAGCATAACGCTGACAAAGTGCTTTGATCGAGTCCAGTGGTGTTGAACTATAACAGATAATCTGTGATTGGAGAGTTTGATTCTTCAAAGACTGAATACAAGCTTCCAAGTATTCGCTCTCACCATAAGCACAGATCACCCAAGTATGATTACTGTTCATCATTCTCCTCTTTCGTTTCTACTTGACTTTTTAAAATAGATAATTCTTGAACTAAATGCTTTATCTGTTCTTTTTGTTTTGACAAAGTCATGGTTTGCAAAAATCCAATGACCAACAGGAAAAAAATAGTAAGAGACAATAGAAAATTGGAGGTCAATTCAAATCCAAGTAATTTAGCAAAATATCCAGGAATAGAATCAAACACTGAAATTACAATCATAACAAGACTAATAACAATCCACATGAATGCCTGTTCAAATAAGATATTATTTTTGTTGATATTTCTAATGACTAAATAAAGGAAAAAGATTGAAGCTACCAACATAACTATAGATAATACTGACATTATTCACTCTCCCTCATAAAGGCTGCGATTAAAATGGATGAACATACTTCAATCATATAACGAATAGACTTGATAGGAGTGATGGAGGACACTCCGCCAGTACGTTCAAACATATTAGCAGGTTTTTCCACAACCTTATATTTACGTTTCAAAATGTGAACAATTGTTTCAGGCTCTGGATACTTGATTGGGTAACGTCTAGCAAATTGTTTGATCACAACTTTGTCAGCTAATCGATATCCCGAAGTTGTATCTAAGACCCTTTGACCTGTTGTCCACTTAATCAAGTTAGAAATAACTCCTATACCAAAGCGTCTCATAAAAGTTGTCTGAAATTCCGACTTAACATCACCAACAAAACGAGATCCAATAACTAAGTCTGCTTCGTTTTTTCTAATTGGTTCTAGCAAATCTGACAAGGATTCGATATCATGCTGGCCATCACCGTCAAATTGAACTGCTACATCATAATCATGCGCTAGTGCATATTTGTATCCTGTTTGAACCGCACCACCAATTCCAAGATTCATCACGAGATGAACAGCATTAAAATGGTTCTCGTCAAGAATTTGTTTTGTCATATCTGTTGATCCATCATTGATAACCACATAGTCCAAATCAAAATCAACCTTCTTGCGGTAATTCAAGATACTCGTTACCGTATCGAAAATACTTTCCTCCTCATTGTAGGCAGGAATTATCATTAATACTCTCAACTACTTCTCCTTTCCTTTACAGTAAAATCTCGAAAACAGTGAAACTAATCTTAAACGTTCTAAAGTTCTAAAAGCCATTACAGAAATAATAGTTTGAATTCTTTCTCCATTTATCTCGGATGATAATGGTGTTAAATTTGAATCAATATTTTCTTTAGAAACCCATTGTTTAATTTTTCTATATTGATCCATAAATGACGAGCTTGAAGCGGCTCTTCCAGAAAAGAGTAAGTACCAAATGTAATATCGTTTAATAAAATAGCGAATATATTTTGAATCTCCAGCAACTTGAAGCAAGTGACTCAGGAAATACACAATATCTATATTCGGATTAAAGCCTCTTTGAGATGTGTTTGAGATACTCTTCTCGTTAAAAAACCAATTATAGCCATTATAATCAATTATTTTAATTTTTTCTGTTAAATTGTAAGCAGTCAAAGTAAAGATAACATCTTCACCTATTGGATAATCAAAGAACTGGATATTATTATCTATTAAAAATGAAGTTCTATAAATACGTGCCCAAGGAGCAACAACTATATACTTAGACCATTCAGACTGTGTTAAATCTTGCTTAAAAAGTGTCTTCATTTCCTGATTAACACGCTTATAACCCCCAAGAACAATATCTAGTTGTTCTTGATCTATTGCATTATAAAAACGCTCTAAATAATCTGAATCAACAAAATCATCATTATCGATAAATACAATGTACTTCCCTTTAGCAAGTTGTATACCTTTATTTCTGGTTTTAGCAACTCCCTCATTTTCTTTATCGATTACTCTGATAAAATCATTAGCATCAGCATACCCTTTAATAACTTCTAAACTATTATCTGTAGAGCCATCATTTAACAGAATAATCTCAAAATCTGTAAATGATTGATTTAGAAGAGAATCCATACATTGTTTAATTCCCTCTTGTGCATTATACACAGGAATTATGACTGAAACGGTTGGATTAGACATATTATACTTTCTATCTATTATTTTTTATAAAATTTCATCAAATATGGGAATATCTTAATTGATAATCTCAGTCCAAATAATCTTGTTATCATCCCAGTGTATCTGAATGGTCTATTCTCTATCTCATCTGAAAACTTAAGAAGGAATTTGTACTCTCTAAGTAAACGTTGGATTTCAGGATGAGATGAATATTGATTAACGTAAGGAAGGATTGAGATATATGAGATCGCAAAGTAAATACTCAATGCATGTTTAACATCAGGGTCAAGACTATTAACATCAGTTAACCCAATTTCGATACTCTTTAAAATATCAATTACATTTTTTTCTTTTACAATATTTGTAATACTTCCCAATCGATTCTGTCTGTATTGATAACAATCTATATTTAAAATCGAATAAGTAGAAATCATTTTTAATAGCTTCGCACAATATAAACAATCCTCAGATAAAAAACCAATAGGGAAGTCTAGTCCTTGTTCAAACAGGTTCTTTTTCACACATTTATTCCAAGCTGGAGCGGTTAAAATCTCGTTTTTGACTAATCCTTTAATATTCTCTTTGGTACCTCCATAATCGGGAACAAAATCAAAACCAACCCTGACGCTATCATCTAATCCATAGTATTTATTATAAGAAAATATAATTACATCACTTCGAAATTTATCAATGTTATTCGATAATTTATCAAGGAAGTCTGGATTACTCCAAAAGTCATCACCATCAACAAATAGTAAATAATCTCCCTTAGAATATTTAATTCCAGTATTTCTCGCTGAAGATAATCCGCCATTTTCTTGATGAATGGTTCTAACTACCTCAAATTCAGATGTTAATTGATCACAAATCATTCCTGTTCGGCCATCTGTAGAACCATCATCAACTATAAGAACTTCATATTCAGAATCAGGGAAGTTTTGACTTACAAGACTTTCTACACATTCTTCTAAATACTCTGCCACATTATATGCAGCAACTATAATTGAAAATTTCATTTTATTTTTTCCTTCTAAAGATTGTATATGGATTTGTTGCAAAATAAATTACTAAAGACGCAATTAACCAAGCTATCATTGCACAAAGGAATGAGAGAGATGCTCCAAAAATTTCAAATTTTGACACTAGAGGCTTGGCAGTTAAGATTGACACAATATAACCCACAATAAAGGAAATAACCAAAAAATGTTGCTTCCTAAATATTGTCAAAATATTATCACATACAGTTGAAAAAGTACTTGCAATTCCTCCAAGCAACAAGACGATAAAACTCGTCTGATACTGCTTAAGGTTAGTCCCGTATACAATATCCAAAGCTGGGATGGCTATAAAAGCACCAATTAGAAATATTAATGTACAAGTTCCAAATAAAATCTTGAAGAGATTATTCTTGTAAGTGACAAAATGAGAAATCTTCTTTTCTTCTAAAAAGACTGCAAGTTGTGTAATCATTGGTCTAAGAAACACAATCATAAGATTCATGGCAAAAATTGGTGTAAACAAAATACTAAAATCTCGCTGAACACCATTTCCAATCAAACCTTGATTAAAAATATCATTCAAAGCATATTTAGGCTGATTATAAATTGAGACCAACAAAAAAGCATTAATAAATAAAGGTAAACAATCTTTCAACACATTGATAATATTACTCAACCTAACACTCTTAAGATTTAAGCGATGGAAGACTTTTGAATTAGGATAATCAAATAGAGCAATAAAAATAAATGAACTGATGGTTTGTGCGATCACAGACCACAATAGATTTTTAGAGATAACTAACGTTAAAGCAAATACAATTGTTGAAATGGTATTTCTCAGGAAAAGAGACTTCCCTGCAATATCCAGACGTTCTTTCTGCTGAAACAATCCTTGAAAAACATCTGATAGGGCTTCACTAACTCGGAAATAAGATACCCAAAAAATTATCCCTACATTTGAGTGAGTATTAATATTAAAAATTAAATACGTCACTAAAAGAAGAACCATTGCAACATTAGAAATGATTCTTGTGACAAAATAGGTGTCAAAAGAATACTTTTCTCTGATGTCTGTTGCTTGAAAATCTCTGACTTGAAAACTTGCTACAATAACAAAGAGGTTCGCAATTGCATAGGCAAAACTATAGGTATCCGCTGAAGCACTATTTAAAGCACGTGTAACAATAAAAAGAAGTATAACTGAAACAGCAGCTGAAGACAGACTTCCTAAAATATTCCAGAAAAACACCTTTTGGGCAGTTACTTTTCTCAAGTTTTTCTACTCACTTTCTATAAGCACATTCCATTAATTATACCATAAAGACAATAAAAAAGAGAGTAGCTTATGATATACTCCCAATATTATGATTAGTAATAATACTGGTTTGCTGCGGCCGAAAAAAATATGTTTGATATTTCAATAGTTAAAATTATTACTACATTATTTAAAATTTCCAAAAAAACAAAGGGAAATGTTTCTTCTAATCGAGAAACAGTCCCCCTTAATTTACTTTATTTTCCACTTTACAAATTATAATGAAATGGACATAGACACAAATTGCAAATATTACAAAATCCCATTAATTTTCAGATTCATTAGTCTATTACTTGTTATATTTAACAATCATACTTTGAACAAATTTTAGAACTCGAGTAATGACGTAGGTGATAAAAAGAGATTGTAAAAACAAAAAAATGACTATAAAAGGAAATTTTGGTAAGATGTTTGCAAAATCTCCCCATTTCTCAACTATTTTAGGATACCAATATAAATCTCCAATCACAGATAGTAAATAAATAGGAAGAGTGTTCTTAGAGATAAATAGGACAACTTTTTGTAGCCAATCATTTTTAATATCTACTCGTAGTTGAATAACAGAATAAAAAATTAATGAAGACAATAGAAATACTGGAAGAACACCGTATTCTATTCCAAAACTAGATCCTGATATTACTGATAATCCCAAAACACTTAATATATCGAGAATTAAAATGACTAAAAAAAGTTCTTTAATAGTTGACCTCTTCTTAGAAGAAGCAATAAAAGCACCAACAAGATAATATGTAATAGGCCAGAGTCCCTTCCAATAATCAGGAATTAGGTGAGATACAATCATAAAAATTTGCTCATTGTTATTAAACAATGAAAGAGTGGCTGGGAAAATAGTTAATAATACTAGAACACCTAATGCAATAGCTTGATTTCTACGATTATTAAATGATTTGAAACCTGCATTTAAAAATGGAATCATTATATATAACCCAATATACATATTTACATACCATGCATAGTGGCTAAAGGAAAATATATTTACTAATAACTTACCAAGATAATCTATATTAAAAACTCTAACGTCGAAAAAAGTATAGATAGAAGCGGCAAGACAGTAAATTCCAATTACTGGTAGTAATTTGATAAAGTAAGTTTTACTATAAGTCTTATCTTTCATTAAATAACCTGTAGTCATGATAAATATAGGAACACAGGTCATAAAAATCATCCAAATAAAAGATGATAAAAATATACTTTTAAAGGTATAGGGACGACCATAATAATTGGTATGAAGAAAAAAATGCACAGCTACTACAAATACTATTGCAATACATTTTAGTATATCTATATTTAGTTTTCGCTCTTTCATAAATCTCCTTATTGTATTACCGAATGAAAAGATGGTTTCGCACCATCTTTCCATTTTAATTATTTCACTTCTTGTTTGTAAAACTCTTTCAAGGCATCTTGCCAAGTTGGAATAACGAATCCTGTAGCCTTAGCCTTAGCCAAGCTCATCGTTGAGTTCAGTGGACGTTTCGCCTTAGCTGGGAATTGGCTGGAATCCACTGGCTTCACTTCTACATCAGTATCTTTGAGGATTTCAACTGCAAAGTCATACCAAGTTGTATCTTCTTCAGCATCATTTGATAGATGGTAATAACCATATTCTTTACGGTTTTCAGCCAAATAAGTCATAAACTCTGCGAGAGTACGGGTCCAGGTTGGACGCCCGTGTTGGTCATTAACGACTGTAAGTGTTTTGTGAGTCTTGGCAAGGTTTTGCATGGTGAAGACAAAGTTCTTACCGTAGTTCCCGAAGACCCAAGCTGTACGGATGATATAGAAGTTAGAAACATGTTTCTCAACCAATTCTTCCCCCATACGTTTGGTACGACCGTACTCTGTTTGAGGATCTGGTTGATCGTCTACTTCCCATTCTTGTCCCACTGGTTTTTTACCATCAAAAACATAGTCTGTTGAGATATAAACCAAGGTTGCACCGTGTTTTTCAGATGCCTTTGCTACATTTTCCGTACCAGTCACGTTGATGGCATAGTCCAACTCTTTTCCTTCATCTTCAGCAGCATCAACAGCTGTGTAAGCAGCACAGTGGTAGACCAAGGTTGGTTTTACTTCTGCGAATACTTCGTCTACTTTTTCTGCATTTGTGATATCCATTTCAGCCACATCAACGGCTACATATTCTTCATTTCGTTCGTCTAACAAATGGCGAAGTTCTGTTCCAAGTTGCCCATTTGCACCTGTAATTAAAATCATGTTACGTTCCTTTCGAATGCTTTTTCCCTATCATTATAGCAAAAAAAGCAGAAGTTTTCTGCTTTTTACTTACTTTTCTCTTTAATAACATAGATTGGACGCTTCTTGGTTTCCATGAAGATTTTACCGATATATTTTCCTAAAATCCCAATAGTTAGCAATTGGAAGCCTCCAAGGAAAAGAATCACTGTCATGAGGGATGGCCAACCTGAAGTAGGATCTCCAAAGACTAAGGTACGGATCACAATTAGGATCACCATAATAAAGGCCAATATCCAAGATAACAGTCCACCAACAAAGGCAATATTTAGTGGGGCATCAGAAAAATTGACAATTCCTTCGATCGAGTATTTGAAGAGGGACCAAAAATTCCAAGACGTCTCTCCTGCCACGCGCTCAACATTTTTATATTCCAGGTATTCTGTCTCAAATCCTACCCAAGCAAAAATTCCTTTTGAGAAACGATTGTACTCCGATAACTCCATGATAGCATCGACCATAGGACGGCGCATCAAACGGAAATCACGCGCCCCGTCAATCATTTCCACTTGGCTAATATGATTGATCAATTTATAAAACATCCGTGCAAAGAAGGAGCGAATAGGAGGTTCCCCATCACGGGTTACGCGTCTCGTTCCAACACAGTCTAAATCCGGCTGTTCCTCCAACTTCTGCTTCATTTCGATCAATAATTCCGGAGGATCCTGTAGATCCACATCCATGACCGTCACATAATCTCCTGAAGCATGCTGAAGTCCTGCATAGAGAGCTGCTTCCTTTCCAAAGTTTCGTGAAAAAGAAAGATAATGAGCACAAGGATTCAAGAGATTGAGTTCTCGTAAAACATCTAAGGTTTTATCAGAAGACCCATCATTAATAAAAATATATTCAAATTCTTCTCCCATGGAGGTCCGAACTCGTTCCATTTCTTCGTAAAATAATGGAATCGATTCTTCTTCGTTAAAACATGGGACTACAACTGATATGGTCATTCAACTCTCTCCTTGATTTCTTCACCTTCTATTGTAACAAAAAACTCTCATAAACCCTAGTATTTTTCACCCCGTCACTCCCCCTTTTCATGGTATAATAGAGTGAATTGATTACGGGAGGACATCTTATGCTAAGACTTGGAATTATTGGTACGAGTTGGATTTCACATGAATTTATTACAGCTGCTCATGAGACAGGCCACTATCACTTGCAGGCTGTGTATTCGAGAAAAATGAAGACGGCTCAAGATTTTGGTGAGCCTTATGGGGTGATCTCTTGCTACACAGACTTGGTCGACTTCTTAGACAGTGAGCTGGATGTGGTCTACATTGCTAGCCCTAATTC
Source organism: Streptococcus parasanguinis (assembly GCA_032560535.1). GTDB lineage: Bacteria > Bacillota > Bacilli > Lactobacillales > Streptococcaceae > Streptococcus > Streptococcus parasanguinis_AF. The sequence continues at coordinate 3,429 of JAWGIA010000004.1, read as the reverse complement.
TCTTCACTTCGCTCAGGCCAAGCTTGCTATTTTAGCAAAGAAGCATGTCATCATTGAAAAACCGGCTGTGACGAAGCCTTCTGAATGGAAGGAACTGGTGAAGCTTGCTAAGGAGCACCAGGTCTATCTCTTTGAAGCTGCTAGAAATTACCAAGAAACAGCCTTTCAAGTGGTTAAAGACTTCCTCTCTAATCAGGAAATACTCGGCGCCAACTTTACCTTTGCCAAATATTCTTCCAAGTTGCCTGCTCTTCTAGCAGGTGAGATACCCAATATTTTCTCAGATGTCTATGCAGGTGGGGCCTTGATGGATCTGGGTGTCTACTGCCTCTACCTGGCCATTGGCTTCTTTGGAGCTCCAATCTCGAGCCACTACACCGCTCAGCAATTACCCAATTTGGTTGATCTCTATGGTCAGGGTGTCTTGATTTATCCAGAATTTCAGGTTGCCATTCAGGCGGGAAAAAACATTACCAGTCATCTCCCTGCTGAAATCTACACCAAGACTGGAACCCTGACCCTAAATGCTGTAGCTGCAATGGACCAGGCTCAATACGTCAGCCATTCTGGAGAGGTCATCGACCTTCCTATTGAGCCCTGCAGTCATGTCATGCAAGAAGAGGCCGAGGCTTTTGCTCTTGCCATAGCTGGGCAAAAAGAGACGGCTTACCTCGAGTGGTTAAAAACGGCCGAGCAGGTCCATGAAACCCTCTACCAGATGCGTCAAAGCGCTGGAATACAATTTAAGGATGAAAAAGAATGAAAGAACAATTTCCACAAAGCTGGAAGGACCAGTTAGAAACACTCGGATTTGATACATTCACTGAAATTCAGGAACTGATCTTCTCCCCTATCTATGAAGGAGAAAATGTCCTCGGGATCAGTCCTACCGGTACTGGTAAGACACTCGCTTACCTCTTTCCGAGCTTGCTCAAACTCAAACCGAAGAAGGCCCAACAACTCTTGATTTTAGCTCCTAATACAGAGTTAGCGGGACAAATTTTTGATGTCACCAAACAATGGGCAGAGCCTCTCGGTCTCCAGACACAACTCTTCCTTTCAGGATCTAGTCAAAAACGGCAAATCGAACGCCTCAAAAAAGGACCCGAAATCCTGGTTGGGACGCCTGGTCGGATCTTTGAACTGATCAATCTGAAAAAGATCAAAATGATGAATGTGGAAACTATCATTTTAGATGAATTCGACCAATTACTGAGCGATTCTCAGTACCACTTCGTCGACAAGATCAGCCACTATGCTCCCCGTGACCACCAATATATCTATATGAGCGCCACAGCCAAGGTCGATCCTGACCAGCTAGAAGAAAATACTCTTCGCATTTCGGTTGATGGAGTTTCTTTGGACAATATCCAACATTTTTATATGCAAGTGGATAAGCGGGACAAGGTCGAATTGCTCCGCAAACTCGCCTACGTCGAAGATTTTCGTGGTCTGGCTTTTTTCAATAGCCTGTCTGATCTGGGTAGTGCTGAAGAAAAACTACAATACCGTGGTGTTGAGGCCGTATCGCTCGCAAGCGATGTCAATGTAAAATACCGCAAGGTCATTCTGGAACGCTTCAAAGACCATCAGCTGACCCTCTTGCTTGCCACCGATTTAGTCGCTCGTGGAATCGACATTGAACATCTTGAGTGTGTGATTAACTACGATATTCCCCGTGATGTAGAGACCTATACCCACCGCGCTGGTCGAACAGGACGAATGGGGCGTGAGGGCTATGTGATTACCTTTATCACCCACCCAGAAGAACTCAAATCCATAAAAAAATACGCTTCTGTACGTGAACTGGTTTTAAAAAATTCAGAACTCTTTTTAAATAAATAAGAAAATCCTCTGCTAGTGAATGAACTGCAGAGGATTTTTACGTTAATTTCCATTGTAATAGATGCGATGGCTTTCAAGTTGATAATCCAACAATTCATCCACCGTTACAAAAGTATAGCCTTGTGATTTGAGGTAGTCAAGGACGGTCGGTAGAGCGTCAATCGTGGTTTGATGGATATCATGCATGAGGATAATCGAACCCGGTTTGACTTCTTTTTTCACTTCATTGAGAATGGCCGTCGTATTGTGTGTCTTCCAATCTAGGCTATCCACATCCCACATGATGAAAGATTGGTCGACACCGTATTGGATGGCACTATTGATGGCTCCATACGGAGGACGGGTAATCTTGGTCTGCACACCTGTCGCTTTTTGAATAGCTTCTTGGGTATCCAAGATCTCTTTTTTGGCATTATCCAAGCTCAATTTTGGCAATTGAGGGTGATCCCAGGTATGGTTCCCAATTTGATGACCTTCTTTGCGGACTTGCTTAGCAATATCCGGATTCGCACTGACATTTTTTCCGACCATAAAGAAGGTAGCTTTGGCATTGTATTTCTTTAAGATAGAAAGCGCCTGAGGAGTCGTGGTTGGATCTGGTCCATCATCAAAGGTCAAAGCAATCATCTTACGGTGGCGTTCTTCAATATAGGATTCGTAAGAAGCTAGATCATCAGGAAGCAAGCGCTCTGTATCAATCACGTCATAGAATTTAGACAAGGGAACAGTGAAGGTATCATCTCCCTTAACCTTGGTTGGAAATGGAATGGTGAAATTTCCTTTTTCATATTGGAATTCCCATTGGCTCAAATCCAACTCTGAGAAGTGGGCAACCATTTGATCAATGCTCTCCTCATCCAGCTGACGAAAGTCTAGATTCCCTCGCAATTCCTCCAAAAAGATCTGTTTTGCTCCATCTGGATCCGCAAAGACCTGGCTCAGGGTCAGAGGATTGTTCTCATCATCCAAGTAAAAGAGGGGCAACTTCACCGTCTCATCTTTGATGAATTTCCCTTTTTTGTATTGGTATTCAGACCGTTTAATCTGGATAGGGTGATAGCCGACAAAAGGAGCTTCTGCTTCTTCACTATGGTAGAAGGTTAAATGCTTTGGCTCCTTGGTTTTCTCATCGGATCCTAGACGCTGAAGGTCTTCTTGGATCTTCTCTTTCACAATCTCAACAGGCTGTCCATCTTTAGTAGGATAATAAGCCGTCACATAAGAAGTTCCTAAAATCCCTTCCTGAACTTGAACATCTTTCCCTTTTTCAGAGCTTTTCTCGAGTTGGGTGACCTTGGCAAACTGATCCTGATAGGCTTTTTGTTCACGAACCCTTTGAATCTTTTGATAGCCAATATACAAAAGACTCAGTAAAAGGAGATTTGTAATGATTAATAAAATAGTTTTCGTGTGTTTGAATCTCATAACTTTATTATAGCAAATTTCTCTCGAAAAAACATTCCTTTTTTGTAAATGGTTTCATAAAAAAGAGAGAGTGGGACAGAAATCGGTAATTCGTTAGAATTCGATTTCGTCGTCCCACCTCCGCACAGTTGAGTAGGGCTGTAAAAGCTGATGAAATCA
>JAWGIA010000003.1:0-87491 GCA_032560535.1 Streptococcus parasanguinis | reverse complement strand
ATTCGATTTCGTCGTCCCACCTCCGCACAGTTGAGTAGGGCTGTAAAAGCTAATGAAATCAGCGTAGTAGAGCCCACTCAACCACTGCGTCTTGCTCGACAATCCAAAAACAATTAAGAGGCTAGGACTTTTGTCCCAGCCTCTTTATGGATAGATTTAGGAATCTTTTCTTACTCGTAAAATACTAACAGAAAGAACCGCCAGTAAGACACCCATGACAAGAACAACCGGTGTCATCTTCTCACCTGTACTTGGAAGAACTTTTTTCTTACCAGGTTTTGGTGCTTCTTCTTTGACAGAAGTTGATGATGAGGTTGATGAAGTACTAGAACTTGATGAAGATAATGAACTTGACGAAGAGCTAGAACTTGATGAAGACGATGAACTTGACGAAGAGCTAGAACTTGATGAAGACGATGAACTTGATGAAGAGCTAGAACTTGATGAGGATGTTGTGCTAGGTGTCGGTGGCGTTTGTTCTTTCTCACCCAATCCTTCGCCAGATCCTGATTCTAATCTCACTTCGCGGGTTAAACTACGTGGTGCCGGGAAATTAGTTGCTGTCCATGTGAGCGTATTATGAACAAGATCACCTACTTTTGTACCAGGAGCTACTTTGGTCGAATATTCGATATACATTGGCCAATTGTAGTTATCACCAAATTCAATTGTAAAACCAGTGGTCTTTCCATCTGCATTCTTATTGAAAACAGCTTTTTTAGTAAAGTTATCCAGAACTGGGAGACTTAATATCTGAGCTTCGTTCTTAATCCCACCTTCTACAGGAGCATAACGAACAGCGCGTAAGCTACCTTCAACCAATGTTAAGCCATCTCCAAATTGGTCTTTAATGACCATTCCACGAAGCATATCTTGACGAGCATTTAAGATAATTCGCCATTTAATAATGGTTGGATCAGACTTATCTTGGTAGCCATATTTCATCTCATAGTCTCCAGCTTCTCCATCAGTCTTTTCATAATTCAATGAAAAATCTGTATTGCCTAGTTTAAACTGGATTGGGGATGTTTTTGTAACTACTTCTGAGTCTACTTTTACATCAAAATGAAGAGCAACTCGTTTGTTGAGTGGATGAGATGCGAAATAATCATTAAAGGTAACGGTCACTGTTTTCTTAGCTGTATCAACGACAGCTTTCCCCACAGTTTGACCATTTGATTGGCCTTCCTCAAGAACATTGAATTCCAATGCTGTATAGAGGGCTATTTCTTTTGGCAAACTAAGAGTTAAGGTATCACCAGCTTGAATAGTTTGCGAATCTGGAAAGGCTAAATAAATACTTGCTGACAATTTTTCATTTGTCAACACCTTGCTCCCATTTGTTAGCGTGTTACCGTCTTTCGTTAGACGTGCTGTCTGTGTATATGATGAGACTTCTGCAGCATGAATTGTTTTAGTCAAACCAGCTGTGAATAGAATCGTTAGCACTAAGGCAAGTGCCCATACAATTTGACGAACCTGTTTCATATATACCTCCTCTGCTAGCCTATTTGCGAGCCATGTTTTTTACAAGGTTAAAGTCCGATCTCTGCTTGAACAACTGCAGCAATGGTATCCACATAGTAGTCCACTTCTTCATGGGTTGGTGCTTCTGCCATCACACGAAGGAGGGGTTCAGTTCCACTTGGACGCACGAGGATGCGTCCATTTCCTGCCATTTCCGCTTCCATTTTTTCAATGATTTCGCGAATAGCTGGAACTTCCATCGCCTTGTCTTTCATGCTATTTTCAACCCGGATATTGACCAGTTTTTGTGGATAGATGGTTACTTCAGCAGCCAATTCAGATAATTTCTTAGCAGTTTCTTGCATGATTTTGGTTAATTGAACGCCTGTTAATTGACCATCACCAGTCGTGTTGTAATCCATGATGACTACATGGCCGGACTGTTCCCCACCAAGGTTATACCCAGATTTGCGCATTTCTTCGACCACATAACGGTCTCCAACAGCTGTGATTTCTTTTTGAATCCCCTTCGTATCTAATGCCTTGTGGAAACCGAGATTGGACATGACGGTTGTGACGATCGTATTTTTTTCGAGCAAGCCCTTGCTTGAAAGATACGAACCGATGATGTACATGATCTTATCCCCGTCTACGATTTCTCCATTTTCATCCACTGCAATCAGGCGATCACTATCTCCGTCAAAGGCAAGACCAATCGCTGCACCTACTTCTTTGACTTTCTCTTGCAAGTGCTCTGGGTGGGTAGAGCCAACCCCATCATTGATGTTCAAACCATCTGGGTTTTCACCAATGACGGTCAACTGAGCTCCTAAATCTGCAAAGATTTGACGAGCACTGGTAGAGGCTGCACCATTTGCTGTATCTAAGACCACGTGCATGCCCTCGAGTTGGACACCTGTCGATACAAGGAATTCTTGATACTTACGCAAGCCTTCCGGATATTCCATGACCGTTCCTAAACCTTGCGCACTTGGACGTGGAAGGGTATCTTCAGCGGCATCAAGCAAGGCTTCAATTTCAAGTTCGCGATCATCATCCAATTTGAAACCATCACCACCAAAGAATTTGATGCCATTGTCCAAGGCTGGATTGTGGCTAGCAGAAATCATCACTCCGGCGCTGGCTTTTTCCGTACGAACTAGATAAGCGACACCTGGTGTTGCAATCACACCCAACTTGTAGACGCGAATTCCAACAGATAAGAGGCCAGCAATTAAGGCATGCTCTAACATTTCACCAGAAATACGTGTATCACGTCCAACAAACACCAAAGGTGTTTCTTCTTCGTGTTGGCTCAACACATAGCCACCGAAACGGCCTAGTTTAAAAGCCAATTCTGGCGTTAATTCTACATTTGCTTCTCCACGGACACCGTCCGTTCCAAAATATTTACCCATTCTTCATTACCTTTTTTACTTTCTAATTACTTGAACTGGAAGAGGTCGACGACGAACTGCTAGAGCTTGACGTAGACGAGCTAGTCTTTGTGGTTACTTTAATCCGTGTTTCACTCGGATTTACCAGACCTGGTAGACCATCTCCTTTTGCATCTACCGGATTTAATGAAAGAGTTCCACTATAATTTCCACTGATGATCTCACTGGATGGGAAGACAGCTTCGACATGATCAATGCGACTCAAGGTTTCTTGATCGCTGGTCACTTCTACCTTGGTGGTTTCAAGAGTAATATCCGATACCGTTATTCCATCCACAATTTGATTGTCCGGGATCGTTGCCCTGACCGCAAACGATTTTTTGGCTTTCTTCCCGATTTTTACAGAAACTTTCTGAGGCTCAACGGTTGCGGTCAAACCAGCCGGAAGATCTTCCACAATCAACGGCACTTCGACGGTACCTTCCTTGGCCTTACGAAGATCCGCTACCACGCGAAACTTCCGAGTTCCCGGTTGCATTTCGCTTGCTAGAGCGACCCGGTTTGAACCCTTTAGAAAGACCGTTACCTCAGATGTCAAACCACTGACAAAATATTTCTTGTCATTGTACTTGGCATCAATTGGAATATTGGTCAAGGTATTGGTGTAGGTCTCTGAACTCACTTGCCTAGCGCTACTATTATTTTGAAAATTAAAGGAAGATGCATTGATAAACAAGATAAAGGACAATAAGACGGAGGCGAAAACATAAAGAAATTCTTTTTTCGATCTCATTTCGTCACCCTCCCAAATAGACGCTCTTTCCAACTAGTCGTTTTATTCTCTTCAGGAACCAAGAAGGCTCTCAATTCTGCCTCGAACTCTTCTAAGGTTAAATCGTGACGGAAGGTTCCATTATAGGTCACAGAGATCCCACCCGTTTCTTCTGATACCACAAAGGTAAATGCATCAGAAACTTCAGACAAACCAATGGCTGCGCGGTGACGCGTTCCGAACTCTTTTGAAATTCCAGTGTTTTCTGTCAAGGGCAGGTAGGCACAAGAAACAGCAATTTTATCATTGCGGACAATGACGGCTCCATCGTGTAAGGGAGTATTAGGAATGAAGATATTAATCAGCAATTCTCCTGAAATCTCTGCATCTAGAGGAATCCCTGTGGAAATATATTCCTGAAGGGTTCTGGCTCCTTGAATAGCTACCAAGGCACCAATCTTACGTGGGCTCATATAAGCTACTGCCTTGACATAGGCCTGTACCATCTTCTCTTCCTGACTGACTTCACTCGTCGTAAAAAATTCTGTCGCCCGACCTAGACGCTCTAAGCCAATCCGAATTTCAGGGGAGAAAATCACAACCAGCGCGATAACCCCATAGGTAATCACTTGATTGATCAGCCAAGAAATAGTCGTTAAACCCAAAAAATTGGCTAAAAATTGAGCCAAGAAAAAGATAATGACCCCACGCACCAAAATCATGATCTTGGTCCCGACGATGGCCTTGATCAAAAAATACAACAACCAAGCCACCAGGGCAATATCGATGATATTGATAATAACACTCCACCAATTCGGGAACAAACTGGTCCAAAATTGTGGATTTGAAAACTGTTGAATATTCATATTCTCATACCTACCACTTCTCTAAAAGACATCATCTTATTATAACACGTTTCAACAGATTTTTCTGTAACCTTCTGATGCTTTTTATGATAAAATATGATTTATGAAGATAAATACAACCTTGGGCCTTCTGGCAGGAAAGCTTTCCGGCTCTATTCTAGAAAAGATGGGGCGGGGATCAACCCTACCAGGTAAAGTAGCCCTCAAATTTGATAAAGATATTCTCAGTCAACTGGCAAAAAACTATGAGATTGTTGTGATTACAGGGACAAATGGAAAAACCCTGACCACTGCGCTAACCGTAGGTATTCTCCAAGAAGCTTTTGGACCTATTTTGACCAATCCAAGTGGGGCCAATATGATCTCTGGGATTACAACGACCTTCTTACGTGCTAAGCATTCGAAAGCAAATCGACCGATTGCGGTACTTGAAATTGACGAGGCCAGCCTCTCTCGGATTTGTGATTATATTAAGCCCAGCCTTTTTGTGGTCACTAATATTTTCCGGGACCAGATGGACCGCTATGGAGAGATCTATACGACCTACCAAATGATTTTGGATGCTATTCACAAGGTCCCAACTGCCACGGTTCTGTTAAATGGAGATAGTCCGCTATTTAATAGTCAGACCTTATCCAATCCGATCCAATATTATGGATTTGATACTGACAAATCAGAGCCACAACTAGCTCATTACAATACGGAAGGAATCCTCTGTCCGCATTGCCACAACATCCTCCAGTACAAGCTCAATACCTATGCTAATCTTGGGGATTATATCTGTGAGCACTGTGGTTTCCACAGGCCTTCTCTGACTTATGCCGTATCGGATCTCCTCTCATTAACCCAGCGCTCTTCCCAATTCCGGATCCAAGGGCAAGATTACCACATCAATATCGGTGGTCTCTACAACATCTACAATGCCTTAGCAGCTGTCTCTGTTGCTGGATTCTTTGGGGTTCAACCTGAAGTGATTAAGCAAGGATTTGATCGCAGCCGCGCTGTCTTCGGTCGTCAGGAAACCTTTAAGATTGGGGATAAGGAATGTACCCTAGTCCTGATCAAAAATCCAGTTGGAGCTACTCAGGCTATTGAAATGATCAAACTAGCGCCGTATTCCTTCAGCTTGTCTGTGCTTCTCAACGCGAATTATGCAGATGGGATCGACACCAGCTGGATCTGGGATGCGGACTTTGAGCAAATCACCCAGATGGACATCCCAGAGATTAACGCCGGAGGAGTACGCCACTCTGAGATCGCTCGGCGACTCCGGGTCACTGGCTATCCTGCTGACCAGATCACTGAAATGGCTGAATTAAAAGAGGTCTTCCAACGTATCCAGCAACAGGAAACCCCTCATGCTTACATTTTAGCTACCTATACAGCCATGCTAGAATTCCGTGAACTCTTGGCCCAAGAACACCTGATTGAAAAGGAGATGCACTAATGACTTATACTTCCCTAGAATCTTCTGATCAGGCACAGTATCCCTACAGCCTGCGCATTGCCCATCTCTATGGCAACTTAATGAATACCTATGGGGACAATGGAAATATCCTCATGCTCAAGTACGTTGCGGAAAAGCTTGGAGCCCATGTCACTGTTGATATCGTCTCTCTCAAAGACCGGTTCGACCCTGATGCCTACGATATCGCCTTTTTCGGCGGCGGGCAAGACTACGAACAGACCATTGTATCCGAGGATCTACCAGATAAAAAAGAAGACCTCGAACGCTTTATTCATGACGATGGGGTAGTCCTTGCTATCTGTGGTGGCTTTCAACTTCTAGGCCAATACTACATTGAAGCTTCTGGCAAACGCATTGAGGGCCTCGGTATTATGGGCCACTATACGCTCAACCAAGTCAACAACCGCTATATCGGTGATATCAAAATCCATAACGAAGAATTTAACGAAACCTATTATGGTTTTGAGAACCACCAAGGTCGGACCTTCTTGGCTGAGGATGAAAAACCACTGGGCAAGGTCGTCTATGGAAATGGGAACAACAAAGAAGATGGATGCGAAGGGGTTCATTACAAGAACGTCTTTGGCAGCTACTTCCACGGTCCTATCTTGTCCCGAAATGCCAATTTGGCCTATCGCCTAGTGAGCACTGCTTTAAAAAATAAATATGGCAAGGACCTTTCCCTACCGGCTTATGAGGAGATTCTAAGCCTAGAGCAGCCGGAAGAGTACGCTGATGTGAAAAGCAAGGCCCCTACTGAACAATAAGGAGATAATGATGAACAAAAATAATCTACACTACATTGCTTTATTACTTTTAATTTTATTGATTGCTGGTATTTCCCTTGCAAACATGCAATCGGTTACCGTAAATTTCCTCTTGGTCCAATTTAAATTGCCCTTGATCATTCTGATCTTGCTCTGTGTCCTCTTGGGTGCATTCGTCATGACCTTGGTTAATTTTTCAAAGGGATTCTCCCTAAAAAAAGAACTCAAGAGCACTCAAAAGCAACTGGAGGAAGAAAAGAAAGAAGTTAAAGCAGAAGACAAAGATAACAACTAAAAAAGCACCGATCGGTGCTTTTTTCATGCTGATTTACCTTCATTTGATTACAGTTGCTTGGCGACTACTTGAGCTAGGAGTGAAAAGAGGATGACACCAGCTCCTATCAGGAGAAAAGATTCTACACGGACACTTGGTAACCAGGTCATCAATCCTTTAGCCACAGGCATAAAGAGAATAGCCAAGGTAAAAATGGTGCTTAAGACCCGTCCCAGATAGTCTCCTTCTACCTTTGTTTGAACCTGGGTAAAAAAGTGGATGTTAAAAATTGTCATAAAGAGTTCACAGACCAAATTTCCAGAAAAGGAAAGAAAAGGCGGAAGGGGCAAGCCCATCATGAAGACTCCTACTCCTGTTAAAATCAATAAGAAGAGAAGCATTTCCATGCTTGATTTAAATTTATTAGCAATCAAGGCTCCGATGATAGAGCCAATAGCGCCCAAGGTTAAGATGGTCGCATAGGCTCCTTTGACCCCGTAAAGGCGATTCGAAAAGGGAAGTAAAAACTCAAAAGCCGCAAAAAAGAAATTGACGCTAGACGCGACCAAGAGGAGAAAGAAAATCTCTTTCTGATGCCAGATGTAATCTAGTCCATCTTTCATATCCGAAAAAATATCTTTTCCCGTAAACTCTTTCCTTTCTTGAACCTTGGCTTCTTCTTTTGGAAGGAATGCCACTAGGACAAAGGCGATGAAAAAGGTCACCGCATCTAGCAAGAGGGTTGCGTGGAGACTGGCAAATTGTAAAACAAGGAAAGAGAACACAGGAGAGCTGACACCAACAACCTGTAAGACCAACTCCAAGCGAGCATTATAGGTCACAATCTCATCTTTCTCTACAACTTCTGTGATAATAGCTTTGTTGGCCGTACGAGAAAATGCAAAGGCAATGGCCTGGACAATGTTGGCAACAATCAGGGCTGCAATCATCAAGCTATCATTTGTGATAAAAGAAATCGCCAAACACAGGAGTCCACAAACCAAGTCTGTCGTCATCAAAATCTTGCGACGAGAAAAACGGTCTGAAATCACTCCTCCAAAAGGATTCACGAGAATCCCTGTCACTAACTCAGAAATCTGATAGATCCCTAATACCGTCTTTCCTATAGTCCCCATCGAGGCCAGCCAGACACTATTCCCATAATCATAGAGCATATTTCCAATTTTGTTAATCGCTCCACGACTAATTAATTGGACCGCATGTCGGTTCATAAAATCTCCTTTATCACTGTCCTATTAGGAACATTCATTTTTTACAAATTTATCAAAGTGTTCTTGATAATAGGCCACCTGCTCTGGCAGTCCCAGCACGTCAAAAATATGCATGGCTTCCTGCATTTGCTGCCGCCCTTCTTCTGTTTGCCCCTTCTGATAGAGGGCAAATCCTTTGAGATAATGAAAGACATTGCGTTCGTAGAGCTTGATGCTCTTGCCGATAATCTTTTCTACATAGGCTTCAAAATAGCTGGCGTTTTCAAAAGAACGATGTTCTAAACAATGTTGGTAGCAATTCAGGGCTAGAATCAAGACCAGTTTGCGATGGCGACCAATTTCTTTGTAGAAATCTTCACGCTCCATCACTTCTCTCCCAAGCCGTGTGACATAGTCCACCTCATAAAAGCTGTATAGATTGCCAAAGAGGATCAATTCATACATGGTCCACTCTTCCGTTTGAAAGAGGTAATCCGCCACCTTATCCAGATCACGCTGCTTCATGGTGTAGCTGGCATCTCTCTGGCAAATCAGCCCTTGTAGCAGGATCCAGTTCAGCTCAATATAGAGAGGATTGGTCGAACTCTTGGCTTTTTCAAGTTGTTCTCTTTGAAGCTTTTTAAAACCTGCAATATCATTTGAGTAGTAAAGCGGAATAATCTGAGCCATTATGGCGACATGCTCATGGTGTTGAAAATTTCTGGCCTTATCCATAAAATTCTCAATCGTCACATGGATATTGTCCAAAATGTCAAAGAAGCGCGAAGCAGCTAGATCCGACTCCCCTAATTCAAAACGGGATAATTGGGAGGTCGAGCAAGCTTCTCCTGCAGCTTCTTTTAACGAATAATTCTTACTGATTCGAAATTCACGAAAAACTTTTCCAAGATTGTCCATCTATTCCACCTGCTCTGACAGTTCTGCCCACTCTTCCATAACCGCTTCCTGCTGGACAGTTAGTTGATCCAGCTCGCTCTGGAGTTGAACCAAGTCAGCTGCATCATTGGTGCTATGCATGGTTTCGGTGATGTCTTGGATTTTTTGATCCAACTCTTCCATCTCTGCTTCCAATTGCTCAATGCGACGAGTAATTTTCCGGAGTTCCTTTTGGTTTTGCTTCTGCAAGTGATAATCATTGCTGGTGACTTCTTCGGTCGAAGAAACAGGCACAGCTTCTGCTTGTGCTGCAGCTAGGGCTTCTAACTCAGCTTTTTTCTCCAAATAATAATCGTAGTCTCCTAGGTAAAGGGTTGAGCCTTCTTCTGAGAGTTCCAAAACTTGAGTAGCCACCCGATTGATAAAGTAACGGTCGTGGCTGACAAAGAGCAAGGTCCCATCAAAATCAATCAAGGCATTTTCCAGCACTTCCTTGCTATCGATGTCCAAGTGGTTGGTCGGCTCGTCGAGAATCAAGAAATTGTTATTCTCCATGGACAGCTTGGCTAGAAGCAAGCGGGCCCGCTCTCCACCTGACAGCATGCCGACGGTTTTCTTAACATCATCCCCAGAGAAAAGAAAGGCTCCTAGGCGATTGCGAATTTCTACTTCTGGTGTCAGTTTAAAGTCATTCCAGAGCTCATCCAAGACACTGTTGTGAGGGGTTAGTTTACTTTGGGTCTGGTCATAGTAGCCCACCTCGACATTGGCCCCAAAACGAGCTTCCCCCTTGATAAAAGGAATCTGTCCGACGATAGACTTGATAAGAGTAGATTTCCCGATCCCATTTGGTCCCACAATAGCGACTGCATTCATCTTGCGGATGTCCAGATTGATAGGCTCTGACAGGATTTGATCGTCATAGCCGACGGCTGCCTCTTCTACTGTCAGGACGACATTTCCCGAGGTCTTATCGGCATGGAAGGTCATATGGGCAGACTTGGTCCCAGCTTCCGGCTTGTCTAGACGCTCCATTTTTTCTAACTGCTTGCGCCGAGACTGAGCCCGCTTGGTAGTCGACGCCCGCACCAAATTGCGATTAACAAAGTCTTCCAGCGCCGCGATTTCTTTTTGTTGCTTCTCGTAGTTCTTGGCTTCGGTCAGCAATTTTTGCTCTTTTTGCTCCACAAAACTGGAGTAATTACCGACATAGCGATCTAAAGAATGCTTGGTCAAGTCCAGTGTAATGGTTGCGACCTTATCTAGGAAATACCGGTCGTGGCTGACAATGAGAAGGGCCCCACTATAATTGACCAGATAGTTTTCCAACCAGGCGATGGTCTCAATATCCAAGTGGTTGGTCGGCTCGTCCAGTACCAGGAGATTTGGTTTTTCTAAGAGCATCTTGGCCAGAGCTAGACGGGTATTTTGCCCTCCAGACAGCTCTTCAATCTTCATCTGCCACATAGACTCATCGAACTTAAAGCCGTTGAGAATGGCGCGGATATCTGCTTCATAGGTGAAGCCACCAGCCTGACGGAATTCTTCCGATAGACGGTCATAGTCCTGCATGAGTTTTTCTAAGTCAGCCCCAGTTTTTTCCCCCATCTCCAGCTCCATCTGCCGCAAACTTTTCTCCGTCTTACGAAGATCGTCAAAGACATGAAGCATCTCATCGTAGATGGTATTGGACGACTCAAAGCGACTATCCTGGGCTAGATAGGAAAGAGAAAGGTCGCGCTTTTTATTGATTTCCCCAGAAGTCGGCTCTTCTTCTCCCACCAAGATTTTTAAGAGCGTGGACTTACCGGCTCCGTTCTTTCCAACCAGGGCAATCCGGTCCCGTTCATCCACTTGCAGGCTGATATTATCAAAAAGAACCTCCCCTGCAAAAGAGCGTTCAATTTTGTTGGCTTGTAAAATAATCATGTTCCTATTTTACTATCTTTTTACGGATTAAACAAGGGAAGACGAAGCATCAAAAAAATCCCGAGCCCCTTGAGGCCCAGAACTTTTAGCAAGTATTTTTAAACTCATTCTTCCTTGTATAATTGTCGGACTGCTTCTACATCTGAATCCTGGATACTGTAGAAAGAGCCAGCTGGTTGCATGACCGATTCTCCATCTGTGTGGTCCAACCCAATCGCATGGCCTAGTTCATGCTCAGCTGTATTGACAATCCGATCATAACTATAGTTATAGATATAATTTAACAGATAATGGCGATTGAGGCGAACTGTGATGTGGGTGAACCGATTGGTTAAGAGGTTAGTTTGAGAGGCAGTCTCTCCTGCTGCAGAAACGGATGCGTTGTCCATCTCGGTCAAGACCACATTGGCTTCTTTTTCATTTGTGACCAGCTTGAAAGTAAAGGCACCTGTTTGGTTCCAAGCCTCAATGGCATCCCGATAGGCTTTTATAAAAGTTTGACTGATATTGGGATCTAGATAAACCGTGGCCTCTGCTTTTTCCCAGCGAGCACCACTATGCTCATGATTGTCCGTCTGCGTCGTCTGTGAGCTAGGTGCCATCCCAAAGCGCGATACAAAGCCCTGATCACCAAATAAATTTCCAACTTGATAGACAACCTTTTGGGCAGCTCGCCCAACCCCATCCATACCAGAACTAGGAGAATCTGTGAAATAGATGATCCCCACAAGGATGAGAAAACTGATCGCAATGGTCCAGAAAAATCCCCAAAAGAGACTCCAAGCCATGCGAAGGATTCCTCTGAAAAACCGAAAAATAGTTCTCATACATTCTCCTTTCTCTTAAAGAAGGTATGCAATTGTAACACTCCATGCTTAAAAATAACTTAAATAAACCTGCTTTTTTGCTTATTGATGGATGGTTACTTTTCCTGTCTGGTAATCCAGGCTCATTCCACTTTGAACATTGGGAACAAAGACATTGAACTCAAGAGTCCCGTCACTCGATTTGGCTTCGATGTGAGAACCTAAAGGAATCAGATCTTCCGGCTGATTGTAGATCAAAGTGACCCGATAGCGGACCCGCTTGTTCTTATCTAAGGCTTTTCGAACCAGGGTCTCATAGTAGTTTTGACCAGTGGAATGAGGATCATTGGCTTGATTGGACCAAGCCGTTTGCACGGCGATATTTTTGGGATTGCTAGTAGAAGCGTCAAAGCCTTTGAGATTGCCGATCAAGGCGTAACCCAATAGATGACCCCGATCCACAGCATGGTCGTACTCGCCTGACAGATTATGAACCTGATGCCAACCAGCAGGTTTCCAATCGGTTAGGCCACTTCCTGTTGCATCGCGATCTCTGTACTGACGAGTCGCCTTAGTCATGATGGCATTGGCAACTGTCGGTACGGTCTTTCCATTGACTTCTTTTGTCTTGTTATCCGCATAGGGTTGACTAGCCACACTGGCATCCAGATCTGTCCGATTCCCCTTAACGACAAAGGATCCAGCGCCATTCCATTCCAAGTCATTTCCCAATTGTGAACGGGCAGATTTCGTTAATACAGAGCTAGCTAACTCTTTACTAGGTGTTTCCTCTTGGCTACTGGTCACCACCGAAACAACCTGATCTGTCGCTTCTTTTACCGTCGGTTGATTAAAATAATAGCCACCAATAGCTAGGGCCGTTGCCACCACAAAACCTGCTAGTGTTTGTTTGGTTCGTTTGCTTACTGTTTGTTTTGCCATACCTCTCTCCAAAAAAGAGCAGCGCTAGATGGGTCATTGACTCGATTCGCTGCTCTCCTTTTTACTCAATTTTAGTTAAAAGCTTATTTGCCTGTTAGTTTTCCAATAATTTCTGACCAGGTATCCGGAGAGAGAATGGACCATGGATTTTTTCCATCGCCAATCACTCCATAGCCAATGACCAAACCAACTGCAAAAATGATGATGGCAATCACAGCCAACAGGAGGACAATTCCTAGCTGTTTTCCAACATAGCGAAGATTAGTTTTCATCGTCTGCTTCCTCTACACGTTTCACGTCTGCACCTAGCGCCACCAATTTCTCATGGAATTGATAATAACCACGATCTAAGTGACTTAATTTGCTGACTTTCGTTTCTCCTTCTGCTACCAAGCCCATCAAGACCAAGGTTGCACTTGCTCGTAAATCGGTCGACATGACCTCTGCACCTTGGAAGCTTTCCCCTCCAACGATACGAGCTGTATCCCGCATAATATCCGAGTGAACGCCCATTCGACGCATTTCTTCCAAATGCTGGAAGCGATTCTCAAAGACCGTTTCAATCATGGTGGACTCACCTTTAGCCATGGCCATCAAGGCTGTGAATTGAGCCTGCATATCGGTTGGGAATCCTGGGTAGGGAAGGGTTTTAACGGTTACTGGACGGAGCTTACTGATATCCGACTGAATCCGAATGCCATTTTCTTCTTCGGTTACCGTTACACCCATCTCCTGCATCTTAGATAGAAGCGGACGGTTGTGTTCCCAAATGGCATCTTCGATCAAGACGTCTCCACCAGTCATGGCTGCCCCAATCATAAAGGTTCCAGCCTCGATGCGGTCTTGCACAACATTGTGGTCTGCACCGTGCAAGCTCTCCACACCAACGATGGTCAAGGTCTCAGTTCCTGCCCCCTTGACAGTAGCCCCCATTTTATTGAGCAAAAGTGCTAGGTCAACAATTTCAGGTTCCCGAGCTGCATTTTCAATTACAGTGACTCCATCAGCCAAGGTTGCGGCCATCATAATATTTTGTGTCGCCCCAACTGATGGGAAGTCCATATAGATGTGTGCACCCTTTAGACGATCTGCTTTTGCTTCAATATAGCCAGCTGTTTGGGTAATTTCAGCTCCCATAGCTTCCAGACCTTTCAGATGGAGGTCAATCGGACGACTACCGATCGTACAGCCTCCAGGCATGGAAACTTTAGCATGGCCATTGCGTGCCAAGACAGGACCCAAGACAACGATAGAAGCCCGCATCTTACTCACATATTTATAAGGTGCTTCCTCAGACAATTTCTCTCGTGCATCTACGACAACTGTATTTTCTTCTTCATTGAAGGTCACTTGTGCATTCAACCCACGAACAACATTGTTCATTGTAAAGACATCTGATAAAACAGGTACATTTTTCAAGGTTGTCACGCCCTCACTTGCTAGAACTGTTGCAGCAAGAAGAGGAAGGACAGCATTTTTTGCTCCTTCGATTTTGACAGTTCCAACCAGTCGATTATGACCACCATTAACAATTATTTTTTCCATACGGGATTGTTCTCCAATTTCTTAAAGTCACGCTTTCTATCATACCATATTTTTTATAAAATGTGGCTAGAATTGGCCAATAAAAATCTGCCGACTCATCTCATACACGCTGATAAAAAATGAGCTGGCTAGATAGCCGATTCCAACGCTGATCATCAAGATCAAAAAACGGATTTTAACCGCATTTTCAGCACTTACTTTTAAAAACTTTTCCCATTGAACCAGGTTTATCAATAGGTAATAGGCAAAAAAGATAAACAATAGATGGCTTGAAAGATTAAAAATCATTTGAATCATACAGCTATTATACCATATTTGGTCCGTACTTTCTTCTTTTGATTCTCTCCCAACAAAAATAAGGTGAGGACAAAACCTCCACCTTATTTGAATATCTTATAAACGATTTCCGACATTAATCCGGTTAATGGCGCGTTGAAGAGCAATTTTAGCACGACGTTCCATATCAACCGAATGCTGATCTTTGGCTTCTTCAATCGCTTTTTCAGCTCGCAGTTTGGCACGTTCTGCACGACTAATGTCGATATCTCGAGCACGTTCGGCAGAATCGGCAACAATGGTAATGACATTATCAGCTACTTCGATAATCCCCCCATTGACTGCAATCCAATCAATATGTTTGTCATCGTCGACACGACGAACCTTTACTTGGTCTACAGCCAAAACCGCAATGGTATTGATATGATGAGGTAAAATCCCTAATTCACCATCAATTGTCTTGACAGATACAAATGCGGCATGATGATCATAAACCAGTCCATCCGGTGTAACGATTTGGACGTTCATTTGACTCATCTTTCACCTCTTCTTAGAATCCCATTTTTTCAGCTTTGGCGATCACATCTTCGATCGATCCAACACCACGGAAGGCATCTTCAGGAAGATGGTCATATTTCCCATCCAAAATTTCTTTAAAGCCACGAACAGTTTCTCCAACTGGGACATAAGAACCAGGTTGACCTGTAAATTGTTCCGCAACGTTGAAGTTTTGTGACAAGAAGAATTGGATCCGGCGAGCACGAGCAACCAAGGTCTTTTCTTCGTCAGACAATTCATCCATCCCCAAGATAGCAATAATATCTTGCAATTCATGGTAACGTTGAAGGACGCGTTTGACTTCAGAAGCCACTGCATAGTGTTCTTCTCCTACGATTTCTGGAGAAAGGGCACGTGAGCTTGATGCCAATGGGTCCACCGCAGGGTAGATCCCCAATTGTACCAATTTACGTTCCAAGTTAGTGGTTGAATCCAAGTGGGCAAAAGCGGTTGCTGGCGCTGGGTCTGTGTAGTCATCGGCTGGCACATAGATGGCTTGGATGGATGTAACAGAACCTTTCTTGGTTGACGTAATCCGTTCTTGCAATTGCCCCATTTCAGTTGCCAAAGTAGGTTGGTAACCAACGGCTGATGGCATCCGTCCCAAAAGGGCTGATACTTCAGATCCGGCTTGGGTGAAACGGAAGATATTGTCGATAAACAAGAGAACGTCCTGACCTTCGACATCACGGAAGTATTCCGCAATGGTCAAACCAGTCAAAGCAACACGCATCCGTGCTCCAGGTGGCTCATTCATTTGTCCAAAGACCATGGCTGTTTTTTCAATAACGCCAGATTCTTTCATTTCCCAGTAAAGGTCATTCCCTTCACGTGTCCGTTCCCCAACACCGGTAAATACAGAAATACCACCGTGTTCTTGGGCAATATTATGGATTAATTCTTGAATCAAGACAGTCTTCCCAACTCCGGCACCACCGAAGAGTCCGACCTTCCCACCTTTCAAATAAGGGGCTAAGAGGTCAATGACCTTGATCCCTGTTTCAAGAATTTCTTCTGAAGTAGAGAGCTCGTCAAAGGATGGAGCTTTTTTGTGGATGGAGTCACGAGGAGCATCCTCAGCAAAAGGTTGATCCAAGTCAATGGTATCTCCAAGAACATTGAAGACACGTCCCAAGGTTTCTTTTCCGACAGGAACAGAGATTGGACGACCTGTGTCCAAGACTTCCATTCCACGGGTTAAACCATCGGTTGATTCCATGGCGATGGTCCGTACGACCCCATCACCAAGTTCCAAAGCTACTTCAAGAACGACTTTTGATTTTTGTTGGTCATTTTTATAGACTACAAGCGCATTATTGATCTCAGGAAGTTTATCTCCAACGGAAAAGGCAACGTCTACGACGGGACCTACGACCTGAGAAATTTTGCCTAAACTCATGTCATTCTCCTATTCTAAGTAATTTCTACTGCTCAAAAGTTCTCTTTCGAGCATCTGTTTTTGTATTTAAAATTGTATCCGACAACTATTCAAGGGCGCTAGCACCTGCAACGATTTCTGTAATTTCTTGCGTAATCGCTGCTTGACGAGCACGGTTGTATTGAATCGTTAATTCATCAATGACTTTCTTGGCATTGTCTGTTGCAGTTTGCATGGCCATCATCCCCGCAGCATTTTCAGCTGTTTTAGCATCAATAATGGCACCATAGATCATGCTTTCAGCAAATTGAGGGAGCAATTGATCCAAGATGGCATCTCGACTAGATTCCAATTCTAGATTCAATACATAATCCTCATCTGCTTCATTGGGGTCCAAATCAATAATTGGAAGCATCTGTTCCACACGCATTTGGCTAGTCAAACTGTTGACGTGATGGTTGTAACAGACGTACAACTCATCAAACAAGCCTTCCTGATACATTTGGACTGTTTTCGAAATGATCGTACGAACTTCCTTAAAGCTAGGTTGATCAGGCAAACCACGCAATTCATAAACCGGCTGAATCCCACGGGCACGGAAGAAATCCGCCCCGACACTTCCAATACAGATCACTTCAAAGTCATCTCCAGTTGGATGGTATTCTGCCTTCATTTCCATCATGGTTTTAAGGATGGAGGCATTGTAGCCTCCGACCAAACCACGATCGGATGTAATCACGATATAAGCTGTCTTTTTTACCGGCCGACTCACCAACATGGGATGGGACTTAGCATTTTCTGTTTCATGTCCATGGAGCAAGTCTGTTAGTAACTTACGTACCTTAGCGGCATAAACCTGAAAATCCTTGGCTGCTTGCTCAGATTTTCCGAGTTTAGCAGCAGACACCATCTGCATGGCATTGGTAATTTGACTAGTATTTTTAGTGGATGCAATTTTATTTTTTATATCATTTAATGAAACTGCCATCTTCCACTCCTATTTCTATTTGAAATTTGACTGGTTGACAAATTCTGTAAGGGCTGCATCCAGTTCTTCTTCTGCTGGAAGATCATGTGTCGAACGAATCGTCTCAAAGATTTGATCATAATGTGCTTCAAAGTAATCAAACAACTCTTCTTGGAAACGAAGAATGTCGTCTACTGGAACACTATCTAAGAAACCATGAGTCAAGGCGTACAAGATCACGACTTGTTTTTCAACTGTCAATGGTTCATGAACGGGTTGTTTCAAGACTTCAACTGTTCGGCGACCACGGTTCAATTTCGCTTGAGTCGCAGCATCCAAGTCACTACCAAATTTCGTGAAGGCTTCCAATTCACGATATGAAGCAAGGTCGATACGAAGGGTACCCGCAACTTTCTTCATAGCCTTGATTTGGGCAGCTCCCCCTACACGGGATACAGAAGAACCTGCATCAATGGCTGGACGAATACCGGCATTAAACAAACTATCTTGTAAGAAGATTTGTCCGTCTGTGATCGAAATCACGTTGGTTGCGATATAAGCAGAAATATCTCCTGCTTGGGTTTCAATGATTGGAAGAGCCGTAATAGAGCCACCACCCAATTCATCTGAAACTTTAGCTGAACGTTCCAACAAACGGCTGTGGAGATAGAAGACATCCCCTGGGAAGGCTTCACGTCCTGGTGGACGACGAAGAAGAAGGGACAATTCACGGTAGGCTACGGCTTGTTTTGACAAATCATCATAGACGATCAAAACATGTTTACCGTTATACATGAACTCTTCTGCCATAGCAACCCCGGCATAAGGTGCCAAGTAAAGCAATGGAGACGGTTGAGAAGCCGAAGCGGTTACCACAATCGTATAATCCATGGCTCCGTATTTACGAAGAGTTTCTACTTGCGTACGAACTGTTGATTCTTTTTGACCAATCGCCACATAGATACAGATCATGTCTTGACCCTTTTGGTTCAAGATCGTATCGATGGCAATCGAAGTTTTCCCTGTTTGACGGTCCCCGATGATCAATTCCCGTTGACCACGTCCGATTGGAACAAGGGCATCAATGGCTTTCAAACCAGTTTGTAGGGGTTCTGAGACAGATTTCCGTTGCATAACACCAGGAGCTGGTGTTTCGACTGGACGGAATTTATCTGTCACAATCTCACCCAAACCATCTACTGGTTGGCCAAGTGGGTTGACAACCCGACCAATCAAGGCATCCCCTGCAGGGACTTCCATGATTTTACCTGTACGACGGACAGAGTCTCCTTCACGAATATCCGTGAAATCACCCAAGATGATGATACCGACATCCGTTGTCTCTAAGTTTTGGGCCATCCCGTATGAGCCATTTTCAAAGATCAACAACTCACCACTCATGGCATTTTCAAGACCATGAGCACGGGCAATCCCGTCACCAATGTAGGTTACAACACCTGTCTCAGTGACGTCAAAGTTTGGCTTGAAATTTTCAATTTGTTGCTTAATTAAAGCGCTGATTTCTTGTGCGTTAATCGCCAAAATTCACACCACTTTCTATTTCAATTTAGATTTTATAACTTGCAATTGGTGTTTGAGACTGGTATCCAACGTTTTATGATTGGCTGTCACGACAAAGCCACCAATTAAATCTGGATCGATCTTTTGTTGGATCGAGCGAACTTGAATCCCAAATTTTCTTTCGATAATGGGGATTAGCTTTTGCTCTTGAACAGGATCCAAACCAGCAACCGTCGTAACAGTGACGACAAAAGCGTTGCTCAACAGTTGAATCTGATCCAAACAAATCGTTACAATGTCATAAAATAAGGCTTCACGATGATTGAGAATAACCACTTCAATCAAATGGTCGAGTAATTGTGAATCCGAGGGTTGAAAAAGTCTGAGACTTTTTGCTTTCTCTTCATCCTCTACACCGATATGAGCTAAGAAGTTAGCAAGTCCAGTCTCTTCAAAAATACCCTTGATTTGAGTCAATTTTTCAAAGACTAGGTCTTGTTCTCCTTTTTCAAAGACCAATTGAACAAAAGGCTGGGTATATTTCTCAATCACCATCAGTTGCTTTTTGTCCATTAGGCTTCTCCTAATTCATCAAGATAGCGATCGATCAGTTGGCGTTGACCTTCAGCATCCAGCTGTTGGCTCAACAATTTGCTGGCAAGATTGACAGTGAGATCTGCCACATCACCTTTGATACTGTTCAATGCTTCTTCTTTGTTATGCGCAATTTCTTGTTGCGCTTTTTCTTTCAAACGTACTGCTTCTTGAGTGGCTTCTGAAAGGATCTGAGATTTATTCTTTTCTGCAGTTTCCTTTGCATTTTCGACGATAGACGCAGCTTCTTTGCGGCTACCTGCCAACTCTTCTTCACGTTTACTTGCTAGTTCCTCAGCTTTTTGACGAGCTGATTCTGCTCCATCAATATCATCTGTAATCTTTTTGGCACGCGCTTCTAAAATTCCATTGATATTGTTCCATGCAAATTTCTTTATTAAAAAGATTAATAATAGGAAGGAACCAGCAATGAGAATAAAGTTACCAATAATTTCACTCATTGATACATGCATTCTTCTACTCCTCCTCTACTTACTCTTCGCCATTAATTTTCTTACCAATATAAATTGATGACAACATGGTAAACACATAGGCTTGGATACATGAAATGAAAATCGAAAACGCTGTCCACGCCATGCTTCCAATAAAGGCAAATGGATACCAATAAACAGCTTGATGCGACAAAGTCACAAGCAAGCTTGCTAGTACCTCACCCGCAAAGATATTTCCGAAGATCCGAAGTGCCAAGGAGGCAAAGTTCGTTAATTCTTCCAAAATATTCATGGGGGTCATAAATCCGGGTGTCACAAAAGCCTTTAAATATTCCTTCACACCACGTCTGCGAATTCCTTCTACATGGGCGATTAAGGTGATCAAAAATGAAAAGGCAAAGTCATAACCCAGGTTAGCGGTTGGTGATGTCCACAAATTGTAACCATTGGTCGTTTCGATTTTAGCCATCAATCCAATGTTATTGGCTACTAAAAGAAAGAGGAAAAGAACAAACAAGAACAAGGAATAGTCCTTTATGTAATGTTCCCCAATATTTCCTTTTGTAAAGCCTACGACAAAGTCATATGCGTATTCCAGCACATTTTGTTTGCCTTTTGGTCGGATCGACATTTTTCGACTGGCCCAATAAATGAAGCCAAAAACGGCGAAAACAGAAATCAGGGTCATAGCAAGTAGGGTCAAATTAAAAGATACAGGTCCAAGAGTAATCGTTGGATTGATACTTTCTTCCAAGGTTTGACACCTCCTTTTCTAAAATAGAAGCGTCTATTTGATAATAAAGGCCATAACCAAGGTTACGAAGAAAGTACCTTCGACAAAGGCAACACCAAGAATCAAGAGGCTACGCAATTGACCGATAATTTCTGGTTGACGAGACGCAGATTTCAATAAGCTACTCATCATCAAACCTTCTGCCAGTGATACACCAAAGCAGGCTAAACAAAGACCTAAAAATGTTAAATTCATGATGAATTCTCCTTTTATAAATTTTACCTCCTTAGTTTACTCCTAAAAGATATAATAGTCAAATATTTCCTAGAAAAGAAAGCGTTTTTGTTAAATTACGTTATTTTTTTAATATGATAATTTTTCCGACCTACGATTGATTCCTTTTAATTTTTAGACACTTTGTCCACCTCTATTCA
The DNA here is from genome assembly GCA_032560535.1 of Streptococcus parasanguinis. GTDB lineage: Bacteria > Bacillota > Bacilli > Lactobacillales > Streptococcaceae > Streptococcus > Streptococcus parasanguinis_AF. The sequence continues at coordinate 66,237 of JAWGIA010000003.1, read as the reverse complement.
TTTTTTCTTCTAAAAAACTCTCACCTGCTCAGCAGATGAGAGAATTCGATTATTTAAAGATAGACGTTTTGAAACTGTCTGTTTGTTGCAGTAATTTCTTAAAGATTTTTTCTTTCAAGGCAAGGGTATTGTCAAATTTGACAGAACCATTCTTCAAGCTGGCCTGATCTTTTTCAACCGCAGTTGCAAAGGCTTGTTTTAAGTCATCATAAGTGCTATAAGTAGTCCCATCAACTTCAATAGCCTGAAGTCCATTTTTAGCACTGGTCACCACTTCGTTGAAGTATGCTTTCTTCCAGTCTTCAAGGGTACTGAATGTTCCATCAGAAATCTTTTGAATGATGTAATCATCCCCTAAAGTCGCATGACCTGCTTGTTTGGATTCTTGTTTATACTTGTTTGAAGCATAGCCTAAGAAGCCTTTTTCATAACCATAGTAGCCCCAGAGTCTAAAGGTATTGTGTTTGAAGGACATGGCTCCAGGAGCCCCTTCACTGGTGTTTCCACCATAGATCCCTGTCATCATCGGCACCGTCACATAGGCTGAGCCAAAGTCTGATGGATTATAGACACCATTTCCAGGACCACGATTGGTCATGAAGTTGTTGGTGATGAGATCATCTACTGAATGTAAGGTGATGGCTTTTTCCTCATCACTCAAAGGACGCACCTTATCAAATTGATTTTTGGTATTAGCCCCTCGGTATTGCTTATCAACCTTCTTGAACCAAGCATTGTTTAATGCTTGACTGCCTTTATTGAGGACAGCCTCTCCTTCCAGGTAATCCAGAAGCATGAGGGTGTCGTTATAGCCTTTCATGTACCGATCAATCTCCTCGCGTGAAGTGAGATCATTTGGATTGGTATTGTACCATTGGTTTCCATCATTTGGACGTTCATAGGCCATGTTGAGACCCAAGGCCTTGTATTCCCCATTTGGATTGGATACGGATGGTGTTTGGAGCATGCCTTGGGCAAAGGCTTCAATATCAGTTCCTTCGCGGTGTCTCCAACCACCTAAGTAAACCATACGGTCATTGACGTGCGTTGTTTCGTGCGTGAAGGCAGAGACTCCAAAGTCACTGATCATATCGGTCACCATGAAGAAGACAGAGTCGTCTTTATATGGATTTCCGTAAATTCGCGCCACTGCTCCCATCCGCCAATCTGTCGCATGGTAACGATCGGTTGGGCCATACAATTCACGGATTGGAGCGACATCCTTGCCACTGTTGGTATGTCCATAGCGATCTGTACTAATACCCTTGTAGTTTTGGTTATCAAGGACAGGGGTCGGAACCATGTTATTGCTCTTCAAGAGTTGATTGCGAACCTTATCCGTTGCGAGACGTGACCAGAAATCTAGGTAATTCTGTTGTCCTTTAGCCACCTTGTCAATTTCCGCTTTAAAAGCAGTTCGTTCCGCTTCCGTGTTCTTACCATATTTCTCAAAGGAACTATAAGCCATTGTATTGTAGGTTGAAATCAAGAACATATGGGCATCTTTTAAGTTCAAGAGTGGCAAGATCATTTTACCGTGAACATCATTGTTTAAGCCCTCATAGGCTCTATGCTTAGCAGATGCGAACGCTGGATTGGTCGTCTCAGGCTCTACAATATAGACATTGTCTTTGGTTGCTTTGATAAACCAATCATTCAAGTCTCTATCACTTGTAAAGAGCTCCATATTGTACTTCAGGAAGTCATTAAGATTTCCAGAAAGAGTCGATTTAGCTACGACTTCACGAAAGGCATCGTGGGTCCGAGTCCCTTTGATATAGTCTTCTTTTGAACCAATTTCAATCAAGCGGTCTAAGACATCAACATTCTTACCATAGAAGTCTGGTTTAAACAACATGAGCTGTTTGAGATGGACATCATCAAACTTCACTCCGTAATAACGGTTGAGATAAGAGAGACCCAGGAGAACCGCTGCCTTGTTATCCTCAATTTTCTTGATAAGCGCCCGTTTGGCAGCCTCATCTGTGTTTAATTGATGGTCTTGGTTTTCAACCAACTGTTTCACAAAGTGAGTCAAATTATCCTTCACCTCTTTGAAGGATTCTTCAAGATAAATGTTCTTAATAGCATTGACTTTGTTAGGTCCTGTTCTACCTAAGTGAGTGTAGATTGGATCTGATTGCAATTCTACAGGACTTAATTTCTCTACGATGGCACTGATGAGATCGCTCCGGTCTTTGTCCACCATATTTGGAGTGTAGACCACTTCACCGAGCTCCGCCACACTGTACTCTTTCACTTGTTTGACTTTTGAATCTTTCGGTGAAATGCTAAAGATATCTTTTGTCTTATCCGAGTAATGGATCAGAATGTGGTCGGCATCAGCCAATTCTGTTACAAAATCATTGCCCTTCATGGCCGTCACAGACAAGACTTCCTTGGTCAAGAGAGGACTAGTCGCAGCCAATTTATTTCCTTGGTCGACAATCCATTCTTTGTTGTAGAAAGGTTGCAATTTAGCAATATTGCGGTAAGCTAGCTCACGAGTCGCATCGTAAGCAGTGATGGCCTTGTATTGATCGTCTTTGCCAACAAGGTGATTGAGCGTATCTTCGATCGGTTTGCTGCTGGTAAATTTATCAGCAGTGATTCCCATTGCTTCAATCTTCTGCTCAGCTTCTGCAAGGGTAATGCTAGGGATTTTACGGGAGTTGTTAAAGGTTTTCTTCCCTTCACTCACGCCTTCCACACTGTAATTGCGCTTGGTTCTTGAATAGGTGAAATAATCATCTGCGTCAATATCTGAGTGACCAAAGACCATCTCACCCGTCTTGACTTTCATCATGGTGATGTTGTCTTCAATAGTCCCCAAGGCCCAGTTGGTCCCTAGTAATCCACCAGACTGAACTGCTTCTTTGAGTTCAATTGAACCTTTAGCAACGGAGTTTCTGAGAACCCCTTCTTTACCCACTGTGTGGTTATTTCCACCATTTTGAGAGGAATAAACGAGACCTGCAGCTTTGGCTTTGTTCCCAGTGATTTCAGCATCAACGTAAGCTTTTTCAACGACACCTTTCCAGTTCTCACCAACAACACCCGCTAGATAGCCACCTTTGTTGCCAGTAGCGTGCAGTTTCCCGATAAAGGCAACATTGCTGACCTTCCCACTACCATCAATTTTATTGACGATCCCTGCTACGTCATTGTTCCCAACAACACTTCCTGTTACTTTAACATTTTCAACAGTTGCATTGTTTTTGATGACACCTGCGATTGGTGCTACTCGATCTGTCCCAGGTAGGTCAATATTGACATTTTCAAGCAAGAGATTCTTAACCGAGCCACCTTCGATGTTTCCAAATAATGGTCTTGTAATGTTATGGATGGCAAATTTATTTCCATCCGTACTTTCCAAAATTCCCTTGAAGGCATTGGTCACATAGGATTTCCCTGCTGGCTGGACATTAGCCGCATTCATATTGCTACCCAGTTTAAAGGTTCCAGTCGGATTGGCTTGCATGGCTTTTACAAGTTCGTTGAAATTGTAGTAGACATCACCTTCATGTGCTTTTGGTTTCGCAATATAGTGGATATAGTCCTCACTGAACTGGTTGTCCGCAGTCCGTTGGATGAGATCAGGAGCTTTGGCTGTTACTTTGTAGAGGGTCACGCCATCTACCGTTACTTCTTCAATTTTATCAACGGCTAGTTTTGTAACCTTATTATCATGGGTAGTGACCTTTAAGTAGTAAGGCTTCACATCTGATGGTGTTTCAGACAAGAGGCTGCTATCGATCTCAAGACCTTGGTCATCCACGCTAATCAGACTGGTTTCCTTGATGTTTTTGATTTCAACTTTTTTAAGATCAATTCTCAGTGGTTCTTCCTTGAGAACTTCTTCTTCATCCCCATTTCCACGGTCATACACCATGGTCGTTGCGAGCGTATAATCCTTGTAGTAGTCCAAGTCCGCTAAAGCAGCTGCTAAGTCCGTCTCTGAAAGGGTAAAAGTTCTCACCACTTGGTCGCCCTTCTTCAATACAGCCTGGATGGACTTAATAGTAACACCTTCCGGTTTGTCCAAATGATAAGTAGCTTTGGCACTGCGCTTCAATTCTTCCTTATCGACCTGGGTCAAAGTTAAGGTTGGCTTGTCAAGTTCTTTGGTCCCTTGTTGAATGATCTGATCTTGCGCCTGTTCAACTACTTCCTCCGTAACCGTTGGGGCATCCGCCGTTTTAACCCCCTTGATGGTCTTGTAAACCTTGGTGATTTTCTTCTTCCCATTTTTACCGGCTTGAAAAACCCTTTCTGATCCTTTTAGCAAGGTGGCATCTTGTTCGGTTACCGTCTTAAATGGAATTTCCTCATACGAAACATCCTCTGTTTGGCCTTCAATCGCCTTAGTCCCACGACTAATTTTTTCTGTCACAGGAGCTTTTACCGTTTCAGTTGTCGTGCTCACGGGCTCGCCAATCTTCTCACCATTGACCGTCTTATAAACACGACGAATCTCCTGACTACCAGCCTCGCCTTTCTGAAGAAGGCTTTCTTCATCTGTGTAATGATTGGCATCCGCTACATACTCGGTTTCATATGGAAGGATTACTGTTTCTGTCTCTGTTACCGTCCCTTCCGTTACTTGATAGGTTGGGTTCTCCGGTTGAACAGGAGCTTCTCCCACATGGCCTTCTTCTTGTGTCCCTTTGGCTTCTACCACACCTGTATAGGTTGGGTTCTCCGGTTGAATAGGGGCTTCGCCGACATGGCCTTCTTCTTGTGTCCCCTTGGCTTCTACTACACCTGTATAGGTTGGGTTCTCCGGTTGAACAGGAGCTTCACCGACATGACCTTCTTCCTGTGTCCCCTTGGCTTCCACCACACCTGTATAGGTTGGGTTCTCCGGTTGAATAGGGGCTTCGCCGACATGACCTTCTTCTTGTGTTCCTTTGGCTTCCACCACACCTGTATAGGCTGGGTTCTCTGGTTGAACAGGAGCTTCACCGACATGACCTTCTTCTTGTGTCCCCTTAGCCGTTACAACTGGAGAAGGACTGGGTTGAGGGGTTGGTTGGGCATCTTCTTTTGTCCCGACAGCAAGAATTTGTGAAACTGGTTCTTTAGTGACCTTGCTTTCAACGACTCTGCGAACTTCTTGTCCATCTACCACACTCACTTCTGTCAATAGGGTCCGCTCCCCATTTTGACCAGCAGTCAGCACCTTGGTTTGCCCTTTAGCTAATGTGGGATCAGCTTGTTTGACAGTTTCAAATGGCACAGGCTCAGTAGAGACTTCCAGGCTTGGTTTTTCAACTTGAGGAAAGGCTGGTGCGACTTCTGGGGTCACACGCGCTTGTGCTTCCACTTGTGGAATCCCTGTACTTGTTTTGATCGTTCCTTCTACAGAAGGTTTCGTTTCCTGCATAGCCTTTGGCTCTTGTAAGCTCGTCTTTTGGACTGACGGGTAGCGCAGATAACCAATATAGTCATAGCCGTCAATTTGAATCACGCCATTTGCAAGATCTTTGCTCGATGCGATCGCAAGATCCTGATTATAGGTGCGCAAGACTTGATTTTGTAGCGCTACGACTTCAACTGGAAGTAGAAGACTTTGTCCCATGGCTCCAATCAAAAGGACGCCCATGACCTTCTTCCGGTGCTTTTTAGAGAGTAAGAGGACCGCAAAGGAAGCAGTGGCTAGACTTAGGCCAAAGAGGGCAACTTCCTGACTTCCTGTTTGAGGAAGAACCGACTGACTTGCTTCCTTCTTCTTATAGACAAGATAGAAAGTATCTTCATTTTGATATGCTTCAGGGATTGCATGAATCACCTGTGCTTTTTCTTCAGCGGTTAGCTCTTCTTCTGTCACATATCCTAAGTGCACATGAGCAGGTAGGGTCACCTGATCTGCATGTACAGGACGAGCCCCTAACAGGCTTCCTCCTAATAAAAAGGCTCCAATGGCTACCGGACCAACACCGACAGATAATTTTCGAATCGAATATTTGGTCATTTTTTCAAACGTTTGTTTCGCTTTTTTCATCCTAAAATTCCTATATAGTAATATTTAACCCTCGAGCAGGGACCTGATTATTTTTAGAGAGGATGGGATCCTTTCCAGAAATAAGAACCTTCCCGGGATTTTTTACCTTTACCTATCTTATCTTTTTTCTTCTATTTTAGCAAGCTCTAAAACTCAAAAAAATAAACCGTTTTCTTTATAGGAAGAAAGCAAACCAAAAAACGCCTCGAAAGGCGTTTGTATTATAGATCTATTTATAAGGATTGGTACAAATCATTGTATCGTTGACTAGCCGTATCCCATGAGAAGTCACGCGTCATAGCTTGCTCTTGCAGACCATACCAAGCCTGTTTGTCATTGTAGTAGACAGCCAAGGCTTCATCAACTGCCCAGTTAAACCAATAGCCAGACAAATTATTGAAGCTAAAGCCTGTTCCACTTCCATCAACAGCATTAAACGGTTGAACCGTATCACGAAGTCCGCCGACTTCATGTACTAAAGGAAGGGTTCCATAGCGCATGGCCATCATTTGAGAAAGGCCACATGGTTCAAAGCGGCTTGGCATCAAGAAGACATCTGACGCTGCATAGATTTCTTGGGCCAATTGAACATCAAAGGTGATGTTGGCTGAAAGTTTGTCTGGGTAGGCTTGACCAAACCAAGCAAAGGCATTTTCAAATCCAGGATCTCCTGTACCGAGCAAGACAATCTGAATATCCTTTTGCAAGAGTTGATGCAACTCTTCTACTACAACATCAAAACCTTTTTGACGTGTCAAACGAGAGACGATTCCAAACAAAGGTACATCATCGCGAACAGGCAGACCGACACGTTCTTGAAGAGCACATTTGCTAGCTGCTTTACCTGAAAGATCTGAGAGACTGAAGTGATAGGTCAAGAGTGGATCCGTTTCAGGATTATACAGATCCGCATCAATCCCGTTTACAATTCCGGTCACCTTGCCAGACTCCATCCGAAGGATCTGATCCAAGCCACAACCATATTCAGCAGTCATAATCTCATGCGCATAGCTAGGAGAAACGGTTGTTACACGGTCAGCATATAGAATACCGGCTTTCATCCAGTTCAGACAATCATTCCAACGAAGCGTTCCATCTGCATAGCGTTCAAATCCAACTCCGAATAGATCCCACAACATTCCTGGGTCAAACTGACCTTGAAATTCCAAATTATGGATAGTCAATACTGTTTTAATTCCATGATAAGCTTGAATCCAACGGTATTTTTCCTTCAGCAAGAAAGGAATCATCGCCGTATGGTAATCATGGGCATGAAGAACATCTGGAATGAAGTCAACCCGTTCCATCGTTTCTAAGGCCGCGAGCTGGAAGAAGGCAAAGCGTTCCCCATCATCGAAGTCACCATAGACATGACCTCTAAAGAAATAGTGTTGGTTATCAATAAAGTAAAAGGTGACTCCATCGCGCACAATGCGTTTCACACCAACATATTGACTTCTCCAGCCAACCTTGGTCTCAAAATGCAAGACATCTTCGATTTGATCTCCAAACTTAGCCTCTACCATATCATAGTAAGGGAGGATCACGCGCACATCATGACCACTTTTCGCTAAGGATTTAGGAAGAGCGCCAATAACGTCTCCCAAACCACCTGTTTTAGAAAACGGTGCTCCTTCAGCTGCAACAAATAATAGTTTCATTAGACAATATCCTCTGTAACAATCGTTCCTTTTTTAACCACGACAGGTGTTTCCTCTGTACCACGAATCGTCACGCCAGCAGCCACTTCGACCCCCTTATCCAGGATAGCATGTTCAACGATTGCATTTTCACGAACCACTACACCAGGGAAGAGAAGACTACTGCGGACCTCTGAACCTTCATGAAGGCGTACCCGACGTGAAACAATGGAACGTTCAACGGTTCCTTCTGCAATACTACCTGAAGCAAATTGAGACGTTTTAATATGTGATGTCTTGGAATAATACGTTGGTTCTTCATTCTTCACTTTCGTATACACTTTTTGATTTGGTGAAAAGAGCTTCATGAATTTTTGGTTTTCCAACATATCCAAGTTTGCATGGTAGTAAGATTCAACTGAATGAATATTGGCTAAGTAACCTGTATATTCAAAGGCAAAAGCATTGTATTCCACCGCCAAATCACGCAAGATATAGCGCAATTTTTGTGGGTATTCTTTCTTAGCTTCTTCTTCAATTTTTTCAATCAACCAAGGAGTGTCCACAATAAAGACATCTGTTGACATGTTGTAGACTTCATCCGGATTCTTACCATCAAAAAGTTTTTGATCTGTAACATGGTCTGATTCATCAATTTCCAAGACAGCATTGACTTCAGAGATATTTTGAAGATGCAACTTCTTATAAACCACTGTAATCGGACGATCGATGGTATTATGAAGGTGGAAAATCTGATTGAGGTCAATATTCATCAAAACATCACAGTTTAAAGCAACTGTTTGGTTGGAACCAGACCGTTTCAAATAGGTCAATAATTGTTGGTAGTATTCTGGCCCTACCGTTGTATTTTCAACTGGAGTATTATAGATTCCGAGGTAATAGTGGCTCAATAAAGTAGACAAGCCCCATTCACGACCTGAACGAATATGGTCAAAGACCGAACTAATATTTTCTTGTTGGAAAATCCCAAAAACACTACGAATACCAGCATTCGCAAGACTAGACAACGGGAAGTCAATCAAGCGGTATTTCCCATCAAATGGTAGGGATGCTACCGGACGATGGCTGGTCAAAGTGGACATATCATGATACCCAACTGTATTTCCTAAAATGGCTGAATATTTATCAATCTTCATCTGTTGCTACCCCCACTTTTTCATTGTAACCGACAACTTGTACTTCCTCTGTTCCATCAATCACGACACCGTCTGCAATGACTGCACCTTCTCCGATAATCGCGCGTTTCACGACAGCTCCTTTACCGATAACGGCATTGCTCATCACGACAGCATCTTCAACAACTGCTCCTTCACGAACTTGAGCTTCTGTTGATAAGATGGAGTGTTTGACTGTACCGTCTACCAAACAACCATCGACTACAAGAGAATCTTCGATGTGAGCATGTTCCCCAAAGAAGTTTGGTGGTGAAATAAGGTTGCGTGAATAGATTTTCCAGTGACGATCGCGACTATCCAAGGCATTATTTGGATCGATATATTCCATATTGGCTTCCCAAAGAGACTCAATCGTACCAACGTCTTTCCAATAACCATTGAATTCATAAGCATAAACACTTTCGCCTGATTCTAGATACGTTGGAATGACATTTTTACCGAAGTCTGACATATCGATATCGCTCTTTTCAGCAGCAACTAACATATTGCGCAGACGAGCCCAGTCAAAGATGTAAATCCCCATGGAAGCCTTGGTAGATTTTGGTTCCGCTGGTTTTTCTTCAAATTCGACAATCCGATTATTAGCATCTGTATTCATGATTCCAAAACGGCTTGCTTCCTTCAAAGGGACATCTAGGACGGCAACAGTCAAGCTTGCGTTATTATCCTTGTGTGCTTGAAGCATGTCATCATAATCCATCTTGTAGATGTGGTCCCCAGATAGAATCAAGACATATTCCGGATTGATGCTGTCGATATAATCGATATTTTGGAGAATCGCATGACTAGTTCCTTCGAACCACCGATTTCCTTCACTAGCTGAATAAGGTTGGAGAATAGACACACCTGTATTGATTCCATCCAAGCCCCAGCTGGAACCATTCCCAATATGGCTGTTAAGGGCAAGTGGTTGATACTGTGTAATCACACCAACATTGTGAATTCCTGAGTTGGCACAGTTTGAGAGAGCAAAATCGATAATCCGATAGCGCCCACCAAATTGAACCGCAGGTTTCGCGATGTTTTTGGTTAATTTTCCAAGACGTGTTCCTTGCCCTCCGGCAAGAATTAAAGCGAGCATTTCATTCTTCATTGACTACTTCCTCTTTTTAAAGCTTGGACTCCCTTAGAGTCAACCGATCATCATTTTTTATCTGATGTTTTAGATTTCGTTTTGCGAACCTTCCGTTTCACCTTCCAAATGCTAGCCCCTAAAGCCGGCAAAGTAAAGGTCAAAGTTTGTTCATAATCCTTCCACAGTCCATCTTGAGACTGAACTGTCGGATTGTGCTCTTTCCAGACACCTCCCCATTCTTCTAATTCTGTATTCCAAATTTCTTCATAGACCGCTGATACAGGCACACCAATCGTAAAGTCCTTGCGTTCTACTGGTGCCATATTGAAGACGCACACCAAAAGATCGCCTTTACGATTTTTCCGGATCATAGACAAGACGCTCTGATCCCGGTTATCTGCATCAATAATCTCTAAGCCATCAAAGCTATCATCAATCTCCCACAATTCCTTGTGTTCTTTGTAGAAATGATTGAGCTGAGAAGTGAAACGACGCATCTTAGCATTCATTTCATCCTCTAGATTGCCCCATTCCAATTGCTCTTCTGACTTCCATTCCAAAAATTGACCAAATTCTGAACCCATAAAGAGTAATTTCTTACCTGGATGGCAAATCTGATAGGTCAAGAGGTTACGGAGTCCAGCAAATTGATTGTAACGATCTCCCCACATCTTATGCATCAAACTCTTCTTACCATGCACCACTTCATCATGTGAAAATGGTAGTAAGAAGTTTTCAGAAAATGCATACATGAAACTAAAGGTTACCAGGTTAAAGTCAAATTTCCGGTAGATGGGATCTTCTTCGTAGAATCGAAGGATATCATTCATCCACCCCATATTCCATTTATAGTCAAAGCCAAGTCCACCTTCTTCTTCAGGACCCGTGATCTTTTGACCAGCAGAACTTTCTTCTGCAATCATCATGACATCTGGGTGTTCGTTCTTGATAATCGCATTCAACCGTCTAAGGAAATGAACGCCTTCGTAGTTGAGGTTTCCACCATCAATATTTGGTGTCCATGGACCGCTATCGTAGTCAAGATAGAGCATATTGCTCACAGCATCGACCCGAATCCCATCTAAATGATAGGTATCAATCCAAAACTTCAAACTAGAAATCAAGAATGACTGGACTTGATTCTTCCCTAAATCGAAGTTCAAGGCTCCCCATCCGTAGTTATGAGCACGATGTTCATCCTGGTATTCAAAGGTTGGTGTTCCATCATAATAAGCCAAGGCATCATCATTGATAATGAAATGTCCTGGTACCCAATCCACGATCACTCCGATATTGTTGAGGTGGCATTCTTCCACGAAGTCTTGAAACTCTTCTGGGCTACCATAAGTCTGCTCGAGTGCAAAATATCCCATGAGCTGATAGCCCCAACTCAAGCCCAATGGATGGGCCATCACTGGCATAAATTCCACGTGGGTGTAGTTCATCTCCACCAAATATGGAATCAATTCTTCTTTTAGTTGTTTGAAGGTATAGGAACTGTGATCCTCATTACGTTTCCACGATCCTGCGTGAACCTCATAAATATTAACAGGTCGTTCCTTAAAACCAAGTTTTTTGCGGCGTGCTCTCCAGAGACCATCTTTCCAGTTTTTCTCTGGAATGGTCTTAATAATAGATCCTGTATTGGGTCTCTTTTCCATCCATAATGCTAGAGGATCGATTTTTTGCACCTGATGACCATTTTGTCGAGTCACCAAATACTTGTATATATCTCCCTCTTTTGCATCGGAACAGAAGACTTCCCAGACGCCTCCTTCATTACGAACCATTGGAATTTTACGAGCTTCCCAATCAGTGAAATCACCAATCAGATCCACCGCCTGAGCATTGGGAGCCCAAACACGGAAGGTAAAGCCTTCTTGTTCTCCCCTTGTTTCCTTGTGAGCTCCTAAGTACTCTTGAAGATGGAAATTATCCCCTCTTCCAAATGTCCATAAGTCTGTGCTTCTATCCATATACTCACCTCTTTGTTTTTTGAAAGCGTTTTCTATTTGGTATTATTCTACTATAAAATCACTTAATTTTCAAGTTGATTCCTGTAAAATCATGTAAAATTATCAGGAAAAGTTTTTCCATTTTCTTTCCCGAACCTTTTCGATCCTTCCTTGGTCATCCTCCTTATCTTACTTACGATTATACTATATATACGAGGAAAATCAAACAAAAACCGAACATTTAAATCACTATTTTTATTACTAACTAGTTTATTACGAATAAAATGAACATTTTTATGAACAATGTAAAAAAAGACTAAGACAGATTTGTCTTAGTCTTGTTGAATTCTTAGTCTACGTTCACGTATTCTTTTGAAAGTTCAAGAACTTCTTCCATTGTTGAACATTCAGTAAGAGCACGGTTAGCGTATTCTTGCATTTTAGCTGTGTCGAGTTTCTTCATCAAGCTACGTGTACGAAGGACAGATGTAGCTGACATAGAGAACTCATCCAAGCCCATTCCGACAAGAAGTGGAACAGCAGTTTGGTCACCGGCCATTTCACCACACATACCAGCCCATTTGCCTTCAGCGTGAGCCGCCTTGATCACGTTGTTGATCAAACGAAGGATAGATGGGTTATATGGTTGGTAAAGGTATGAAACTTGTTCGTTCATACGGTCAGCAGCCATTGTGTATTGGATCAAGTCGTTTGTACCAATTGAGAAGAAATCAACTTCCTTAGCAAATTGGTCCGCAAGCATCGCAGCAGCTGGGATTTCAATCATGATCCCTACTTGGATATCATCTGCCACAGCAACACCTTCAGCAAGCAATTTCGCTTTTTCTTCTTCAAGAATACCTTTAGCTGTACGGAACTCAGTCAACAAAGCAACCATTGGGAACATGATCCGCAATTTACCGTGAACAGATGCACGAAGCAAGGCACGCAATTGTGTGCGGAACATTTGGTTACCAGTTTCAGAGATAGAAATACGCAAAGCACGGAAACCTAAGAATGGGTTCATTTCTTTAGGAAGGTCGAAATAAGGAAGTTCTTTATCCCCACCGATATCCATTGTACGAACAACCACAGGTTTACCGTTCATACCTTCAAGAACAGCTTTGTAAGCTTCGTATTGGTCATCTTCTGTAGGGAAGTCTTGAGAATCCATGTACAAGAATTCTGTACGATAGAGACCAACAGCTTCTGCACCATTATCGTTTACACCTTCAACATCTTTAGGTGTACCGATGTTGGCAGCCAACTCGAAGTGTTTTCCATCAGCAGTCACTGTTTTCGCATCTTTAAGGAGAGCCCATTCAGCTTTTTGTTTCGCATAAGCTTCACCAGCTGCTTTGAACTCTGCGATTTGTTCTTCAGTAGGGTTGATCACTACTTCACCAGTGATCCCTGAAACAGCCAAAACATCGCCATCTTTGACAAGTTCTGTGATGTTATTTGTACCAAGAACAGCTGCGATTTCAAGTGTACGAGCCATGATAGCTGAGTGACTGGTACGTCCACCGATATTCGTAACAAAAGCTTTTACATACTTTTTGTTCAACTGTGCTGTATCAGATGGAGTCAAGTCATGCGCAACCACGATTGCTTCTTCATTGATAGAAGCAGGGTTTGGCAATTTTTTACCAAGCAAGTTGGCAAGGACACGTTTGGTAACGTCACGAATATCTGCTGCACGTTCTTGCATGTAAGGATTGTCTTCCATTCCTTCAAAGATCGCAATGAACATGTCAGTGACTTCTTTCAAGCCAGCTTCTGCATTGATTTTTTTCGTACGAATCGTTTCTTTGATCTGACCAATCATTTCAGGGTCAGCAAGAACCATCATATGCGCATCAAAAACTTGCGCTGCTTCTTCACCAAGGCTTGCTACTGCATTCTCCCGAATAAGAGAAAGCTCGTTTTGTGAAGCTTCAAGAGCTGCATCCAAACGAGCTTCTTCTGCACTTGTATCTTCGACTGAAACAGTCTCAAATGATAAGTCTGGTTGAATGAGCAAATATGCCTTAGCAACGGCAACACCGTCAGATGCTGCAATTCCTTTTAGCATTTTTGTCATATTTTAAGCCAATCCTTCTTTAGTCATTGTTTCTGAGATAGCTGCGATAGCATCATCAGCGTCAGCACCTTCTGCAGAGATTACAACGTCTGCTCCTTGACCAACACCAAGGCTCATAACACCCATGATTGATTTCAAGTTAACTGATTTACCTTTGTATTCAAGAGTAATATCTGAAGCAAATTTGCTAGCAGTTTGAACCAACAAAGTTGCTGGACGTGCGTGGATACCTGTTTCTGCCACGATGTGGAAATCTTTAGAAGCCATAGTTTGACTCTCCTTTTTAAAAATAGTTTTTGAGTTACCTTTTGATAACCCTTACAATTTGGTATTATATCATCTTTTGAAATTTTTTTCAAGATTTTTATCACTGACTTACAGAAAAAGACTGCGAAAAATCCCAATTTAGATACATTTTAAGAAGCACCTGAAGAACAGAGGAAATATCTTTTCAATTTTCTACTATATTATAAGTAACATTTTCCTCCGCTTTCAATGAAAAGAAGCTCTTGAACCACAGGATATTGATTCACCAAAAAATTATAACTAATTAAAGATGCTTTAAAGCCTATTCCTATCCCATTTCTTCGATTTTCACGCTTTTCACTCACCACAATATATTGTGCTTTGAAAACTCCATTTCATATCTTTGCACAATATTTAGTTTTATTTTGTTGACAAGTTGCTGGATTTTGTTTATACTGTTTACAGATTTATATTTCGATAGGAGAACGGAAAAGAAATGGTAACCATTTATTCAAAAAATAATTGTGTTCAATGCAAAATGACCAAGCGATTCCTTGATAGCAATCATGTGGAATACCGCGAAATTAACTTAGACGAACAGCCAGAATTTGTAGAGCATGTTAAGAACCTTGGCTTCAATGCTGCTCCAGTTATTCAAACACCGGATGAAGTATTTTCTGGTTTTCAACCAGCTAAGTTGAAGAAACTTTCATAATAAACACAGTATTTTGCTTAAATAGGGTCTAGCGTTAGCAACCTAACACTAGACTTTTTACTTGGAAAGAGAGGACTTCTCCTCTTCATTTTTTGAACTAGAAAAGGATTATTATGGGATTAAAATCTCTTGAAGATGTGACGTATTTTCGTCTTAACAATGAAATCAACCGTCCAGTAAACGGCCAAATCATGCTTCATAAAGATAAAGAAGCTTTGGATGCGTTCTTTAAAGAAAATGTTGTACCAAATACTAAAGCCTTTGACTCGATTTCAGACAAGATTCAGTACCTTCTCGAGCACAATTACATTGAGAGAGCTTTTATCGAGAAATACCGTCCTGAATTTTTAGAGGAATTGGCCCAATTTATCAAAGACCAAAACTTCCAATTCAAGTCCTTCATGGCGGCCTACAAATTCTATAACCAATACGCTTTGAAAACAAATGATGGAGAATACTATCTTGAAAGCATGGAAGACCGTGTCTTCTTCAATGCTCTCTATTTTGCAGATGGAAATGAAGCTATCGCACGAGACATCGCAAACGAAATTATCCACCAACGCTACCAACCAGCTACTCCTTCTTTCTTAAATGCTGGTCGTGCCCGCCGTGGAGAATTGGTTTCATGTTTCTTGATCCAAGTAACTGATGATATGAATGCGATCGGACGTTCCATCAACTCTGCCCTTCAACTTTCACGTATCGGTGGTGGGGTTGGGATTTCCCTCAGCAACCTTCGTGAAGCTGGAGCACCAATCAAAGGGTATGAAGGAGCCGCTTCTGGGGTCGTACCTGTTATGAAACTCTTTGAAGATAGCTTCTCTTACTCTAACCAATTGGGACAACGCCAAGGGGCTGGGGTGGTTTACCTCAACGTCTTCCACCCAGACATCATTGCCTTTCTTTCTACTAAGAAAGAAAATGCTGATGAAAAAGTTCGGGTGAAGACTCTCTCACTTGGGGTAGTCGTGCCAGACAAATTCTATGAATTGGCTCGTAAAAATGAAGAAATGTACCTCTTCAGCCCATACTCTGTGGAACGTGAATACGGAGTACCATTTAACTACATCGACATCACTGAAAAATACGATGAGTTGGTTGCTAATCCAAATATCCGCAAGACAAAAATTAAGGCACGTGATTTAGAAACTGAAATTTCTAAATTGCAACAAGAATCTGGCTATCCATATGTAGTCAACATTGATACTGCTAACCGGGCAAACCCTGTTGATGGAAAAATCATCATGAGTAACTTGTGTTCAGAGATCCTCCAGGTTCAAGAACCAAGCTTGATCAACGATGCCCAAGAATTTGTCCAAATGGGAACAGACGTCTCATGTAACCTTGGTTCAACCAACGTAGTTAACATGATGACTTCACCTGATTTTGGTCGTTCGATTCGTGCCATGGTTCGTGCTTTGACCTTCGTTACAGATAGCTCTCATATCGTAGCCGTTCCAACTATTGACCACGGAAATAAACTGGCGCATTCGTTCGGACTTGGAGCTATGGGACTTCACAGCTACCTTGCGCAACAATTGATTGAATACGGATCACCTGAGTCTGTTGAGTTCACAAGTATCTACTTCATGCTCATGAACTACTGGACTCTCGTAGAATCAAATAACATTGCGCGCGAACGTGGTGTTACCTTCCACAACTTCGAAAAATCAGACTATGCCAACGGTACTTACTTTGATAAGTACACGACTGGAGAATTTGTACCAAAATCTGATCGCGTCAAAGAACTCTTTAAAGATATCTTTATCCCAAGTGCAGAGGATTGGGCAGAACTGCGTGCTAAAGTTCAAGCAGATGGTCTTTACCACCAAAACCGCTTGGCTGTCGCACCAAATGGATCTATCAGCTACATCAATGACGTATCTGCTTCTATCCACCCAATTACACAACGGATTGAAGAACGTCAAGAGAAGAAAATCGGTAAGATCTACTACCCTGCAGCAGGATTGTCAACGGAAACGATTCCTTACTACACTTCTGCCTACGACATGGATATGAGAAAAGTCATCGATGTCTATGCTGCTGCAACTGAGCATGTAGACCAAGGTCTTTCACTGACTCTCTTTATGCGCAGCGATATTCCAAAGGGTCTTTACGAATGGAAAACTGAAAACAAACAAACCACTCGTGACTTGTCTATCCTTCGAAACTACGCCTTTAACAAGGGTATCAAGTCTATCTACTACGTCCGTACCTTTACAGATGATGGTGGAGAAGTTGGCGCCAACCAATGTGAAAGCTGTGTCATCTAATCCGCTATCCTAGATAGCTATCAAAAGTCGGTTCGCCGACTTTTTGTGCGGTATTCTATCAATTTATGGTAGAATAGTAACGATTGAATGAATAGAAAAAGAAAGTGATGCAAATGGAAACATACTACAAAGCCATTAACTGGAATGCGATCGAAGATGTCATCGATAAATCGACCTGGGAAAAACTGACAGAGCAATTCTGGTTGGATACACGTATCCCTTTGTCAAACGACTTGGATGACTGGAGAAAGTTGTCGAATAAAGAAAAAGACCTAGTTGGTAAAGTCTTTGGGGGATTAACTCTTCTAGATACCATGCAATC
Organism: Streptococcus parasanguinis; assembly: GCA_032560535.1. GTDB lineage: Bacteria > Bacillota > Bacilli > Lactobacillales > Streptococcaceae > Streptococcus > Streptococcus parasanguinis_AF. The sequence goes on along the minus strand of JAWGIA010000003.1, from coordinate 48,728 downwards.
TGAAACAGGTGTTCAGGCTCTTCGTGCGGATATTCGTACTCCCCATGAAGAAGCTGTCTTTAACAACATCCAATTTATGGAATCTGTCCATGCTAAGTCATACTCTTCTATCTTTTCTACTTTGAATACTAAGTCAGAAATCGAAGAGATTTTCGAATGGACCAACACCAATCCTTTCCTTCAAAAGAAGGCAGAAATCATCAACGAAATCTATCTCAATGGGACCCCTCTTGAAAAGAAAGTCGCCAGCGTTTTCCTTGAAACCTTCCTCTTCTACTCTGGTTTCTTCACACCTCTCTACTATCTTGGAAACAACAAATTGGCCAACGTAGCTGAAATCATCAAGTTGATCATCCGGGACGAATCAGTTCACGGAACCTATATCGGCTACAAGTTCCAACTTGGATTTAACGAATTACCAGAAGAAGAACAAGAGAAACTCAAAGAATGGATGTATGATCTTCTCTACACCCTCTATGAGAATGAAGAAGGCTACACAGAGAGCCTCTATGACGGAGTGGGCTGGACAGAGGAAGTCAAAACCTTCCTTCGCTACAATGCCAATAAAGCCCTCATGAACTTGGGACAAGATCCGCTTTTCCCAGACTCAGCAGATGACGTTAACCCAATCGTCATGAACGGAATCTCAACCGGTACCTCTAACCACGACTTCTTCTCTCAAGTCGGAAATGGTTACCTTCTCGGTGAAGTAGAAGCCATGCAGGATGACGATTATAACTACGGACTATAAGACAAAAACCTTTCCAGACGGAAAGGTTTTTTTGTTGCAATCTTTTTCTAATTGGATCTGCTTCTTTTTTGAAAAAAGAGGTTGAACAAACATCCAACCTCTCCTATTATTACAATTTACCTGCTACGGCATCCAACAATTCTTGGATCTTCGCTTGGTTGCTTCCTCCTGCCATGGCCATGTCTGGTTTACCACCACCACGTCCATCGACGATTGGAGCCAATTCTTTGATCACATTACCTGCATGGACTTCTTTTGTCTTGCTGGCTACAAGGACATTGACCTTGTCACCGATGGCTGCGACAAGAACAAGCACATCAGAGTAATCTTTTTGTTTCCAGTTATCCGCAAAGGTACGAAGAGCACCTGCGTCTGAAACAGAAACTTGGCTGGCAATGTAACGGTGGCCGTTTGCTTCTTGAACATTCTTGAAGACATCGCCTGCTGCCGCTGCTGCTGCTTTTTCCTTCAATTCTGCATTTTCTTTTTGCAATTGACGGAGTTGTTCTTGAAGACCTTCAACCTTGTGAGGGACTTCTTTGAGTTGAGGTGCTTTCAAGGTTGCTGCGACTGCTTTCAGTGCATCTTCTTGTTCACGATAAGCTTCGAAGGCTTCCTTACCAGTCACTGCCAAGATACGACGAGTTCCTGATCCGATCCCTTCTTCTTTGACAATCTTGAAGAGTCCAATTTCAGAAGTGTTACCTACGTGAGTACCACCACAAAGCTCTACTGAGTAATCACCGATAGTGACAACACGGACTTCTTTACCGTATTTTTCACCAAAGAGGGCCATGGCTCCCATTTCTTTAGCAGTATCTATATCTGTTTCAATCGTTTCGACTGCGATCGCTTCCCAAATCTTTTCATTGACTTGTTGTTCAATAGCGCGCAATTCTTCAGGAGTTACGGCTTGGAAGTGGGTAAAGTCAAAGCGAAGGAATTCTACTTCGTTGAGAGATCCTGCTTGGGTTGCGTGGTTACCAAGGATATTGTGAAGAGCGGCATGGAGCAAGTGAGTTGCAGTGTGGTTCTTCATGACACGATGACGACGATTGGTATCGATCGCCAAGGTGTATTCTTGGTTCAAGGCAAGAGGAGCAAGAACTTCAACAGTATGAAGTGGTTGTCCATTTGGTGCCTTTTGTACATCTGTTACAGTAGCTACGACATTTCCTGTAGCATCCAAGATTTGACCATGGTCCGCAACTTGTCCACCCATTTCAGCGTAGAATGGAGTTTCTGCAAAGATCAGTGATGCAGTTCCTTCTGAAACAGCCTCTACTTCAGCATTATCTGCTACGATAGCCACCAACTTAGAAGGCAATTGGCTGGCATTGTAGTTGAAGCTACTTTCAACTGTAATGTTTTGAAGGGTTTCATTTTGCATCCCCATAGATCCACCTTTGACAGCAGATGCACGCGCCCGTTCTTGTTGTTCCTTCATAGCCGCTTCAAAACCGTCACGATCGACCGTCATTCCAGCTTCTTCAGCGATTTCTTCTGTCAATTCTACTGGGAATCCGTATGTATCATAAAGTTTAAAGACATCTTGACCAGCAATCACTGTTTGACCTTTGGCTTTCAAGTCTTCAACGATAGTTTGGGCAAAGTGTTGACCAGAGTTCAAGGTACGAGCAAATGATTCTTCTTCACTCTTGATGATTTTTTCAATAAAGTCTTGTTTTTCAAGTACTTCTGGGTAGTAGCTTTCCATGATCTTCCCAACAGTTGGAACCAATTTATACAAGAAGGTTCCTTCGATCCCCAATTTTTGACCATGCATGGAAGCACGACGGAGGAGACGACGAAGAACGTAACCGCGTCCTTCATTACCTGGAAGAGCCCCATCTCCAATCGCAAATGAAAGCGAACGGATGTGGTCAGCAATCACCTTGAAGCTCATGTTATCGCCATCTGGATCATAGGTTTTACCAGACATCTTTTCCACTTCACGGATGATCGGCATGAAGAGGTCTGTTTCAAAGTTGGTCTTCGCTCCTTGGATAACGGCTACCAAACGTTCCAAACCAGCGCCCGTATCAATGTTCTTGTGTGGTAATTCCTTGTATTCGCTACGAGGAACTGCTGGGTCAGCGTTAAATTGTGACAAGACAATGTTCCAGATTTCGATGTAACGGTCGTTTTCGATATCTTCTGCAAGCAGACGAAGACCGATATTTTCAGGGTCAAAGGCTTCTCCACGGTCAAAGAAGATTTCTGTATCTGGTCCAGAAGGCCCCGCACCGATTTCCCAGAAGTTGTCTTCGATTGGGATCAAGTGACTTGGATCTACCCCAACAGCGATCCAACGGTTGTATGAATCCTTGTCGTCAGGGTAATAGGTCATGTAAAGTTTGTCTTTGGGGAAGTCAAACCATTCCGGACTTGTCAAAAGTTCATAAGCCCACGTAATGGCTTCATCACGGAAGTAATCTCCGATTGAGAAATTCCCCAACATTTCAAACATGGTATGGTGACGAGCAGTTTTCCCTACGTTTTCGATATCATTGGTACGGATGGCTTTTTGAGCATTGGTAATCCGTGGATTTTCAGGTTTGATGGTTCCATCGAAGTATTTCTTAAGAGTGGCAACCCCTGAGTTGATCCACAAAAGTGTTGGATCGTTTACTGGAACCAAGCTAACAGATGGTTCTACAGAGTGACCTTTGCTTGCCCAGAAATCAAGCCACATTTGGCGGACTTGTGCACTAGATAATTGTTTCATATTTGTCTCCTAATTTTTTTAAGATTAATTTGCGCCAGCTTCTAACATTTCGACATAATCGATGGCGACACAAAGTGAGATGACTAAATCAGCGTATTCATCCTCATACACCGATACTTGGTAGGTAGAGGTTAGATGAAAGAGTTCCTTGCTAATCTCAGCGACGATTTGATCCCGATCATCGAATAATTTGAATTCTAGGTCCCAGATATTTCCTTGTACCCGCAGTCCCAAATCTTCGATATCGTATTTGTCTCTAAAGAGCGTCAGTTTTTTATGGATAAAAAAGCGGTCCCCATCCTTCAACTCAACCACAAACTTGGGAAGAAAGCTGATTGTTTTTTTAGTAATGTGGCTCACTTCTTGTCCATTCTTATCATAGATGGTAAAAGTCTTGGGAATCTTAAGAAAAGATCCCTCAACCTGGTATTCAACATTTCCCAACTCATCTTTGATATCGAACCGCTCGCCACCCAATCGAAATTTTTGTTTCACTTGATAGGTTCGCATCTTTTGATCTCCTTTAAAAAGCTCCAGACAACTGCCCATAAACAAAAGACAAGCCACTAAACGAAGGGCGAAAAACCGCGGTACCACCTTCATTCAATGAACTTGTCATTCTTCATTTTATATGCAATTGTCTCAGCCGAGTAGCAAAATCATTTCTCTTCCATGGCTCGCACCCCCGCCACTTCTCTGATTCCGAGTAACAATGATTTATTCTCAACTATTTCATTATACAAGTTCCAAAAGGAACCGTCAACTATTTTTTAGATGATGAACTGCTATCACTTGTTTCAACACCGATATTTTGCAAATATTGGTTGAAGGTTGATTTGAAGGCATCATCTTTGACCTTGATATTGGCATTGGTCATCGCTTTTGCAATAATGCTACGGATGTAGTTGGTATCTTGCTTACGACCATCAACAATGATCTCTTTCAAACGTTTTTCGTATTTCTTCCAGTCAGAGCCTTTTTCTGTCTTCTTATTCAATTTGACAATATAGTAGCTAGCAGAATAGTTTTGACCTGCTGAAACTGTGATCACATCTGAAATGCCGTTTTCATCCAATTTAAAGGCAGCTTCTTTGACTTGAGATGGGATACCTGCTGTTCCTGAATCGAACTTGACTTCGCCACCTTTGTCTTTTGTAGCAGTATCTGTTGAATTGTCTTTGGCGATTTGGGCAAAGTCTGCACCTTCCGCTTTAGCAGCTTCCAACACTTCTTTTGCTTTATCTTCTGAATCTAACTTGATAATTTGTGCTGTTACTTCTGGTGTGTAAGATTCAAAAGCTGCCTTGTAGTCAGACTCTTTGATATCTTTCTTAGCCGCTTGGTTGACTGCATATTCCAACAACATATTGCTACGGATTTGTTTCTTCGCTGTTTCTTCCGTCAAGCCTTGTTGCGCCAAGTATGCATCGAATTGGTTACCTAATTGTTTCTTTTGTTTAGCCAATTCTTTATCGACTTCTTTATCAGAAACTTTTGATCCATATTCTTTTTCAAAGACTTTATTGATGGTCATTTGGAAAAGAACTTGTTGAGCACCTTGGTTGGTTTTGATTTCATTATAGAAATCAGAAACTGTGATCGTGTCCCCTTTCATGGTCACGATATCTTTGTTTGTGCCATTGGCACACGCTGCTAGTGTTACGACTGATAGCAAGGTCACAGCACCCGCTACAAGTTTTTTCTTCATGAAAATTATTCTCCGTTCCTTTTTAAACTTCTTCTATTTTACCACAAATTAGAGAGAATACCTTAAATTTACCTAAAAAGAGCTAGGATCTGGCAAGGTTACCGTCTCTGCATTTTTCCGAATCATCAAAATACCATCTCCAAGTGGCACCAAACTAGCGGTCAAATCTGGATGATTGAGAGTCGCATGAAAGAGATTCTGAAGCCCCCGGTAAATGGTTCGTTGCCCACGACGCACTTCCATGATGTCCTTGGCAACATCTCCTCCTTGGAAAATATCATCCAGTACCACGATTCCCCCAACCTCTAAGAGTTCGAGAATTCGTGGCAAAAAGACGATGTATTTAGACTTAGCAGAGTCCATAAAGACAAAGTCATAAGTCTCTGTTAAATCCTGCAAGACATCTACCGCATCTCCTTCAAGCAAGGTGATTTGCTTTCTCTGATCGTATTTAGCCAGATTTTCCTTGGCAAAGCCAATCATCTCTTCATTCCGATCAATAGTGGTAATTTGTGCATCGGGAGCATTTTCAGCCATTAAGAGCGCTGAAAATCCAATTGCTGTCCCAATTTCCAGGATTTTCTTTGGTTGTAGGGCTTGCAGGAGTAGTCTAAAGTAAGCTACCGTTTCATGCGGAATAATCGGAATATTTTCCTTGCGGGCGAATGCTTCTAACTCCTCCAAGGCACCTGCTACCGGTTTTTGACGCGTGCGCATAAAGTCAACGATCTCATCTTTAACCACTGGCCGGCGCATATTGTGGTTGGCATTTTTACTATAAGACTCTACCATCTTATGCGAGTCCTAATTTTTCTACTAGGGCTTCAAATTCATTCAAACGACGTTCGAAGACCGCAAAGGCTGCGTCCAAGTAGTCTTCTTTTTCCATATCCACACCTGCTTTGCGGATGACGTTGAGTGGATAATCAGAATTTCCAGCCTTCAAGTAGTCGATATATTTATCACGATCTTCTTGTGTTCCATGAACAATCTTTTCAGCTAAGGCTGAAGCTGCTGCAAAACCTGTTGAATATTGGAAAACGTAGTAGTTATAGTAGAAGTGAGGAATACGAGCCCATTCATATTGGATTTCAGGGTTGTCATCTTTTGAAAGACCGTAGTATTTCTCATTGAGTTCTGCATAGAGGTTATTCAAGAACTCACTAGTCAATACCGTACCTTCTTGGTCTGCTTTATGAATAGCATGCTCAAATTCGGCAAACTGGGTTTGACGGAAGACGGTTCCACGGAAGCCATCCAAGAAGTGATTCAAAATAGCAAAGCGAGTTGCATCGTCTTCTACTTCTTCTAACAGACGTTCGGTCAGGATATTTTCATTGGTTGTTGAGGCAATTTCAGCAAGGAAGATAGAATAGTCCCCATAGACATAAGGCTGGGTTTCACGGGTATAGCTAGAATGCATACTGTGACCAGTTTCATGCACCAAGGTGAAGAGATTATCCAATGTATCTTGCCAGTTCAACAACATGAAGGCATTGGTATCATAAGAACCACCTGAATAGGCACCTGAGCGTTTTCCTTGGTTGACATGCACGTCGATCCACCGTTCGCTAAAGGCCCGTTTCACACGAGAAAGGTAGTCCTCACCCAAAACAGCCAAGACTTCTTCTGCTTTGGCCAATGATTCTTCATAGGTAAACTTGTAGTCTGTATCGGATAATGGCGTATACATATCGTACATCTTCAAGTCTGAGATTCCTAGAATTTTTGAACGCAATTGCACATAGCGTTGCAAGAGTGGCAAATGTTTGTTCACCGCTGCCACCAAGCTATCATAAACACTTTCTGGTACAAAGTTTTCAGAAAGGGCCGCTCCACGGGCAGATGAGAATTTGCGAACTTTGGCATTAAAGTTGTGAACTTTCACATTGGTTTGCAAGGTTTTAGCATAGGTATGTTGGTACTGTTCATAAACCTTGTAGAGTCCTTCGTAAGCTTCTTTACGAACGGCACGATCTTTTGATTCTACCAAAGAAATATAGTTTCCATGGGTTAATTGAACCTCTTCGCCCTTGTCATCATGCACAGTTGGGAAAACAATATCTGCATTGTCCAAGATTTCAAAGGTTTCACCCCCAGCCGCAAAGATCTCACCAGCTCCTGCAAGTAATTCCTCTTCTTTTTGAGACAAGACATGTTCTTTTTTCTCTAGCAAACGATCAAAATAATGACCATATTGTTCCAAGGCTGGAACTTCACTCACAAAGGTCTTGTATTGCTCATCCGTAATGGCCATGAATTCAGGCTCATAGAAGGCAAAGGTTTCACCTAACAAGCTATAAAGAGACATCCCTTTTGATTGGTACTCTTGGTATTTAGCCACTCGTGTGTCTTGGTCATTTTTCATATGGGCATAGACGTAGACCTTTTCTAAACGACGACTCAATTCCAAATATGCATTGGTTGTATCCAACAGTGTTTGCGCTGAATCCAACAAATGGCCAGAATAGTGGCTTGCTGCTTTAATATCTGTAGCTAAGCTTGCTGCTTCTTCTTCCCAAGCTTGATCTGTCGCAAAAATTGTCGACAAATCCCATTGGTATTTTTCATCAATTTCATTACGTTGTTTTACCATTTCGATTAATCCTCCAATGGTATTATTTTAGCATAAAAATGAACATTTCGGGAGGATTTCTATCTTAGAAAGTTAGCTTTTCTGTTGAGCATAAAAACGTGGGGGATAAAGGATCTGAACGGGTTGGATCCCTTGCGACTGATAATAGGTCATAAATTGCTGGTAGTAACCTTCTACATCCTCTTTAATTTGGAGCAAGTTCTGTGAAAGGATCGGACGACAAAGAGGATAAAAGAAATCCAGCCCCAGTTCCATCAGATGGTGTCCCTGCATATAGAGTTCTTCCTGAAGCTTCAGCCACTTTGGATGACGATAAAAGAGTTGCTGCTGTATATAGGTTAAAAATGTACGATCGAGCTCGACTGCCATTTGCTGCATGGGTTGCGAAAGATAAGGGGTCCGTAAGACTTCCAGTAAAGACCTTTGACCAAAAGGGAAAACTTCTGTTTGATAATACAATCGCCCTCGTAAATCCTCATGGATGAGGTATTGCAGACGTAGCTCTTTCTTTGTCAGATCCAATTCCCAAAGATGGAACCCTCGATTCTGACTAAAATAAAGAAAGCCAGCCTGCAGCTTTGTTAGTCTTTCCTTGAGCCACAACTTTTTACCAAGTAACCAATAGACATGGTAACCGTTGGATCGATAAGCATCGCTCCTCTCCTTCAAGCGTTCTAAAGATAAGGAGCTGCACTGCACTTCCAAAGCTAAGTTCTTGTCTACTACCAAAAGATCGGCAATTTGTTGAAAGTCTGCTAAATAACTTTCTACCTCTGTATGAGACTCCTTAGAGGCCCAATCATAAAGACTGGCTTTCAATTCCAGATGTTCAAAACTCTCAGCTTCGTGATGATAGGGACAATGCTGTAATTTTATATGAGCAAAATGAGCCCGTAGAACCGAGCCATTTTTTAGACGCACTGGACTATGACAAGCCAAGCAATAGAAGGGACCTTCTGTCACAGCTGGGATCTCTTCCATACAGTTCCACCGCTTTTGATTGTTATCCATGGCAATAAACATAGGCCCACCTCCTCATCTATATCATTCGAAAAAAAAATAGGAAAAAGGCTGGAAATTCCAACCTTTTCTTCTTTTTATTCTTCAGAATCTGAATCTGAATCATCACTAGAATCATCAGCAACAGGAGATTTACTCAATTCTTTCTGCATATCTTTCATTTCTTTACGAGTACTTTCCAACTCTTCACGAGCATCTTTCAAGATTTCGATCAAAGCTTCACGGTCTTCTTTAGGAACGACTGTGCTATCTGAACCGATGCTTTCCAAGCCTTCATTAAAGATATCTTTTTGGTTTTCTAATCCTTGCTTTAAGGTACTAATCATTGCATCGTATTGTTCTTTTGCAGAACCTGTCACAGAAGTACCTGCTTCTTCAGTAATAGAAACAGATTGATCCATTAATTTTGCAAACAACTTTTTAAAGTCTCCAACTGTTTTAGCCTTGCTGATTTCAGCGTCTGTTAAGAGGCTAGAAGATGAAGTCTCTTCTGAATCTGTTGAAGTATCCTTGCTTTTTGAAGTGTTGGCAGATTTGCTCGTCACTTTAGTAGTTGATTGACTATTTGAAGTTTCCTTCTTTGTGTCTTGTTTATTTGAACAAGCAGCAAGGGAAACAATCGTCAAAAGAGCAGCTGTCGATAAGATCATTTTTTTCATAAAATGGTCTCCTTTATATTTATTTTACCTCATTCTACCATCGAATACTTTGACTGTCAAATTAATCACTAGTTCTTAATATTAGCAAAAAAGTTGGACAAAACACTGTGAAATCAGTGTTTCTGTCCAACTCCTCGATGATTAGTCATACAATTGTAACAATTTCATTAGTCTACTTTGCCACCAAAAAGGCCGTGAGCCTTCCCTTGGGGCATTTTTAAGGCAAAGCTCAGCAAAAAGACGATCCCTACAACCCCTGCTAAAAAGAAACTCATGACTTGGTAACCACCTCTTTCAATACAGAGGGCTGCGAGAGGTTGTAAAAGAATGGTTCCTAAATAACGAGCTCCTTGGACAATAGCCATGGCAAGAACCAAGTCTTTGCCATTCACCTGTTGGGCAATAAACCGTAAGGAGACCATAATCAAAACCATCCCTGTTGTATGCTTGGCTAAAAGAGTCAAAAGCACTTTTAAGAAGACAGGACTTGGAAGAGCGTAGACAACATATTGAGCAAAAATAATCCCGATTGGAAGAGCGATCAAAACCCGTAAAGGCCAGTGGTCCATGAATCGATCAGAGAAAAAGATCAAGGGAGCTTCCACTACGACGGAGATAGCTACAACCGTAGAGGCAATATGGACTGGTAGACCACTATCCATGAGTAGCTCAGGAATATAGGTATGACCAATATTTCCAACCCCTGAAGCCAAGCCAATCAACACAATAAAGAGGAGATAAGGTCCATTGTGAAGAAGAGGACGAATAGAGACAGGGTGTTTTTCCTTTTCTACGACTGTCTCTTTTTTCTTCATTCGAACCGCACTTAGACAGAAAATGCTGAGTAAAATGGTGATCAAAACCGTATAATAAACAGCTTGGGGGCTAAACTGATGATAGACCCAGCCGGCTATTTGGACACCGACCGAGTAGCCAATGGTTCCCCAAACGCGAATCTTCCCAAAAGCGTATTGACTTTGTGTTGCAAATACTTCCATCATGGGAGCTGTCACATTCAAACAGACTAGAACAATCCCATAAAAAACGGTCAGCCAAAAGAGATTGGGGGCCCAAAGAAAACCGAAGACACCACCAATGATCACACTCAGACTGAGGGTCGTCATTTTTACGATTCCAAATCGCTCATTGATATAACCAAAGAAGGGTTGGGCTACCATGGATAAGAAAAAAGCAACCGATACCAAGGTCGACACTTGGGTTGCACTATAGTGCTTTCCCATCAAATAGACGGAAATGAGGGTCGTAAAGAGAGATGTGGACATAAAATAAAAACTATAGAGCAACATATAAGCCGCATAAGAATTTCGGAATTTTTTCATATGAATCCTTTCTAAAAATATCGGAATGAGACAATGACAAAACCCAACTGACAATCAGTTAGGTTTTATTTTACTCTTTATTATAGCGCTTTTGAGCCTCTTTTTTGCGTCTCTCACGACTTTGTTTTTCAATCGAGAGAATGATGACAAGAATGAGAATTGGAATCAAGATCAGGAAGTGATCCAGCGAAAGCCATTTACTGTGCTTAGCCGTTGTCTTTTTCCCACTTGCTGTTTCTTTGACAAGCTCTGGCTTGGCCCCTTCTTCTACCTTCATATCATCTCGGATACCTTCAGACAACGTGTAGAGATCATTATCTACTGTCAGATAGCCATCTTTTACCGCAAGGGTCGGTTCTTTAGCACCTCTTTTGACCGTTGCATAGAAGGGTTTTTCAAGTGTATAGGTCTTGCCGTCAATCTTCTGGACACCTGCATCTAGCAATTTTTTATAGCCAAAATCTTTATAGGCTTTTTCGATCAAGGCATTGCCAAACGGGTGACGGTAATATTCCCCATCTTGGTCTGCCCAATCTCCTACGCCCATAATGACAGCAATTAAGCGCTGATTGCCCCGTTTGATGGTCGCGATATAGTTGAAAGCTCCACGAGGGCTTGAACCAGTTTTCAAACCATCCACACCTTTCAAGGCATACTTGGCTCCTGGCAATGAATAATTGTAGGTATCAAAGGTTTCCTCATATGGAGTCCCTTTTTTGACCGTGACTTGTGCTTGATTGGTATAGTTTAAAATATCTGGGTATTGATTGATAAAATGATAAACCAGAATCCCTAAATCACGCGCAGTTGTCTGGTTGGCCGCATCATTTGGATAATTGTTGACCTGATAGTAGCCCTGCAAGGTGGAGATGGCCGCCCCACTCGGGTTATTCCAGACCGTATTGGTCATCCCTAATTCCTTAGCCTTGGCATTCATGCGCTCGATAAAGGCATCTGGATCATTGTTGGACATGAGATTGGCCAACATGAGGGTCGATACATTTGAGGACGGAACCACTGTCATGGTAATCAACTCAGGAATTGTGTAGTCTACCCCAGCAACAATATTATTGTTGGAGATCTCATAGATCTTTCCGATCGCTTGGTCTGAAGCGGTCGCCTTGATCACTGTATCCTTACTGATCTTGCCATTTGCCATATCTTCAAACAAGAGATAGAGCGTCATGAGCTTACTCATGCTGGCAGGATCTCTGACTTCATCGATATTGTCTTTCCAAAGAACATTGCCCGTATTTCCGTCAATAATAAGCGAAGAATGTGGACGGTTAATGGCTTGGACATTGTCATTTGGATACATCTTTTGCGCCATATCCACCAATTCATCCGCACTCGCTAGAATTGGCTGGCATAAGAGACTCAGAAGGAGGCAAATATGGATCAAATATTTTTTTATCATAAACTTTTCCTTTATAACAGACTAATCAGCTGGAGGCTAAAATAAGCTTCTAGCCCTCATGCCCTTTCCTCTTGTCTCCCAGTAGATGAAAAGAGCTAATCCCAGCAGATAATTACTTGTATTGTACCATATTTTGAAGCAGAAAAAAACCTATCTGGCCCGAATAAATCGGCGATAGGTCCTGTTTTTTATCGACTTAACAAGCTCAAGGCTTCCTTATCCGCAATAATGGTCACATTTGGATGTCCTTGAAGGGCACTAGCTGGCACTTTTTCTGTCCTTTCACCCTCTACTGTACCTTTGATTGCTTGGGCTTTTGATTCCCCATAGGCAAACAAGACAATCGATTTCGCTGCTAAGATATTGGCAATTCCCATCGAAATGGCTTGGGTTGGTACATCTTCGATCTTATCAAAGAAACGAGAATTAGCCTCAATGGTAGAGTCATCCAACTGAACTAAGTGGGTCTGACTATCAAAGGATGTCCCTGGCTCATTAAAACCGATATGCCCATTGCGTCCGATTCCCAAGATTTGTAGGTCCACTGGATGGTCTTCGAGTATTTTGTTATAACGGATCACTTCCTGATCGGCAGATTCTTCTACACCTGATGGGAGATAACTTTCTTTGAATGGTTTGGCATCAAAGAGGTTTTTCTCCATAAAATACCGATAAGATTGAGGATCATCTCCCGTCAACCCTACGTATTCATCTAAGTTCACACTGATTAGATTAGACAGATCCAGATCACTTTCACGAATTTGTTTATAAAACTCAAGGGGACTGCTTCCAGTCGCAAGACCTAAGGTTTGAGCACCTTCCTTTAAGGTTTCTTTTAATATATCAAAGGCAACTTTTCCACCTTCAATTTGGTCCTTTACTTCAATAATGTTCATTGGATAGACCTCCTATTTCTCTATGCTTTTATTATATGGTATAGACCAATTTTTGTCAAGTGAAACCGCTATCTTTTTCTGGCATTTTTTTCATTTTCAAGTCGATTCGTGATATAATGAAAGGTATGATTGTATCACTATTATTCATCATTTTTTTGATCGGACTCCTTGTCTTTCTCTTATCTTTCTTGATTCATCAAAGAAAGATTCTCAAGGTCCTGATCTTTTTGATGGGAATCTGCCTGATGCTCTTAGCGGTCGGGACTACCATCTATCTACTCACAAATTTATTATAAAAGGAGCGCAAATGAATACCAACGACTTTGACTTTGATTTGCCTGAAGAACTGATTGCCCAAACCCCTCTTGAAAAACGAGATGCCTCTAAACTCTTGATCCTTGATCGAAAAACAGGGCAATTCCAAGACCGTCATTTTGATGCAATTTTGGATGAATTGGAGCCAGGAGATGCCCTTGTCATGAACAATACGCGCGTTCTACCAGCCCGCCTTCATGGAGTCAAACCAGAAACAGGTGGTCACGTCGAATTCCTTCTCCTTAAAAATACGCAAGATGACTGTTGGGAAGTCTTGGCAAAACCTGCAAAACGCTTAAAGGTAGGGGCCACAGTCAGCTTCGGAGATGGTCGGTTGACCGCAACCGTTGAGGAAGAATTAGAGCACGGAGGCCGTATCGTTCGCTTCCACTACCAAGGGATCTTTTTAGAAGTTTTGGAAAGCCTTGGTGAAATGCCACTTCCTCCCTATATCCATGAAAAACTGGCTGACCGCGAGCGTTACCAAACCGTTTACGCCAAAGAAAATGGTTCTGCTGCAGCTCCGACGGCAGGTCTTCATTTCACCCAAGAATTGCTCCAAAAAATTGAAGCAAAAGGGGTTCACCTGGTCTATTTGACCCTTCATGTGGGCCTAGGAACCTTCCGTCCAGTATCCGTGGACAATCTTGAAGACCATGAGATGCACTCTGAATTTTACCAACTTTCTGAAGAAGCTGCTGCTACCCTTCGTCAGGTAAAAGCTGCAGGGAAACGTATCGTAGCCGTCGGAACGACTTCTATTCGGACCCTTGAAACGATTGGTAACAAATTTGATGGAGACATCCAGGCCGATTCAGGTTGGACCAATATTTTTATCAAACCAGGTTATGAATGGAAAGTCGTCGATGCCTTTTCAACCAACTTCCACCTTCCAAAATCAACTTTGGTCATGTTGGTTTCTGCCTTTGCAGGCCGTGAATTAACCCTCGAAGCATACCACCATGCTATTCAAGAACGCTACCGGTTCTTCAGTTTTGGGGATGCTATGTTCATCAAGTAAAGGAGTCTCTCATGAATAAAGTTGAAAGCCGCCACCGCTTGATCCGCTCTATCATTTCTGAGCGTAGGATTCATACCCAACAAGAACTCCAAGAGGCCCTTGAAGCCAATGGCGTTCTCGTTACCCAGTCCACCCTTTCACGGGATGTCAAATCCTTGAATCTAGTAAAAATTAACGAGGGGGATAGTTCCTACTATGCCATGAATACCATCGCTCCTTCCCGTTGGGAGAAGCGCCTGCGTATGTATATGGAAGATGCCTTAGTCATGTTGCGGCCCGTTCAAAACCAGGTCGTTGTAAAAACTCTTCCAGGTCTTGCCCAATCCTTTGGAGCGATCTTAGATGCATTGGAACTCCAAGAAATTGTAGCCACCATCTGTGGAGACGATGTCTGTTTGGTTATCTGCGAAGACAATCAAGGAGCTTTGGATTGCTTTGAAAAATTAAAAGAATTCACCCCACCCTTCTTCTTTAGTAAATAAAAAGTTTGGAAACCAAGTTTCCAAACTTTTTAAAATGTAGACAAACTATCTTAAAATAAGGTGAGCGATTCTGCAAAAAAATTAAAATGTGTTCTTATTTTTTGAATGAATGAAAAAAACACTGAAACTTTCCGCCGTGAGAAAAGTGCCTGAAATAAAATTGTTTCAGGCACTCGGAATTATTGAGAGTAAAACAGTTTGGGAAACTGTTTTAGCCTGAGCCCAGAAATTAAAGAGCGAGGGGGCTCAATACAAATTGAACACGGGCTGCGGATTGTGTCAAAAAGATAAGTTCTCCTAGAATCGAAAGATTACGCGTCAAACTTCCTATTTTGACTTTATCCGCAGACGCCCTTAGTATCTTGATTTAGTCTTGGAACTTCGTAGAAGTTCGCTGACGTCCGTACTCACCTAAGGAAAGTTTTTAGTATAAGTTTGTCTTCAATCTGAAAGTTTGGAAACCAAGTTTCCAAACTTTTTTATATGGTGGCTAAGCGTTGAATGGCTTCTCGATAGATTTCCATCGCAGCGTAGAGATCGTCAATTTTTGCACGTTCATTGGCTTGGTGCTCGGTCTGTTCTGCACCTGGGAAAAGAGCCCCAAAGGCAACACAATTTTCCATGGTCCGCGCAAATGTCGCACCACCAGAAGACATAGCTGGTGTCTTATCACCAGTTTCTTCCTGATAGACGGCCATCAAAGAGCTGACTAAAGGACTATCCAAAGGAACATATAAAGGAGCTAAATAATCAAACTCTTCATATTCCAACTGATAGCTGGCTGCAATTTCTTGCAAACGAGCTACCAAGGCATCCTTGTCTGCTAAGACGGGGATCCGGATATCAATCCCGATTTCCGATTGTTCTTGATCGATCACAAGGGTCGCAAGATTGAAGGAAAGATCCCCACTTGGTTCATCTGAAATAGGGCCAAATAGTGCTTCTCCCGTTGCATCCTCACCAACAGCATCTGCGATAAAGAGCAAAGCTGGATGGGGTTGGATGAGGGATAAACTTTCCGCTAAACCGACAATAGCATTCACTCCTTCAGCTGCATCTTTAGAGTGCTTGGAAACACCCAAAACAGTTACAGAATCTTCTGTTTGGCTATACTGAACCCCACTTTGATCCAAAACAGGAAGCAACTCCTCCAAACGATGACCAGCATAGGTCGCCTTGTCTGGAACAACATTGAGGGCCTGTCCAGCCTGTAAGGGAAGATCATCCCAACCTGGACCATGCAATTTCACTTGTAATAAGCCTTTTTCAGCATAGGTTAATGGGAAAGAGGAATCCGGTGCAAATCCAAGATCTGCTTGTTCTTCGATTTGGTTGTAGCGGTTCATACAGCGCCACAAGGTTTCTTCATCCGTCCCAAAGATAAAGCGGATTCGTTTGGTAAACTGGATGCCATCATCCAGCAAACTCTTAACTGCATAGAGAGCAGCGAGGGACGGCCCCTTATCATCCTGCACACCACGACCTACTAAATAATCACCGACAATGGTCGCTTCAAAAGGTGGCGTTTGCCAATCTTTTAGATCACCGGCTGGAACAACATCCAAGTGACAAAGAACGGCCAGGAGTTCTTCCCCCTGACCGATCTCTGCATATCCATAGTATCCTTCAGGATCTATATATGTTTGAAAACCTAATTCTCGAGCAAGCTCTAAGGTTTTTTCTAGGACATCTTGGATAGCTTGTCCAAACGGTGTTCCATTTTCCCCTTCGTTTAATACTGAGGGGTAAGAAATGATGGTTTGAAGCGAGTTTAAATACTGCTCTTTTACATCGTTCTTTATTCTATTTTTCATGAAACACCTACTTTATTCTATTGCAAGAATGGAACCACAGTTCCTAGTAGAAGAAGGGCAATGGTGATTACAACAATCGCTACGACCAATTTACCCATGAATTTCCACCATGCACTCAAGTCAACACGTCCAAGAGCAAGAGCTCCCATTACGATACCTGAAGTTGGTGCGATCAAGTTCAAGACACCAGATGCAGATTGGTAAGCTGTGACAATCAAGCTACCTGGTACATTGACGAATTTACCAAGAGGTGCCATGATACCCATTGTTGCACTGGCAAGACCAGATGATGATGGGATCAAGAATGACATTGGCAAGTAGAAAATGTAAGTCAAGACAATGAACAATTGAGATGAAAGACCTTTCAGTCCTTCTTCACCCCAGTGAAGAATTGTCGCAGTGATCATACCGTCGTTCATGATGACTTGGATACCACGTGCTACCGCTACGATAAGAGCAACACTCAAGAGGTCAGCTGCACCATTCATGAAAGATGAAATAATTTTATCTTCTTTCAAGCCATAAATGATACCAACGAGGATTCCCATGAAGGCAAAGAGCATAGCTGTTTGAGGGAAGTACCATGTACCAAGAGCATCTGTGTTACCGATCAATTGACCAAGTACTGGAATTTTATGGAGAGATTCGTTGAAGGTTTCAAAGAATTTAATACCCAAATCTTTGAATGGGATAAATCCAGCAACCATGATAACGAATGTTGAGATGAAGACGACCAAGACACGTTTTTGTTTCTTGTTCATTTGTGAAGGAATTTCTTCGCCACTTTCAACATTGAAGTGTTTCAAATCTTCTTCACGAGTTGCATAGGTGAGAGATTTGGTTGGGTCTTTTTGAACCTTATCTGCATAACGGTATACATAGTATGTGCTAAGTCCTGTCAATACGATCCAGAAGATCACACGAAGTAAGAGACCTGAAGCACTTGAGATACCTGCAGTATCAGATGCGATAACTGTCGCAAATGGGTTCAATGTTGACGCCAAACATCCGATTTGGGATCCTAAGAGGATAATTGCTACCCCTGTCAAACTGTCAAAACCAACGGACATCATAACAGGTACAAGAAGTGGATAGAAGGCCATGGTTTCTTCACCCATACCATAAGTTGTACCACCAAGGGCAAACAATGGCATCAAGATCAAAATCAACATTTTTTCGCGGCCTTTGTATTTACGAACGATAGAAGCAATCCCTACATCAAGGGTACCTGTTTCGTTCACAACTCCAAGGAAACCACCGACCATCAAGATGAAGAAGGCTACATCAATCGCTGCACTGGTTGGTGCTTTACCAAGCATGGCATTGATTGGGGCCATCAAGACATCCCAAATCCCTTGAGGATGTGCTTTTACAGATTCATAACTACCTGCAATGATAGCACCTGCATCGTCAACCTTGTATTGACCAGCTGGAATAATCCAAGTTAACACTGCCATAATAGCAATGATAATTAACAATACGGAAAAAGATGAAGGCATCTTAAATCCTTTTTTCGTTTTTTCACTCATTTGTCTTCCTCCTAACGCAACAAAGTGTGAGTGATGTTTTACAAGAGTCTCTTGTAAAACGCTTACCTATAGATTTATTCTATCACAATAAGCTTTAAAATACTAGTTTTTTCCTAATTTTTCATTAGTCTTTTTGGATGATTGTTCCACTTTCAGACTCAATCAAAGCGCCAAGGTTTTCAAGTGATGTAATAACTGCTTTTCCTTCTGGGCGACCATTTACAAAGGCAATGGCAGCTTCCACTTTAGGAAGCATGCTTCCTGGTGCAAATTGGTCTTGTTTGATGTATTCTTCCAATTGAGCTACATTGACATGTTCCAATTTTGCTTGGTCTGGTTTGTTATAGTTCACAAAGACATAATCGACACCAGTCAAAACGATGAAGAGGTCTGCTTCTACTAATTCAGCCAAACGTTGAGAGGCGAAGTCTTTATCGATTACCGCTTCAACACCAGATAGGCTACCATCTGCTTCTTTCACAACTGGGATACCGCCACCACCGGCAGCTACAACGACTTGACCGTCGTTCAACAAAGTACGGATGGTATTGATTTCTTTGATATCCACTGGTTTTGGTGAAGCCACAACTTTACGCCAGCCACGACCAGCATCTTCTTTGAAAGTTGCTCCTGATTTTTCACCTTCTGCTTTTGCTTCTTCTTCTGAGTAGAATGGACCGATTGGTTTGCTGAGGTTGACAAAAGCTGGGTCATTCTTATCAACAACGACTTGTGTCACAACAGAAGCCACGTCTTTTTCGATTCCTTCTTCAAGAAGAGCATTTTGAAGAGCATTTTGAAGCCAGTAGCCAATGCTTCCTTCGGTCATTGCAACTAATGAATCAAGTGGGAAAGCAGGGTTCTTTTCAGAGTTTGCTGCCAAGTGTTGAAGCAAAAGGTTCCCTACTTGAGGACCATTTCCGTGAGTGATGATCAAGTCATCCCCATTTTTGATTAACTTGACTAAGTGTTTTGCTGTTTCTACAAGTGCTTCTTGTTGAGCTTGAGCAGAAGGATCAGATGAGAGAATAGCATTTCCTCCCAAAGCAACGACGATTTTTCTTGACATAAGTTTTCCCTTTCTATAAAAAATAGGGGCAGGACTAAAGCTAGCAGTCCAGCCCCTATAGCTGTTGGTATACGGTTATAAAGTCTTAAACTTTTGGAATGTACAAGTTACCAAGAGTCGCTGCCATAACCGCTTTGATGGTGTGCATACGGTTTTCAGCTTGGTCAAAGTGACGAGCATATTTGCTACGGAACACTTCGTCAGTAACTTCCATTTCTTCTACGCCGAATTTTTCAGCTACATCTTTACCGTAAACAGTATTTGTATCGTGGAAGGCTGGCAAGCAGTGCAAGAAGATCAAGTCTTCGTTATCAGCTTTCTTAATCAAATCCATGTTTACTTGGTAAGGTTTCAAAAGGGCAACACGTTCTGCAAATTTGTCTTCTTCACCCATAGATACCCAAACGTCAGTGTAAAGTACATCTGCACCTTTCACAGCTTCGTCAGCATCTTCAGTGATCAAGATATGAGCGCCACTTTCTTTTGCGAATCCTTCTGCCAATTCAACAATTTCTTGTTCTGGGAAGAGTTCTTTTGGTGAGAAGATGTGTACGTTCACACCAAGGATAGCACCTGTTACAAGAAGGCTGTTTGCAACGTTGTTACGTCCGTCACCACAGTACACAAGTGTCAAACCTTCAAGGCGTCCAAAGTTTTCTTGAACAGTCAAGTAGTCTGCAAGCATTTGAGTTGGGTGCCATTCGTCAGTCAAACCATTCCATACTGGAACACCTGAGAATTCAGCCAATTCTTCAACCATACGTTGGCTGAAACCACGGAATTCAATACCGTCAAACATACGTCCAAGAACTTTAGCAGTATCTTCTGTAGATTCTTTTTTACCAAGTTGGATGTCGTTTGCACCAAGGTATTCTGGGTGAGCACCAAGGTCGATGGCTGCAGTAGTGAAGGCTGCACGAGTACGGGTTGAAGTTTTTTCAAACAAAAGCGCAATGTTTTTACCAGCTAGGTAGTGGTGTTGGATGTTGCGTTTTTTAAGATCTTTCAAGTGAGCTGAAAGTCCGATAAGGTATTCTAACTCTGCACGTGTAAAGTCTTTTTCTGCTAAAAAGCTACGTCCTTGGAATACTGAAGTTGTCATTAATTATCTCCTTTTATTATGCTTGATTGGATCCTGTCAACCAGTTTAGAGGGCTCAGTTTAGACACTGAGCCCGTCTAACCTATAGAAGGATGATTAGATTTCTTCACGTTCGAATGGCATTGACATACAACGAGGTCCACCACGACCGCGAACCAATTCACTTCCGCGGATCTTAATCAAACGAAGTCCGTATTCTTCTAATTTCTTGTTGGTAACAGTGTTACGGTCGTATACTACTACCACACCTGGTGCGATTGTAAGAGTATTTGATCCGTCGTTCCATTGTTCACGTGCAGCAGCAACGACGTTGCCACCTCCACATGGAATCAATGTAACTTTTTCAACACCAAGGTTTTCAGCAAGCAATTCAGCCAAATCACCTTTTTCTTCAACGATCTTCAATTGTTCGTTTTCATAAGTTACAGAGAAGACGCGAAGGTTACCTTGGATTTCTGGGTGGATTGTGAATTTATCGTAGTCCACCATTGTGAATACTGTATCCAAGTGCATGAATTTACGGTTGTTAGCAAATTCGAAGGCCAATACTTTCTTGAAGCCAACGTTCTTCTTGAAGATGTTTACCAACAATTTTTCGATTGATGCAGCATCAGTACGTTGTGAGATACCAACTGCCAATACATCTTTAGAAAGTACCAACTCATCTCCACCTTCGATACGAGTATCTTCTTCACGGTTGTAGACAAGTTCAACTTTTCCACCGTAAACTGGGTGGTATTTGAAGATGTATTTACCATACAAAGTTTCACGGTTACGTGTATCTGCGTACATGTGGTTCAATGATACTGCATTACCAATTGTTGCAAATGGGTCACGTGTGAAGTACAAGTTTGTCATTGGGTCGATCGCAAATGGGTAGTCAGATTCAACAAGGTCTGTCAATCCTTTTGCTTCTTCAGGAATTTCTGGAAGTTCAGCTTTTTGAACCCCTTCCATTGTTTTTTCAACCAATTCTTGGTTGTCTTCAATGCTGTGAAGCAATTCACGGATCGCAATTTTTGTTTGGCGTCCACGAATGTTCGCTTCTTCAAGGTATTCTTCGATGAACTGATCGCGAATTTCTGGAGAAGTCAATGACTCAGCAGCCAACTGTTCAAGATAAAGTACTTCGATTCCTTCGTTACGAAGTGCTTCAGCAAATGCGTCGTGTTCTTTTTGAGCATCTTCCAAGAATGGAATATCATCAAAAAGAAGACGTTCAAGATAGTCAGGCATCAAGTTTTCCAACTCTTTACCTGGACGGTGCAAACAAACTTTTTTCAGTTTTCCAATTTCTGAGAAAACATGAATTGGGTGTGTAGACATCTATAGTCCTCCTTTTTTCTTGCGGTTTAGCATAGCTAATCCTGTTTACAGGTTTTATTTTATCACCAATTGGTACCGCTTTCACAAAGGATTCTACTTTTTGAATGCAAAGAATTTGGCGTTTTTTTGAATCCTTCCTATTTTTTAGTTAATATGAAGCGTTCTCTTTGCATATTTTGCCTTTTATATTATTTTTATGAATATATATTTTTTTGTAAAAAATAAAAAAAGATCAACGAATTAGTTGATCTCTTCAAAACTTTTTAAAAAGTAGGCTGTATCTAGAAAAGTTAGTTGTTTTCTCTCATACTGGATCTTATGAGAATCGATGAGTTTCTTTAAAACTTGATTGACGGTTTCTCTAGTTGTGGCTGCTAATTTGGCCATTTCCTTCATACTAATTGGAAATGGAAGCTGATTTCCTAGACCTTCATAGTCCTTGCACAGAATGGCTAAGGATTGAATCACGCGCTCACTGGCACTAGCTGTCACGACATTGCGCAAGCGCAACTCTTGAAATTCTAGGATGGAGGAGAGCTTTCTCATAATAAAGAGCAACTGCTCCTTACTCTCTTGGGCATATAATTCATAGAGGTTGACGGGAATCACGAAACAACGCAAATCCGTCACCGCACTAGCTGTATAGTGGTAACGCTCATCCTGGAACATCCCACCATAAGGGAACAGAGCCCCCTTCTTAATATAATCCATATAGGAGAATTGGTCAGACGAATCAAATTGCTCAATACGAGCAAAGCCTTTTGTCAGAAGAAAAATGCGCTCTCGCCTATCTCCTGCATAAAATAAAATTTGTCCTTTAGGGATATCCCTGGCATGAATTTCAACAGCTAATTTATCAAATAGCTCCACTGGTAGCGCAGAAAAGGCTGGATGCGAGCGGAGCAACTGGTAATCTTCCTTTGTAATCATGTCTATACTTCCTCTTATTACTATTAGTAGTATAACATACTTTTTATAGAAAAGGGAAAGAAGTCTCTTTAGAACAGAAAAGTAATTCGAAACACCAAGTGAATTTCATCCTACTTTGATAGAATAAAAGGCCTGAGCAACCCTCAGACCTTCTGTCGATTATTCATTCATATTGACACGATGCCATTCATTGATAACATAAGCCAATTGTCCCAATTGATAAAGACCAACGCCACTGATTTCAGAACTTTCTGGAGTCGTACCTCCAAGTCCTGCAGTGTAAATGGCAACCAAATAAGGAGTCGATTCACGGACAATCGCATCCACATTAAGTGCTTCAGCAACATACCCTGGTTTTTGTTGAATCACCAAATCTGGCAAGAATTTCTTATAGTACTCACCTGGGAAAGACTCCCCGATCAGTTCTAGTAAATCTGCATATTTTTCTTGATGATTCCAAAGATATTCCAAGACATGGATGTAATAATCCGTTGTCGTTTTATTATCTTCGCTAAAGGTTTTGACTTCTGGTGAACGGGATTGACCATAGCGACTAAACAACTTACGCGCTTGCTCCATCCCCCCTAAACGATCTGCCAAAGCATAGGCTGGGGTATTTTCAGAGTAAACCAATGAATAGCGCTGCATATCAGGGATAGACATAGCTCCATCAAAGGCAGCAACGTAATTGTCATGCTCCCCTACATATTCATAGTAGGTGTTGGTAATGTCAAACCGGTCTGTTAAATTCAGTTTGCCCTTTGCGACTTCATCCACCACCAACATGTTCAAGGGTAGCTTATAGGTACTACCTGCCGTCATTGGTTGAAGATCATTCATGGCAAATTGCTCTCCAGTAATGGCATTGCGATAGGTAAAGGCAACTTGTGACGGATCAATTCCACTTTCCGCTAGGAAATCCTGAACAACCTCTACCAAGCCTTTATTAGCATAATCATAGACAAGGCCATAAGCACTCATCGTTTCCATGTCTGCATCTACTACTGCTTGCTTAGCTTCAGGAGATTTGACACGCGGTTTTTTCGTCTCAGGGGTAGACTTTTCGATATCTTGTTCTTTTGCTTCTTTTGTTTTCTTTGCTTTTTTTTCAATTGCTGATGCTGTTGGTTGCGTAACATGCAAGTAGCCCAGTGCGCTTGTTCCCACTAAGCACAATAAAATACTGACCGCAATCATGATCGAGCGTAGATTAAAATATTTTTTCATACGAGATTAATTATAAAAGATTCTACTGAAAATAACAAGAATTATCAGAAAGAGAAAACGGTTTCTTTTTAAAAAGTTTTTTTCTTTTCATAAAAGGCTTATTTCCGTTTAAAGGAGCCCATAATTAGCTTAGCGATCTCACGCGCAATCGTCCGGAATAAGGAACTCAAGAAAGAATCTTTCGCCTTTTCAAGACTGGATTTTCTTGGACGACCTGGACTACGTTTTTGAGCTGCCTTATCTGCTGCAGCCTCTTCCTTTTCTGCTTCTTTTTGCTCTTTTTCTTGTGCTTCCTTACTTGCTTTAGCTGCTAATTTTTCATAGGCAGATTCTCGATCAATCGTCGTCGCATACTTTTGATGGAAAGGCGATGTCGTGATCAAGGCCAATTGTTCACTTTCATTTAAGAGGTCAAAACTCGATTGAGGAGAGAGAATATAAGCACGCTCAACCACACTAGGCTGTCCCTTTTCATTGAGGAAAGAAACCAAGGCTTCCCCTGTCCCTAACTCTGTGATCACTGTTTCTGTATCAAAATCTGGATTCGGACGAAAACTTTGGGCAGCCACCTTAATCGCCTTCATTTCTTTGGGTGTATAAGCTCGAAGCGCATGCTGAACACGATTTCCAAGCTGTGCCAAAACAGATTCTGGAAGATCTTGAGGATTCTGGGTAATAAAGTAAATCCCTACACCCTTAGAACGAATCAGGCGTACCACTTGCTCGACCTTCTCAAGAAAGAGCTTGCTTGCATCCTTAAAGAGGAGATGCGCTTCATCAAAGAAGAAGACCAGTTTTGGCTTTTCAGGATCCCCAACCTCTGGAAGTGTTTCAAAAAGACGAGACAGCATCCAAATCAAAAAGGTTGAGTACAATTTTGGTGAATGAAAGAGCTTTGTAGCCGAAAGAATATTGATATACCCACGACCAGATGCATCGAGTTGCATGAAATCATTTAAATCAAGTGCTGGCTCTCCGAAAAACTGATCTGCTCCTTCTTCTTCAAGAACCAAGAGACTTCTTTGGATGGCTCCGACAGATTGTTTGGTGATATTGCCATATTGGGCTGAATAGTCTGAACTGTGCTCATAGACTTCCTTTAAAAGGCTTTGTAGGTCCTTCAAATCAATCAAGGGCCAATCTTTCTCTTGGGCCACTTTAAAGACAATTGCGAGAATTCCTGATTGGGTTTCATTCAAATCAAGCAGACGAGAAAGAAGCAATGACCCCATCCCTTCGACAGTCGCCCGAACAGGATGACCAGCTTGGCCAAAGACGTCCCACAATCGAACAGGGAAAGCTTGTGGCTCAAACGGATCTGTGATCCCAAGAAGCTTGTAGCGTTCTTCCAGTTTTGGCGTCCATTGCCCGGCTTTGGCTAAGCCAGATAAATCTCCCTTGATATCGGCTAGAAAGACCGGAATACCTTCTTTGCTTAATTTTTCTGTTAGGACCTTGAGAGTAACCGTTTTTCCTGTTCCTGTTGCACCTGCAATCAAACCATGACGATTCAACATCCGCAAATAGATAGGCGTCTCAACGGCTCCTTTAGTAATGGTAATACTAGTCATTTCATTTCTCCCTGAATGTTTCAGTTTTCATTTTAAGGTTTATCTTTTCCTTGCCTAGGCCCTTCAAACCAGGCTTCAGACAAGTCAGACACACTCCTACTAGTGTATCATTTTCCTGACCAAACGCAAGAATTTATACTCCGATTTTCCGGATGCAAATAAAAAATCTATAAGAGCCAATACTTGCTCTTATAGATTCCTTCATTTTATTATTTTGCTGCTGCAAACAATTCATTAACTTTATTCCAGTTGATCACTGAGAAGAAAGCTTTGATGTAGTCAGGACGTACGTTACGGTATTTTACATAGTAGGCATGTTCCCAAACATCCAAACCAAGGATTGGTGTTTTACCTTCAGAGATTGGTGTATCTTGGTTTGCTGTTGAAGTTACTTCGAGTTTGCCTTCTTTGTTGACAACCAACCATGCCCAGCCAGAACCAAAACGTGTCGTTGCTGCTGCTGTGAAGGCTGCTTTGAAGTCTTCAAATGAACCAAATGTAGCATCAATCGCTGCAGCAAGTTCTGCTGAAGGAGCTGTTTGTTCTGGAGTCATCAATTCCCAGAAAAGAGCGTGGTTCAAATGACCACCACCATTGTTGATCACAGCTTGGCGAATGTCAGCTGGAATGGATTCAACATCAGCTAACAAGCTTTCAAGGTCTTCTCCAATTTCAGGATGTTTTTCAAGAGCTGCATTCACATTGTTTACATATGTTTGATGGTGTTTATCATGGTGCAAATGCATGGTCTCTTCATCGATATAAGGTTCCAATGCATCATAAGCATATGGTAATTCTGGTAAAATGATAGCCATTTTATGGTCCTCTTTTCTTTATTACTGACTTGATGATAACGTAAACAGCTAAATTATTCAACTAATCTGCTTGCGATTTCATTCATCGTTAGACGTTATTAGCTACTTTCAACAGGGCCAAATCAAATAAGTAGTCTTTTTCATATGTTCCACTTTTAATCGCATAATCCGTCTCGATGAAGGTTATCATAGCTTGCTTCAAAAAGGACAAGGAAAGCCTGCGGCTATCCCGTAAGGCAAACTTCACCTGATAAGGATTGACCTTGCGTCCTGACAACTCCGACAAGCTCGCTACAATTTGGCTTTCGGATTGGCCTTCTTCTGAGAAAATTTTAACTTGAGAAAACATTCGGAATTGTCCCAACAAAATAGCGATCAATTTTATTTCATCTTCTCCTTGTAAGCGGAGATCCTTAACCAAATTCCGGGCTTGATCGATTTGGCGTTTGAGAATCATCTGTGTCAGATCAAAAATATTATCTTGCAAGGACTTTGGAACAACCTCCTTGATATCTTGGAGGGTAATCTGACCATCTTCTTTATAAGCCTGCAACAGAGCGAGATTCTTCTGTAACTCTCCAAAATCATAGCCAGATTTTAAGAGCAACTGGTCCAAGGAATCGCCCACAAACTGCAAGCCCAATTCTTGGGCCTGACTTGCAAAATAACGCTTTAAATCTTGCTCTTTAGGTGTTGTTGCTTCAATGATCTGGGCATCCCGTTTTAGGAGTTTGACTAAGCGACGCTTACTATCTAATTTTCCTTCTGCAAATATCACCAAACGGGTTGATTCAGAAGGATTTTCCAGATAATTTTCAAATTGCTTCAGATCTTCATCGGTTAAATTGCGTTTTTTGGCAGTGGTCAAATCCAATAAGTGATCCAAAATCACGATTTTTTCATCTGCAAAAAAGGGAAGACTGACCAAATCCAGCTCGACTTCAGCATAGGAGGCTTCCTTCATATCAAAATAAGAATAATTCAAATCTGAGGGATCATAGCCTATTTTTTTTAAAATGTCTTTTTTTAACCATTCAAATTGACCTACATCCTCACCCGTCAAGACAAGAATAGGAGGCAGAGTTTGAACCGTCAGATGTTTAATGTCGGTAATTGCTTGCATGAAACTCTCTTATCTTTATCACTTTAGTGGATTTCGTGTTCAGCAGCCATTCTTTGTTCCAATGGTGGTTTTTCATCAGACAAATCAGGTGCTGCTACAAAATTAGGGATTTGCTCAAACGAGTTGCCTCCAAAGCTCCCCCCTGTCGCTGTGACCTGTGGTTCAGAAGCCACTCCCATAGGAGTTTCTACTGGTTGTGGGAAGGTGTTTTTCCCTGGAAGCATCATGAGAATCAAGAGAGAAATAACTGTAATCCCCCAAAGAAATAGGAAAATATCTAGCCCCGTCAACAAATAGAGCAGAACCGGACCAAGGTTCAAAAAGATCCAAGACCAATGGATTCCCGCATCCCGCAAGCGACGTACACAAATGGCTTGACTGGGTACCAAAATGAGGAAGTAAAAGAATGCTAAGAAAGCGAGCGCCCATAAACCTGTCTTAGAATGAACAGTTGAAAAATTGAGCGTTTCTTGAGCATTTTGATGGGATAAAGAGGTCACGATGTAAAAAACCCAAAGAGGCAAAGAAATCAGGGAATTCCAGAAAAAAGCTAGCCAAAAATGGGCCCGACTGGTCTTACTTGAAAAATCTGCATACTGTATCCAAAATTGCTTAAATGCGTTCATACGATTTTACCTTTACATTGATTTCACTTTCTATAATAGCAATTTTCAGCATAGAAAGCAAACCTCTCCTCGTCTCTAGCGGACCGTTTCTACCCTCCAATGGTCCCACCCAATCAAGCGAATTGCTCCCCTTTCATCGGTACGAAGATAAGAAATAGAGCGTTCCTCTAGACGATCGAGCAATTCTTTATGGGGATGTTGGTAGCGATTTTTCTTTCCAACAGAGATCAAGGCCAACTGAGGATGTAACTGATCTAAAAACACATCACTAGAGGAACCTTTAGAACCGTGGTGGCCTACTTTCAAGACATCTACTTGTAATTGCGGATCGTTTTCCAATAGTTTTTTCTCTCCAGCTTCTTCCAAATCACCCGTGAACAAAAATCGTTTCTGATAGAACTGCCCATAGAGGACAATCGAGTCATCATTTTTACCATCCCCCACTTCATCAGGGGATAAGACTTCTAGATGATGATCAAAAATAGGAAGTTGATCCCCTCTCTGGACTACTTTAATCGGGCTATGAAGCTGTTTCAATTTCTCTCGAAATTGAGAATTGGTTAGACTACCTGGACTGACATACACTTTATTAACTGGGATTTGTTTGGCAACCTCCACCATATCGCCCATATGGTCCTGGTCTGTATGAGTCAAGACCAGCGCATCGAGTTTTCCAACACCTCGACTCTTGAGATAAGGAATCAAGGTTTGATCCGCATTGGCAGATTGACTGCGCTCTTGCCACTTTTCTCCACTTTTAAAAGTGACACGTCCTCCGACATCAATCAATATGGTTCTTCCTTTCCAATCGCGTAAAAAGATACTGTCTCCTTGACCGATATCCACCATGGTAATCTCATTTTCTAAAGGATGCTTGGTCCAACAAAAGATGAGTAGAATCATACCTATTAACAGGAAACGACGTTTTTTTTGCTTTCGAAGATCATACAAGATCCCTAAAAGAAGGAAGAGAGAAATCAGAGCTGGTCCCGTCGGCTGACCAAATACCAAAGGTAGCGACGTGAGCTTTGCAATCCAACGAATACACTCCTCTATGAGAAGAAAGAAACTGTTAAAAATTGTAAGGGGCTTTAGAATCGATAAGATAAATAGCACCGTTAAACCCGGAAGAAGGACAAGGTCAAATAAGAAAGAAAAGAGGAAGGTTAAAGGGAGTGACCAGGGTTGAAAGACACTAAAGTAATAGGTCAAAAGAGGCAAAATCCCCAGGCTAATCCAGAAACTTTCCACTAGTATCTTTTTAAGTCCTGAATAAGAACTGGTATCTACCAAGGTCAAAATAAAGGCATAGGCACAACTCAAAACTCCTCCAGCTGTCAGGAGAAACTTGGGCATGAGAAACATTAAAAGCAGCAAGGTCATCGCCATATTCTCCATCCCTCGGATCCCTTTTTGAGAGAGGATCTTTTGCAAGAGACTGCGAACCACTGAAACTGAAAAACCTGTCAAGCCAGCATAGACCAAAGAAATTGGAACCATCCAGATATCAACTGTTTCTTGCAAGATTCCTAGACGTAAGAGAGCTTTCCGGATCCCATTGATGAAAAAGCCAACCTGCATCCCAGATAAGGCGAATAAATGGATGATTCCTAAACTCGTGTAAAGCTGGTCCATCTCTTCAAAATCCGTATCTAAATAGCCAAAAAGAAGGCCGGTCATATACTGGTTCATCGGCTGTGGAAAGTGCTCCTTGCTCCAAACAATGGCTTGGCGCCTCCATTGAGATAGGCAATCGAAAACATTCCAAGTCTGTATAGGGAGAGCAGATTGGATCGCTTCAATTTTTATTTGATAGTGAATCCCCTGTGTTTGCAAATAAGACCTGTAGTCGAATCCTCTAAAATTTCGCTGCCCTTCTGGTTCTTCTATAACACCTTTATATGTCAACTCCAGCAAGTGGGTTTGACTTTGCCACTGCTGTTTTTCTTTTTCTGATTTTAAAGTGTAGAAGACTTGATAGGTTCTTCCCTGATTTTTAGCACGAAAAGACAGGGCGTCCCCATTGATCTTGATGGTATCTGGAATCAGGCGTAAGTGGGATGGGGGCTGACTTTCTGCTTGTACTGGATGATCCTGTAGTCGCTGAAAGACAAAGAAGGCCGCAAAACAAAGGGTTGCTAAAGCAAGCCCTAGCAAACTTGAGCGATCCCCTTTATAGTGATGAACCGCTAAAATTCCCACTACTACTAGACCGATGATTGAAAGCCAAGATGGTTGATAGATACTAAAATACAGCCATAGGAGCAAAAAGGCGAGATGGACAAGCGAAAAAGGAAGGTCTTTAATCCACCGTGAAAGCATCTCTTAGTTTCTCCAGTGTTTTCTCTCCGATTCCTGAAACATTCTTCAGATCATCCACTGATCGAAAAGGACCATTTGCTTCGCGATAGGCGATAATGTCCTGGGCACGTTTCTGGCCAATGCCTGATACTGTCTGGAGATCTGACTCGGTCGCTCGATTTAAATGGACCTTGCCTGTTTTTTCTGCTGGCGCTGACGAAGTTGCAGGACTTTCTGAACTTCCAAGTACTGGAACATCCTCTCCTTCTTTAGCAACATAGATCACTGCTTCATCGGAGAGTTTTTGCGCCAAATTGACCGATTGGCTATTGGCATCTGCTGTCATCCCGCCTGCCTTATAAATGGCATCGTGGACTCTGCTATTGGAGCGCAACTCATAGACCCCTGGTTGTTTGACGGCTCCTTTGACATCGACCGTAATGATCTCGGGTGCATCAGACACTGAAGTAACCGTCTTTTCTTCTTTGGAACTAGCGGTCTGCACCTTTTCTTTGCTCGAAGTTGAACTAGAAGACTGATAAAGATCCGGTATGGTGGATGCACTTGACTGAGGTCGATGAAAAAGAAAATACCCTCCAAGTAAGAGTCCGATAGCAGTAAGAGCTAAAAAGAGCTTATATTCTTTGATTTTTTCGATGATATCCTCCATAAGAAACCTCCTCTCACTTTTATTATTCGTAAAAATAAAAAAAACTGAGAAAAACTCTCAGTTTTTTTACTTGTTTTTCCGATGTTTGTCTGGATCCCATACAAAGCTTGCTAGGTAACTAAAGAGCAAGGTCAAGATGCCCACGACTAAGACAAGGGGAATCAAAAGGATTTTTAACAAACGAATCAAGATAAAAGGTTTTGTTGGGGTGTTGATCGCTTGCGCTTCCGCATCCAAGCGATCAAACTCCTCTTGGATACGGCGGGCAACTTCTGCCACTCCTTCGTCATTCATCTTTTTAATATCCGAAATATCGATGGGATGTCCAAAGTTCATATCAATGCGTTCACCCGTTGCCAACCCTTTCAAGTCTCTTGGACCAGTATAAGTCACTGGCATGATACGGACCTTCGCCATTTTAGCAATGATTGCAACACCGCCTTTAACGTCTTGAGAATGACGGCTTCCACTTGGGAACATAATCAAGGAACGGTTGCTCTTTTTCAGCATATTGACAGGATACTTAATGGCTTCTGCTCCCGGATTTTCACGGTCGATCGGAAATGCCCCACACATGCGAATCCACCAGCCAAAAATACGATTGGTGAAGAGCTCTTTTTTTGCCATAAAGATAAACTGCTTTGGCTTGGTTGCAAAGGCCATATAGACCGGATCCCACCAAGTCCGGTGAGGCGATACCAATATGTAGTTCTCTTCCTGATCTGGAATATTGTCCTTATGATGGTAATGGGCATTCCCATTTAAAACCCAAAGAATAAAGGCAACAAGGCCACGTAAATAGGTATAAAACATAGTTGTTCCTCAAATCCATTTCATTAATCTCTCAACATGATAGTCAATCATATTGAACCTTCTTTCTCATTATACCGTAACCTGATTTTGACCGCAAACTTTTTTTAGATAAAAAATGTCTCAACGGACCGATTCTAGATAGTCTTTTTCTCAAAAAAATGATATCATATTGTCTATGGAAACGAATGAATTAAAGGGGTTATCCCTCAGTGAAGTCCGCAAGAAAATGGATCGCGGACAAACCAATGATTTTACAACGAATACAAGTACCAGTACCTGGCAAATCATTAAGCGCAACGTCTTCACCTTGTTTAATGCCTTAAACTTTGTGATTGCCGTAGCCTTGGCTGCTGTACAGGCATGGAGCAATATGATCTTTTTCGCAGTCATCTGCTTCAATGCCATTACAGGGATCATGACTGAGATGCGCGCCAAGCGGATGATTGATAAGCTCAACCTCATGAGTCGTGAGCTAGTGACTGTCATTCGTGACGGGGAAAAAGATGCGATTCCACCAGAAAAGCTTGTTCTAGGTGATTTAATGCTTTTATCTTCGGGTGAGCAGATCCCTAGTGATGCCGAAGTCATGTCTGGTATCGCTGAAGCCAATGAAGCTATGCTGACTGGTGAGAGTGATCTGGTCTTAAAAGAAGTTGGTGATGAACTGCTTTCTGGTAGTTATATTGCCAGTGGTCAAGTCTATGCCCGTGTCAAGCGAGTTGGAGCAAACAACTATGCCAACAAACTGATGATGGAAGCCAAAACCTTGAAGCCTATCAATTCGCGTATTCTTTATAACTTAGCGAAAATTTCAAGCTTCACTGGTAAAATTATCATCCCATTTGGCCTTGCCCTCTTCTTTGAAGCACTGTTGATCAAGATGCTGCCAATCAAAGATTCTGTCGTGAATTCTTCCACAGCTCTCTTGGGAATGTTGCCAAAAGGAATTGCCCTACTGACGGTTACGTCTCTTTTGACAGCGGTTATTAAGCTCGGTATGCGCAAGGTTCTTGTCCAAGAAATGTACTCAGTAGAAACCCTGGCGCGTGTGGATACCTTGTGTCTAGATAAGACCGGTACCATCACTCAAGGGAAGATGACAGTCGAATCTCTCCATAGCTTATCTGATCATTTTTCGGAACAGACGATCCAGGTCATTCTCTCTGCTTACATGCAATATAGCGAGGACACTAATCCTACTGCTCAAGCTATTCGCAAGGCTTATGGGGAGTTGGAGCATGCTTATACTGCGGAAAACATTATTCCTTTCTCAAGTGATCGGAAATGGGGAGCCATGCACCTATCTAACCTTGGAACTGTCTTTCTCGGTGCTCCTGAAATGCTCCTTAAAGAAAATCCAGCTGCTGTCGTCGAAGCACAAGCTCGTGGATCGCGCGTGCTCGTCTTGGCTCACAGTTCAGAACTGATCAGCATGCAGGAATTGAAACTGCCTGAAAATCTTGAAGGGATTGCAGTTATTGAGATTACAGACCCCATTCGTGAAGGGGCTTCAGATACTCTTGAGTATTTGCGCTCTCAAGGAGTGGATCTCAAAATCATCTCCGGTGACAACCCTGTGACAGTCTCTTATATCGCTCAACAAGCTGGCTTCAAAAATTATGAGAACTACATCGATTGTTCAAAAATTTCTGATGACCAATTAGTGGATCAAGCAGAAGAAACAGCTATCTTTGGGCGCGTGTCTCCTCACCAGAAAAAACTGCTCATCCAAACCTTGAAAGCAGCTGGTCGGACAACTGCTATGACAGGAGATGGGGTCAATGATATCCTTGCTCTTCGCGAAGCAGACTGCTCCATCGTAATGGCTGAAGGAGATCCTGCAACCCGTCAAATTGCAAATATTGTTCTTTTGAACTCTGACTTTAATGATGTTCCAGAAATTCTATTCGAAGGTCGTCGTGTGGTCAATAATATTGGACGAATCGCTCCGATTTTCTTCATCAAAACGATCTATTCCTTCCTCTTGGCTGTTATCTGTATCGCCAGTGCCCTTTTCTTCAACGTCAATTATTTGCTGATTTTTCCATTCATCCCTATTCAAATCACCTTGATCGACCAATTCGTCGAAGGATTCCCACCATTTGTGTTGACCTTTGAACGCAATATCAAACCGGTTGAAAAACACTTCTTAAGACGTTCCCTTCTGTTAGCCTTACCAAGCGCCTTGATGGTCGTCTTTAGTGTCTTGTTCATTCGCCTTTGGGGAGCAAGCCATGGTTGGTCTGCAGCCGATATGTCTACTGTATCCTATTACTTACTTGGATCCATCGGTTTCCTATCCGTCATCCGTGCCTGCCTTCCACTAAATATCTGGCGAGCCCTCCTCATTCTCTTCTCTGTTGTAGGATTCTACGCATCTGCGGTCGTATTGAAAAACTTGATCGAGATTTCACTCCTTACAGCCACTACTTTCCCAGTTTATCTGGCATTGATGGCCATCTTTACAGGAGTCTTTATCCTCACAACGATTCTACAAAAATATGAATTTGATTAAAAAAGAGAGTGGGACAGAAATCGGTAATTCGTTAGAATTCGATTTCGTCGCCCCACCTCCGCACAGTTTAGTAGGGCTGTAAAAGCTGATGAAATCAGCGTAGTAGAGCCCACTCAACCACTGCGTCTTTCTCGACAATCCAAAGACAATTGAGAGGCTAGGACTTTTGTCCCAGCCTCTTTTTTTACGGTGCATCAAAAGCAACAATCGCAGGTTTTTCATTAAATGCAGTAAATGGTTTTATTTCAAGTTCTAATTTGCCATCCCCTTTTACACCAAAATGTTGTACCGCACCTTCCATTGATCGACCTGGCGAAATGGACCCCATTGTATTCGTATTAGGATAAGATTCCATTTTATTTCCGCCTACAAAAAGATTGATATCAACACCTACAGCTAAATCCTTATCGGAAAGATTTTTAACATTATAAGTTACTTTCAACACTTTATCAGGATTTGATTGGTCAAAATCATTGCGTTCATCAGACCATTCAACTTTTGTAATTGTATACTCAGCTTGTTTATCAAAGACAATTTTATCACCAATAGCATATGCTGATTTTTTCTCACTACTTTTTTCAGTTGTTGCGATTTTCTCTGTCTTAGTTTCTTTTGAAGAATTATTTGACTGAGAATTTGAGCTTCCACAAGCTACGAGTACACTAACTGAAAGTACGGATAAACCTAAACCTAACCATTTTTTCGTTTTGTTCATTTACAAAACCTCCCATTTTTTTAATATATAGTAACATATTTAAACAAGAAAAGAAAGCGTTTTTATAAAAATATATCATTTTAATATATTGAAAATTATCATCTTTTCCCAAGCCTCTTTTCATGCTATAATAGAGCCATGACAGATATCGAATTAAAAGACGGCGAGCGCGTCAATCAACTCTTTTCAAGTGATGTGAAAATTATACAAAATCGGGAAGTCTTTAGTTATTCCGTGGATAGCGTCCTGCTCTCGCGCTTTCCAAAATTGCCCAAGCGGGGCTTGATCGTAGATCTCTGCGCTGGAAATGGGGCCGTGGGACTTTTTGCGAGTACTCGTACAGAGGCCCAGATCATTGGTGTCGAAATACAGGAACGTCTAGCGGATATGGCAACCCGCTCCATTGCTCTCAATGGCTTGAACCAGCAAATGTCCATGATCACAGATGACCTCAAGCATTTACCCCAACATATCAAGGGCAGTAAGGTGGATATCATCCTCTGCAATCCTCCTTATTTCAAGGTGGATGAGCATTCCAATCTCAATGAGAGTGAACACTACCTCTTAGCTCGGCATGAAATTACCACCAATTTAGATGAGATTTGCCATGTGGCTCAGCGGGTTCTCAAATCAAATGGTCGCTTAGCGATGGTCCATCGTCCAGATCGCTTTTTAGATATCATCGAAACTATGAAACGATACAATCTTGCACCTAAACGGATCCAGTTTGTCTATCCAAAAGTGACCAAAGAGGCGAATATGTTGTTGATTGAGGCGATCAAGGATGGCTCACTAGATGGTTTAACAATTCTGCCTCCTCTCTTTATTCACAATGAAGACGGCAGCTATACAGACGAGATTCATGAGATCTACTATGGAAACTAAGGCTTACATGTATGTCCTAGAGTGTGCGGATGGCTCCCTCTACACTGGCTACACCACAGATGTCGAAAAACGCCTAAAGACTCACAATGCTGGAAAAGGCGCCAAATACACACGGGCTCGCCTCCCCGTTAAACTTCTTTACAAAGAATCCTATCCAGATAAACCCTCTGCTATGTCTGCCGAGGCTCTCTTTAAAAAGAAATCACGCCAAGCTAAGCTAAACTATATCAAAAAAAACCGTCGGACTCCATAGTCCAACGGTTTTTCATTTACAAAATGGTGATACGGTACTGATGACTCCGTGTCTCTTGAGGGTCCAACTGGATCACACCTTTTTTGTCTTCGAAGAAATCGCCCTCTTCTGCAGATGTGGAAATACCTGTCCAAGGCTCTAAGGCAATGAAGGGCCCCTTGTTATTAGTAGACCAAAGGACCAGATTTTCAAAATCTGCAAAATCAAATTCCAAACCTTTACCTGATTTTTTCGAGATAAGCTTCACAGATTTAGAGGCTAACTGATCTAAAATAATGGCATCTTTTTCAAATAGTTCATGTCGCAAAGGTAGGCTACGCTTATGATCAAAAAATGGTGTCCGCTGCAGGCGATCGACCAATCCAGTTTCTGTGAACAAGAGAGGGACGCTGCAGGTTTCTTCTTTTTCAAAAATCAACTCGTAGTCTTCATAGTCTTCATCTGCTAAAAGGGGACAACGAAAGGCTGGATGCCCTCCAATGAAATAAGGCATGACTTGATCTGACTCTAGATTTTGCACGCGATAGGTGATGGTAATTTCTTTCCCTTTCAATTCATATGCGATTTCCACTCGAAAATGGTAGGGATAATTTTGTAAGCTCTCGTCGTTAGAGGTGATTTCAAAGACAAGACGATGGTCTGTTTGTTCTTTGAGTTCAAACTCTCTCTTGCGAATAAGACCGTGTCTTGGAAGCTGGCCTGTCTTCACTCCATCTTTTAGATGATACTGCACTTGGCCATTACGAACGCTCCCGCAAATCGGAAACAGTACGGGCGCTTGTCCTGACCAATACTCTGGATCCCCTTGCCAGAGATATTCTATGCCTTCTTTACTTCGAATGGAGCTCAATTCCCCTCCAAATGTCTTACATTGTACTTCTAGATCATCATTTTTTAATGAAATCACCATAGGCGACACCTCTTTGTAATTAGTATAGTTATTATATTCATTATAAACTTTTAGAAGAGATTGTCAATTTTTATTTTTCTAGTCAAAAATTTTAAAAAAATAAGAAAAAATTCTTGACAAGGCTTAGAAATAATTGTAGACTTAATATGTTAACAGAAATATTCCATTTTAGGAATTCATTCTTTCTGTTGTCTGACTTTTTTGGATGCTCCTTATCATGATACATTTTTCTAAAAGAGTCAGTTATCATTTAGGTCTCCTTATAAATATACAAGGGTTAACAGCTGGTTAACCCTTGTATTTTTGATTTTCATATAAAAAACGGCCTATTGCTAGACCGTCCTTAGGGCTTATTTATCCCCTTTGTTGCGGATGACAAAGCCATTTTTCTTTTCATTGGAAGTACGATGAGGACGTTTGTTGCCTTTGCCTTCAAAGTCTCGGCTATTTTTATTGGACTTGCGTTTGAAATCACGGCGTCCACCTTCACGGTCATCTCTGCGATTGCGGTCACGACGTTGGTCTCCACGACGGCCATTTCCACGGCCACCTTTGCCTTTTCCACCGAAGCCACCACCGGATGGTTTAAATGGCAATGGTTTTTCACGCGCAATTTCAACTTCTGGAAGGCTGTCTGGATCTTGAACGGTCAAGCTCAAAATATACATAGCCAATTCTTCAGGAGTAAATTCTGCAGCCAATTTGCGAGCATCCTTGCCAAACTTCTCAAAGTTGGTCCGGATTTTTTCATCTTCAAAGTCTCGCTCAATTTTCTTCAGTGCTACTTGTTTTTTCGCTTGGAAGGCTTCTTCTGCTGTTGCAGGTTTCATTCCCTTCATCCGCTTTTTGGTCAAGTTCTCAATGATTTGCAAATAGCCCATTTCATTTGGCGATACAAAGGTAATGGATTGACCTGTTTTCCCAGCACGACCTGTCCGTCCGATCCGGTGAACATAGCTTTCTGGATCTTGTGGAATATCGTAGTTGTAGACATGGGTCACACCTGAAATATCCAAGCCACGTGCCGCAACGTCTGTTGCTACCAAGACGTCCAAGTTCCCATTTTTAAAATCACGGAGGACACGAAGACGTTTGTTTTGATCCAAATCACCGTGAATCCCTTCTGCTCGGAAACCACGAATCTTCAGGCCACGAGTCAATTCATCAACCCGGCGTTTGGTCCGACCAAAGACGATGGCAAGTTCTGGTTGCTCCACGTCCATGAGACGAGTCATGGTATCAAATTTTTCGCCCTCTTTGACACGAATATAATATTGATCGACCAAATCGGTTGTCAATTCTTTGGCCGCAATCTTAACGTGTTCTGGCTCTTTCATAAACTGAACACCGATGCGTTTGATAGCTTCTGGCATCGTTGCTGAAAAGAGCAAGGTTTGGCGTGTTTCTGGAACACGGCTAATGATGGCTTCGATATCTTCCAAAAAGCCCATGTTGAGCATTTCATCTGCTTCATCCAGGATCAAGGTTTCAATATGATCGAGTTTCAAGGCCTTGCGCTTGATCAAATCTAGCAAGCGTCCAGGGGTTCCCACAACGATATGAGCACCTGACTTCAAGGCTTTGATTTGCTTTTCAATGCTTGATCCACCATAGACAGAGCGGACTTTGACACCCTTACTGCGTCCAAAGCGGAAGAGTTCTTCCTGACTTTGAACCGCCAATTCACGAGTTGGGGCAATGACAAGTGCTTGAATCACTGTGTTATCGACATCGATCTTCTCCAACGTTGGAAGACCGAAAGCGGCTGTTTTACCAGTCCCTGTTTGCGCTTGACCGATGACATCTTTTCCTTCAAGAGCCAACGGAATGGTTTGTTCCTGGATGGGGCTCGCTTCTACAAAGCCAGCTTTTTCAATTTCTGCTAATAATTCAGCAGATAAGTTAAATTCATTGAATTTCAATTCTTTCTTCTTTCTAAAAAGTGGTGCGAAGCCACTTTATCACACTTCTTTTCAATGCGAAAACGCACTGATTGCATAGGAAGTCTCCTTCCCGGTTACCTGTCGCAAGACTCATCTAAAGGAAAACCCAATCGTTTTTTTATGGAATTCCCTTCTGCGAAAAATGTTTTCGCACTAGCGGATTTGGTTGATTAAAGTCGTTTTCCAAACGAAAAGACACCAAGATCCTCCTTGTGGGAGATTGACCAACATTCCTTTTCTAATTGTTCCATCTCACCAGCATTTCTCTCATACAAGTTTGCAACTTATCTAGTATAACACAATGGACGACCAAATGATAGTCAAAGGAGAATAATTTTATTTTTTAGGAAAAATTTTTAAAAACTTGAAAATAGTCAAGAGGGCAGTTTCCCCTAGATTTAGCTGACTTTCTTCTGACACCGTTCAAGAATCCCTTTAAATAGGAGTATAAAAACTTCGGAAAAACTTTTTTTGGTAGTTCTTGCGTTTTTACAAATAAATATGTATAATACAGTTAGTATCTAAAATATTTCTGTATAAAGAAATAGGATCATTTTATCTGATTCAACGATTTATTCTAAGTTCTGATTTATTTAGAACCACTCAGTACTATTAAATCTACTCCTACTATTTCCAAGAAGATTTTGTACAGTCAATGAACTATTCACACTGCCCCTTCTTTGGAGAGGAGGGCAGGTGTCTAGATGGTTCCTATTTCTCAGATTATTCTAGATACGAAGAGGCTCGGATTTCTCCAAGCCTCTTTTTTATCTTTGTTTCACAATCCACCGCATAACCTTTCCCAAAATGAGCCATAATATAAAGCTACATACGGATACATAAATCCAAGCATTGGGATCCTTTGTCATCGGAAGAGGGATATTCATTCCAAAGAAACCGGTGATAACGGCTAAAACCGCCAACAAGGCTTCAAAGATGGTTAGGGTTGTCAAATTGTCATTCAAGTTGTTGTTTAGGATATTGTTGTAAGATCCTGACAACTGTTGCAAGACATTGGAAATCAACTCAGTCATCGAAGCCAACTGACGCGCTTCGATCATGGCATCATCAAACTGCTCTTTTTCAACATCATTCATCCTGCGATAAATGGCATGCGCTTTAATATGTTCTAGCAACATCCGATTTTGCTTGGCTGCTGCGACCAGATACACCATACCGGTCTCAAGGTCAGACAGGGCATAAAGATTCTTGGTCGTCGTTGTCTTTCGAAGCAAACGATTGAGTTCATCCTTGTGCTTATCTAAGCGATCAATAATCGGATAATAAGCATTACTGATCATTTCAAGACCTGCAAAAAGCAACTTATAGATCGACAACTCCCCATGGCTTTCCAAATAGCGAACCATTTGTTCAATGATATAGGCATTGTCCTGGTTACTGATGGTCACGAGTCGCGTATCTTGAACGATAAAGGTCATAGGGATGGTTTCGTAGTATTCCTTGTCCTTTTCTAAATCCAATACATTGTAGATAAATGTGATCGTACCGTTTTCTCGATTATAATCCATATGGGCACGTTCGTTCTTATCCATCGCGTACTCAATGGTTTCTTTGTCAATCTCGTATTTTTTATAAAGATATGAGTTTTCAGCAATCATATCCGAGTCGATATTGATCCATTTCCGATCTTGACCCAATTGTTTTTCGATAAACATTCCGTCTCCTTTCTCAACTGTTCTCTATCAAAATGATATTTTTATTTAAAAACTGCACTGGCTAATGCTTGCTGGATTTCAATGACGCTGCTGTCACTCTTGAATTGTAAAACTTCTGAAGGCTCGACTGCAGAAGAGACCCAGATTTTTAATTCGGCATCCAAATCAAAATGACCGGAAGTTTCGACTGAAAATCGAGAGATCGAGCGATAAGGAAGGGATTTGTAGGACGTTTTCTTTCCTGTTACTCCTTGCTTATCCACCAAGATCAAACGAAACTCTGTAAAGACGATTAAATCACGAATCAAGCTAAAAGCAAGTGTGACTTGCTCTCCCGGCACCAAGATATCTTCCAGATCTCTTTCTACTTTATCAACATTCTTTTGAGAGGCATTGCCCATCAAACCACTTAATAATCCCATCATTTCTCCTTTATAAGCGAAAACGGATAGATTTTCGTTTTCTTATTCTATTGTTATGGATCGATTTTGAATCGTTCCTTACCCCATCTTTTCTTCCAGCTCAACATCTGGATACTTATCCGCAAACCAGCGGAGGGCAAAGTCGTTTTCAAAGAGGAAGACAGGTTGGTCAAAGCGGTCCTTCGCCAAGATATTCCGGCTTGAAGACATGCGCTCATCTAAGTCTTCTGGTTTGATCCAGCGAACGGTCTTTTTACCCATTGGGCTCATGACCACTTCGGCATTGTATTCATTTTCCATCCGGTGCTTAAAGACTTCAAACTGAAGTTGACCAACGGCACCTAACATGTATTCACCTGTTTGGTAGTTGGTATAGAGCTGAATAGCTCCTTCTTGCACCAATTGCTCAATCCCTTTGTGGAAGGATTTTTGCTTCATGACGTTCTTAGCTGACACTTTCATGAAGATTTCAGGCGTAAAGGTTGGCAGTGGTTCAAATTCAAACTTGTTTTTGCCCACTGTCAAAGTATCTCCAACCTGATAAGTACCGGTATCGTAAACCCCGATGATGTCTCCTGCTACAGCATTGCTGACATTTTCACGGCTTTCGGCCATAAATTGAGTCACGTTAGATAACTTAGCGCCCTTACCAGTACGAGGCAGGTTGACGCTCATCCCACGCTCAAATTCGCCAGATACGATCCGCACAAAGGCGATCCGGTCGCGGTGACGAGGGTCCATATTGGCTTGGATTTTAAAGACAAAGCCTGAGAAATCCTTATCATAAGGATCGACAAGTTCGCCATCTGTCTTCTTGTGGCCGTGTGGCTCCGGAGCAAACTTGAGGAAGGTTTCCAAGAAAGTCTGTACTCCAAAATTGGTTAAGGCTGAGCCGAAGAAGACGGGAGTCAATTCACCCGCAAGGATGGCTTCTTTTGAAAAGTCATTTCCTGCTTCTTGCAAGAGTTCGATATCGTCTTTTACTTGCTCGTAGAAAGGGTTGTTGGCAAAAAGCTTGTCTCCGTCTTCTAGACTAGCAAAACGCTCGTCTCCTTTATAGAGTTCCAAACGTTGGTTATAAAGGTCATAGAGTCCCTCAAAGGCTTTCCCCATCCCAATCGGCCAGTTCATTGGGTAACTGGCGATTCCCAAGACTTCTTCTAATTCTTGTAAGAGGTCCAGTGGCTCACGACCGTCACGGTCCAGCTTATTCATAAAGGTAAAGACGGGAATGCCACGGTGTTTCACAACCTCAAACAATTTCTTGGTTTGAGCTTCAATCCCTTTGGCAGAGTCTACCACCATGACGGCAGCGTCCACCGCCATCAAGGTCCGATAAGTATCTTCTGAGAAGTCCTCGTGCCCTGGCGTATCAAGGATATTGACCCGTTTGCCATCATAGTCGAACTGCATAACAGATGAGGTTACCGAAATCCCACGTTGCTTCTCGATATCCATCCAGTCAGATTTAGCAAAGTTTCCTGTTTTCTTCCCTTTGACAGTACCGGCTTCCCGAATCTCTCCCCCAAAGTAGAGCAACTGCTCTGTAATCGTCGTTTTACCAGCATCCGGGTGGGAGATAATGGCAAAGGTACGGCGTTTTTTAATTTCTTCTTGTACGTTCATATTCCTAATTCTTTCTCTTTTTATTTTTCTGATAAATTTACAAATTCATCTCTACATCGGATTTCTCCTCAATTTCTCTATCTGTCCTATTATAGCGAAAATAGGCACTTTTTTCAACGATGATTCTTCTTTGAAAGCAAAAAGAAAGACCAAAATCCGTAGATTCTAGTCTTCTTTTCACGGCTATCAAAAGGCACCAAATCCTCCGCCACCGCCACCATCAGAGAAGCCACCGCCGTCAAAGCCGCCACTGCCATCTGAAGAGTTAATAGAGAAGCTTGAAACACTATAGGAATCATCTGCATAGTTCATCAAGGTAGAGCCGTCTAGGAAGGTATTTGGGGAGGTTGTTAGCCAAAGAACGGTGTCCCAGTCTTCATATGGTAAGGGAATCTGATGATTTTGGAGTACCTGGCTCACTTTTTTTGCTTGGCCATACATGGTTGCATAGACTAAGATGCGATTCCATAGGATGACACTCTCAAGTTCTGCTTGGTTGAAATTTGGAATACTTTCGATCATATTTCGAAAGGCCATCCATTGGAATTGTGAATCCAAGTTCTCTAAGGATTGTAGATGATCTTCACGGATTTTCACAACAATATAAAATGGAATGAATAACAAAACCAAAAGTAAAATAATCCAAAAATAGAATGAAGATAGGTGTGATCCAAATCCAAGAGATAAGAAACACATGCTCACAAATAAGATAAGTAAGAGCCAAAAGTGTAGGGCACAGCCTGTTTTAGAAAAAGCTTCTTCTTTTTCAGATAAGTCTCTAAAATAAGAAGGCAATCCTAATTTTGCAATTTCCTTTTCTACCCCTTTTGACAATTGCTGGGCATCCTTTTTTAAAAGCGATTGAACGGCACTTCCGACTTTTCGAATACGGTCTCGTTGTGTGTCTGATTTAGCAGCTCGAAAATCTTTTTT
Source organism: Streptococcus parasanguinis (assembly GCA_032560535.1). Lineage (GTDB taxonomy): Bacteria > Bacillota > Bacilli > Lactobacillales > Streptococcaceae > Streptococcus > Streptococcus parasanguinis_AF. Next base: position 5,002 of record JAWGIA010000003.1, on the reverse strand, counting down.
TAAGGCTGCTTTGTCGATTTTATACCTTGAAAATACTTCACTGATATTGATTTCAGATTCTTGATCAAAGATCATTTCAATAAACTTCAATTCAAAATCAGCCAAGCCTTCATAATGGAGACAGGTCAAGGTTTCCCCATTTTCATTCCTAGTCAAACGAAGATTTCCTCGATCAATGAGATCCAATATAGTTGCTTGGATGAGATGATTGAATTTTAATGGTCCTTTCTCTCTAGATATCACCATCCGTTCAAAATCAAGTTGATACAGTGCCTTAGCTAGGACAAGAGGAGGTAAATTCTGTGGTGGTTCGTATAATCGTACTCCTTTTGCAATCCGACGAGTTCTGGTACTGATAAAATACCGGATCCATGGAATGAAAGCGAGGATAAATAAAAGAATCGATACAATTGGTACAACCTTAAGTAGTAGTGTCCGATAGAGGAACGTTTTTTGTTCAATGGATTTCTCTTTTTTGAGAAATTTCTCTTTTCCATTTCCCTTGTTAATCTCATTTGCTTGGTCTCGACGCAGGGCTTCTGTCATTGGCCAATAGGCATGCAGTTCGAGCTTTCCATTTTTTGGAAAATCCTTTGTCCAAATATGATAACCAGTTGCAGTCCGTTCGACTTGGGCTGGTGGATTAAAGTAACCAGTATGGGCATACAGTTTTCCCTGCTTAGCATCCAAGCCATCCACATAAAAATCTAATTTCGCGACTTTCTCATCTCCATCTGAAATAGGAAACCAATTCAGTTCTGCAATATCCTTGTAGAAAGTCAAGAGATGATCAATCTTCCATTTCACTTTGATCTTGACCGTGCCACCGACGATACGGGCATTGTATATTTTTAATTGACGGCCATCTTCCAGGTCTGTTTCCTCTACACGAATCTCTCGTTTTTCCCCATCCACATAGGCTTCCACCTCAGGATTACGATGAATCTTAAACCCTTTTGGAAGAGGATTAGCGCTTCCTAAGGTCACATATTGACCATGATAGCCTGTCTGAAACTGATAGGTGATCTCTTGTGTAAATGTTGCCTGGCTATCTTCCCGCAATTGGAGGTGTCCTACATAGGATTCAATCGAATAGCGAACTTCTTCATCCGCATATGCTGTCGTTATTGTACAAAACAAACTCCAAACGAGGGATATCATTAGCAAGAAACGCTTCATATATTCTCCTTTGATATAAAACAGGGTTGAGACAGAGATGCCCCAACCTTTATACTGGTTATTTTCTCACTTTTACCCGCTCACTTCTACGATTGAAGATCTGATTAAAGAGTAATAAAGCAAGGGCTAAAATACTAGATACAACCAGGTAGTTGAGCCACACCTTATCCCCTCTCATAATCGGAGGGCGGGCCATCAAACCATAATTACCTCCCGTCAATTGATTGACTCCAACCAGGAATAAATCTAAAACAAAGGTATAGAGAACAATCTGACTATTTTTTAAGAGGTTTCGATCATACCATCTCAGGAGATAAATCAAGGAATTGATCAGGAGACAGTAATGTCCGAGGAGGAAAGAAAAGCTCGTAATATGAGGGAAAATGTAGGGATCAAAGACTGGATAGCCCAAAGCAAAGATGGCTCCACTCACTCCCATCAAGGCAAAGAACTGTTTGCTTTTCCATCTGTCTGGTAAAAACAAGACCGCAAACATGGCCAAGCGGCAATGATAAAATGGTAAACTGTTGGACCAAGGAATGTGGTAGGCAAAATACCAAAGATACAAGCAAATTAACTGGAAGCCTTGTAAGTATTGAAAGCATTTGCGAAATTGCTCATTCTGATAATAGCGAAGTGACATCATGATCGCTGTCACAATTAACAAGACCATCACACTATACCAAAGTGCTGAGATTGCTGGTGGTTCTGTTGATTCTGTAGTGAAAAATTGATGCATAAAACCCTCCTTATTTAAACAGATTCAGGTATTCTTCTTTTCTTACTGTACTGAACGATAGTATTGATGAGGATCAGTGTCCCCGTCATTAGGACTGTCACGATGAAATAGTTGAGAACAAGGCCATGGTCTCCTAGCACAGGTGGTCGACGCAGAAAGCCATAGTTTCCGCCCGTTACAAGGTTGGCTAGAACAATAATGGCATTGACCCCAAACGTCATCTGACAGATCTTCCAAACGGCCCCTTCTTCCACCTGGTAGGATTGAACCAGATAGATTAGGCAGTTGGCCAAGAGGGCCCAGTGACCAAAGACATTGTTGATCGAGGAAACGTGAGGAAAAGGGTAGGGATAAAAAACAGGATGAACCAAGGCCATAATGGAGCCAAAGACTCCCACGAGGGCAAAATATTGCTTGAAGCTTCCCTTGGGGGCCAAAAGAATAATCCACATGGCCATCCGGCTATGATAGAAGGGAAGACTCTCTGAAAAAGGCAAGCGAGCTGCTAAATACCAAGAGTTGATGATGAGCAACTGGATCAACTGTCCCCAATACCAAAAGGTTTGGTAGCTTTTGGAGTGAGCAAATCGAACGGACAGAACTCCCACCACTACCAAAGAAGTCGGCAATAAGAAATACCAGACCCCCAATCGAGGAGGGGATGTTGGTTGACTGGTAAAAAATAAGTCCCAAAGTGCCATGATTTCTTTCCCTCATCTACTCTTTTTTCTATTCCGAACGCGAAACAATACTCTCTTCAACCATCTTGTATTTGTAGCGCTGGTTGACCAAGCAAATACCAGCCACCATCACGATGCTGACCAAGAGGTAGTTCAAAAGAGCACCGTGGTCTCCAATGATTGGTGGACGTCGTAAGAAGCCGTAATCTCCTCTGGTCAAAAGATTGACCAAAAAGATGACTGCATTCATACCAAAGGTGATCTTAACAATCCGTAAGTTGTCCTGTTTTTCCGACTGATAAAAATCCTGTAGGTAAATCAAACTATTGGCAAACAAGGCCCAGTGACTAAAAATCAGATTGAGTACAGTAATATGAGGGAATGGGAAGGGATCAAAGGCCGGATAAACCAAAGCCGCAATGGATCCTAGAACTCCCAACAAGGCAAAGTATTGCTTGATATAGGTCCCTCTAGGTGCAAAGAGGATCGCAAGCATAGCCAAGCGACAATGATAAAAGGGCAAATTGTCTGTCAAAGGCATGTGGGCGAGAATATACCAAGCATTGATGGTCAAAACTTGAATCAATTGTGCCCAATACCAAAAGCGTTGGTAGCTTTTAGACTGTGCATATTTGATAGAAAAGTAGCCAACCACCAACAAGGAAGCTGGTAGGAAAACATACCAGAGCCCAAACTCAGGCGGGGCTGATTTTTGGTTCGTAATCAATAAATCCCAAAATGTCATTTTTTTATTCCTTTAGTTTATAGTAGCCTATTTTTGTATAACTTCCTTCACATTTGCTAGGCTTTTTCCAATTCCTCTACCAATTTGGCTAAATGCATGGAATTGCTTCCCTTGATGAGGATTTGGTCCTGCTCTTTTAAGCTTTCCTTGACTTGTTTGACCATGTCCTCAAACTGGTCTTCCTCAGCTGTTTTTTTGAAATAATAGACATGTCCAAGTGGGAACATCTGACTCGCTAATTGAGCCAAGCCCGCAATGTCTTGCCCATAGAAAATAACGGTATCCAAGACATCCGGTGAGAGGCTGAGGATCATTTGGTTGTGCAGATCTACCGATTGCTCCCCTAGTTCTTTCATATCTGCAAGGACGGCTAATTTTCGGCCATTTGGATTGGCAGGAATAGTCGAGAAGGTTTCTAAAATCAAGCGCATAGCCGTCGGATTAGCATTGTAGACATCGGATAAAATATCTGCTCCGTTACTGGCCTTTTTCCATTCCGTGCGGTTACGCGTCAATTGCAAGGTAGCAAAACTATCACGAATCGCCGCTTCGCTCACTCCTTCTTGCAGGGCAACATAAGCTGCAATCATGGCATTGGTCGCATTGTATTTGCCTGTTACTGGCAGGTCAATCGCTTCTTCTAAGAAATTAGCACGGAAAGTTAAGCTATCCTTTCGCTCTACCAACTCGGTAATAAAAATCTCCTCGTCTGGACCAAAGCGGACCACTTTTTGTTTTTCAGGGAGGTAGGCATTCACGATCGGATCAGCTGGAACCACCAGAAGGCCACCTTCTGGCATGCCATCCGCAATTTGGAGTTTTCCTTTTGCGATCTCGCTTCGATCTTTGAAAAATTCCAAATGGGCTTCCCCAATTAAGGTAACAATAGCAACCTTGGGATGCGCCAGTTCTGACAAGAGATGGATATCTCCTAGATGGTCTTGCCCCATTTCAAGGACGAGTTTGTCTGTCCCTTCTGGCATATGGAGAACCGTATAAGGAAGACCAATTTCATTATTATAGTTTCCCTGTGTTTTATAGGTCAGGTAGGTAGTGGACAAAAGCTGTGCCAACATATCTTTTGTGGTTGTTTTACCATTTGACCCTGTCACAGCCAAAACATCCACTTTTGTCTTTTGAAGATAGGCTGCAGCCAATGTTTGAAAAGCACTCAAAACATCTTCCACCAAAATATAAGGGTGGCCTTCAATCACTTTCTCTGAAAAAGTGGCTACGGCTCCATTTTCAAAAGCGGTCTCGATGAAATCATGACCATCACGCGCTCCCTTTAACGGAACAAAAAGGTCTCCCGGCCCAATCAAACGGCTGTCAAATTCAGGCTTGACGAGGGCCACATCTTCAAATTGGCTGATATCATTTTTTGCATGTACTAGATGAGCAACTTCATGTAATGTGAGATTCATATCCGACTCCTCAGTTCTCCGTAGCGTCGTCCCCAAAAGTCTAGACGCTCGTTTCAAATTCTTCTCATTATACCATATTCTAGACCACAAAAAAAGTGGCTGGGACAGAAGTCCTAGCCTCTTGATTGTTTTTGGATTGTCGAGCAAGACGCAGTAGTTGAGTGGGCTCTACTACGCTGATTTCATCAGCTTTTACAGCCCTACTCAACTGTGCGGAGGTGGGACGACGAAATCG
>JAWGIA010000002.1:0-118488 GCA_032560535.1 Streptococcus parasanguinis | reverse complement strand
CATAAATTTTACAATCCAAGATATGATTAAAATATACTATGGAGAGTCAGACTACGCCAAGTATGATAATTCAGCTTGCCAATGGAATCAATTTCTAAAAGACTTTTGTGCCGATGAATTTAGCAATCATTACTCCAACAAGTTAAAAGTTGCGGCTATCCTTTGGAATGAAGTTAGAGATTCAAAAAATAAAAAAATTTATTCACGGGGACTTCTAAAAGAATATAGCTACAAAATAGAGGAGTACTGTAAGTAAACAACTTCAAGTTTGTCGAACGGAATATAAAGTATTAAAGACGATAGCACTCTGTTTTTGCAGAGTGCTTTTTTGTTTTATAGAATATAAGAGAATGTGGGATACTTGCTTTCTCTGCTAGATGATCGAGCAGAGAAAGATTTATTAGATATGACATCAGTCAGCTAAACCCTTTTAGCTGGCTTTTTTGTTAGCGACTCGGTCATTAACTTGCTTGTCAAAATATAATTCGGTATCATAGATATATAATGTTTGGTAAGTAAGTCCTATTGTCAGTTCGGAACAAGTAGATAGGAGAAGGGGAGAAAAAACTAGTGAATAAAGACCAATTGATAGAGAAACCAGAAATAAATATTGTTGGGGTTATTGCAAATCATCAGTTTAACTGGTATATTTGTTCAAACGAAATGTGGACAATGGATATCGATAAATATATTCAGGCATACCAGGAAGCAGGTCTGGATGTTGATTTCTCCTATTTACCTGAGATTCAGCAGAATCTTCATGTGATTACAAAAAGCAATCTTGAGAGCTACTTAGAAATGTATAAAGATGATTGGCTGAAGGTGACGGTTGAAGAATTGATCTCAATGATCAAACGTTCAATGGAAGAGGAGAACTTGAATTCAGAGATTATTCTGGAAGGAAAAGCCTTGCTTCCGGATCTTTTCATCGATTTTGATAAAGAAGAATTTTATTCAAACCATCTGGGGATGAAAAACTACGAAAGATATGTGCCAAACGGATGGAAGTTTTTTTCAGGACGTTTTGATCATTTGATCCCCAAAGAGGAGCAATATTGGATTGAAGAGACCAAGAAAACTGAAGGAACTAGTCTTCTATTCATATAAAAATAATACAGTTTAAAAGTATTTCATGAGACTGTGAAATGCTTTAAAATTTCGCCACATTTCAAATCTTTATATTCCGTTTCGTTAGGAATAGCGATGGAAAGCCAACCAAATATGCTATACTGAAGTAGATAGAAGGAGGAGCGACTGATGAGCAGAAAGTGGGTAAAGATCATTGCTATTTTAATTTTCATCCTATCCGGTAGTTACTTTGTCTACAATAAACTAACGAAGCCGAATCTTGGACCGAAAACAACAAAGCTCTATAAGCATGGTTTTCTTTTGCTAGAAGAACAAATCGGAACCTACATCAAAGAACACTATACTGGGATTGAGAAGATTGAGTTCTCCCCAATCTACGTTACTGAAGAAGGGTCAACATTCTCAAATGCCTATGTGCGTCCGACGATCTATGACAAGTATGGAAATAAAGCTACTCTGGGAGATAAAATAAAGAAATTTATTCCATTAAGTTATGGATTGATTTCAGACATTGTTCTTGATTTTGATGGAGGTGGCAATGAAGTCATTGAGTTACTGGACTCAAATGGCAAACCTGTAGACGTTTCAAATGAGGAGCATTTGCCTAAGAGAGCTATACTCACAGAGGCAAGTAGTACAGATGAAAATATTGAATTATTAGTAGAAGATGGTCAGTTAATAGGAGTCGTAAAGGATGATAAAGGAAGCCCTGGTGCAGAAATTGTTTATAATACGGAACTCCATAAAGGAGACGCGAGAGAGTAGCGCTAACCAATGAAATAGAATGAAAAAGAAAGGACAAAACACATGCAGTATTATTTTATCGGTGGCCTAGGTGGTAATAGCTACCATCTGGCTCCACTAATGGATGAGCTAGGCTTTCCTGTGACCTTTCTAGATCCATACAGAGAAATGATTCAGACAGAAAAAGATCTTCATGCTTGGTTTCAAGGTAAGATTGTACAAGATGAAGAGATCTCTTTATTGGGGCATTCCTTGGGTGGAGATTTGGCTCGCTATCTGGCTGCAGCGTTCCATCAAATCAAGGCTCTGATTCTCTTGGATGGGGGCTACCTGGATATGGAAAAGATCCTGCCTTTGGAGGAAGAACTAGATGGTACATCGTCCTTCATGCAGCAGCAAGTCTTTTCGACATTGGAAGAAGCCGTGTTAGCAGAATTCGGTGATGGAACAGATCCTACGCCTATAGCGAGAAAAGCAGTAGAGGCTAGCTATCGCTGGAATCCAGCGAGTGAACAATATGAATTAAATCTAGATCTAGAAAAAGTCTTGGCCTTATTGCGCTTGCGACGTAGCATCAAGGCTGACCAGATTTCACTTTCGGACAAGCCCGTCCTCTTTATTGGCCCTCGATACCAAGAAGAACCTGAATGGAGGAAAGCAGCTCTGAATCAACTAGATCCCAAGATCAAGCAAGTCTTGCTAGAAGACTTGGGGCACGAACTGTATACAGAGGCTCCCCAAGCCATCGCCATAGAAGTGAACAATTGGCTCCAAAATGTTCATAAATAAAACCTGTTCCTCTTTTTGAAACAGGTTTTATTTTGTAATTTCCGAACGTTATTTCCTATAAAATCATTCCCGTTGCATTAAGTCCGTATCTTTGGTATAATCTATCAAGGAAACGTCAAGAGACGTAGCGATGCGCTTGCGCATAGGTAGGTCAGTTTTTAGAAAAGAGATTTTTCAATCTATGTTAAATGAATTTCCTATTTTCGACTATGAAGATATTCAGTTGATCCCCAACAAATGTATCATCAATAGTCGATCTGAAGCAGATACAACCGTTCAATTTGGAAAGCATACCTTCAAGCTACCAGTTGTTCCAGCTAATATGCAGACGATCTTGGATGAGAATGTAGCAGAGCAGTTGGCGCGTGGTGGATACTTCTACATCATGCACCGCTTTGATGAAGCAGGTCGGATTCCTTTTGTCAAACGCATGCATGATCAAGGTTTAATCGCATCCATTTCGGTTGGTGTTAAGGAATACGAATACGACTTTGTGAGTCAATTAAAGGCAGATGCACCTGAGTACATTACCATTGATATCGCACATGGTCATGCGGATAGTGTCATTCGGATGATTCAACACATCAAGAAGGAATTGCCAGATACCTTTGTCATTGCTGGAAATGTTGGAACACCTGAAGCTGTTCGTGAATTAGAAAATGCGGGAGCTGATGCGACTAAGGTCGGGATTGGTCCTGGTAAGGTTTGTATCACCAAAGTGAAGACTGGATTTGGTACAGGTGGTTGGCAATTGGCTGCCCTTCGCTGGTGCTCAAAAGCAGCGCGTAAGCCAATTATTGCGGACGGTGGGATTCGGACCCATGGTGATATTGCCAAATCGATTCGTTTCGGGGCGTCTATGGTCATGATTGGTTCTCTTTTTGCAGGACATATTGAAAGTCCTGGTAAAACAGTAGAGATTGATGGAGAGTCTTTCAAAGAGTACTATGGATCTGCTTCAGAGTACCAAAAAGGTGCTTATAAAAACGTCGAAGGTAAGAAGATTTTATTGCCTGCCAAGGGTCATTTGCAAGATACCTTGACAGAAATGGAACAAGATTTGCAAAGTTCGATCTCTTATGCAGGAGGCCGAAAATTAGCAGATTTGAAACATGTTGACTATGTGATCGTTAAGAATTCTATCTGGAATGGCGATGCACACTAATTGAATTACTTATTTATTTCACGAATAGGCGTGATGTTTCTACAAGGTGCCGGAACACCTAACAATAAGTAAGTCGGGATTATTTCTCTTTCTAGAGAGATTTCAAGGCTTGCTTAGCAGGCCTTTTTGTATTTTGTGAATGAAGTAGAGGATTTTTTAAAAAAGTAGGAGGAAGTATGAAATTACTTGAAGAGCGCATCTTAAAAGATGGCAATGTTTTAGGTGAGAATATCCTCAAGGTGGACTCCTTTTTGACCCACCAAGTGGATTTCAAATTGATGAAAGAAATTGGTCAGACTTTTGCGGACCGGTTCAAAGATGCTGGCGTGACCAAAGTCGTGACCATTGAAGCATCTGGGATTGCACCTGCCCTTTATGTAGCTGAAGCACTGGATGTTCCCATGATCTTTGCTAAAAAGGCGAAAAACATCACGATGAATGAGGGCATCTTGACGGCTGAGGTTTATTCCTTTACCAAGCAAGTCACCAGCACAGTTTCGATTGCTGGTAAATTCTTGGATCCATCAGATAAGGTTTTGATCATTGACGATTTCCTTGCAAATGGGCAAGCAGCCAAAGGCTTGATTCAAATCATCGAACAAGCCGGGGCTCAAGTCGAAGCGATTGGGATCGTGATTGAAAAATCCTTCCAAGATGGACGGGGATTGTTAGAAGAGTTGGGATATCCAGTTGTATCCCTCGCACGTTTGGACCGTTTTGAAAATGGTCAGGTTGTATTCAAGGAGGCAGACATCTAATGCAAAAACAAGAAAGCCATTCACAGGCGGCCATTCTAGGCTTGCAACATCTTTTGGCCATGTATTCGGGATCTATTTTGGTGCCGATCATGATCGCAGGAGCTTTGGGCTATAACGCTCATCAACTAACCTACCTCATCTCTACAGATATCTTCATGTGTGGGGTCGCAACTTTCCTTCAAGTGCAGCTCAATAAATACTTTGGGATCGGTCTTCCGGTAGTCCTTGGGGTTGCCTTCCAGTCGGTAGCACCTCTTAGCATGATCGGAGCTAGCCATGGTAGTGGGGCTATGTTTGGTGCCTTGATTGTCTCAGGGATTTATGTCATCCTTGTATCTGGTTTCTTCTCTAAGATCGCCAATCTCTTCCCATCTATTGTAACGGGATCTGTTATTACAACCATTGGTTTGACTTTGATTCCAGTAGCGATTGGAAATATGGGAAATAATGCGCCAAAACCAACCGTTCAAAGCTTGATTTTGGCTGTGGTGACTATTCTCATCATTTTAGTTGTTAATATCTATACGACTGGTTTTATTAAATCCATTTCAATTTTGATTGGTTTGATCACAGGTACTGCCATTGCGGCTTCTATGGGCTTGGTAGACTTCACACCTGTGGCTCAAGCACCAGTTGTTCACGTTCCAACGCCTTTCTTCTTTGGAGCTCCTAAGTTTGAAATCACCTCAATCGTCATGATGTGTATCATCGCGACAGTTTCTATGGTTGAATCAACAGGTGTTTATCTTGCACTTTCTGATATTACTAAAGATCCAATTAATAGCACGCGCCTTCGCAATGGTTACCGCGCTGAAGGGTTGGCCGTTCTCCTCGGTGGTATCTTCAACACCTTCCCTTACACCGGATTCTCACAAAACGTTGGCTTGGTGAAATTGTCTGGTATCAAGACTCGTCTTCCAATCTACTATGCGGCTGGTTTCCTTGTTCTTCTTGGTCTCCTTCCTAAGTTTGGAGCTTTGGCACAAATCATTCCAAGTCCAGTTCTTGGGGGAGCGATGCTGGTCATGTTTGGTTTTGTATCGATTCAAGGGATGCAGATTCTTGCGCGTGTTGATTTTGAACACAATGAGCACAACTTCTTGATCGCTGCTGTATCGATTGCTGCAGGGGTTGGTTTGAACAACAGCACCCTCTTCAATGGCCTTCCAACAGGATTCCAAATGTTCTTTGCGAACGGAATTGTCGTTGCCAGTGTCTTGGCGATCATTCTCAATGCTATTTTAAACCGCAACAAAAACTAATCTCACATGAACCGGAGGTCCTTGGATCTTCGGTTTTTTTGACTTTTAAAGAAACATATAGTAGAGTGGAAGAGGAGAAAATCTTATTTGATGAGAAGAGAGTTAGAATCATGTATGTAACCTATTACTTTAAAGAGCGCTTGCGCTTGTTTTTGAGTCTATTTTTGCCGATTTTAATCTATCAATTGGCCAATTATTCGGCCAGCTTTGTCGATACAGCCATGACTGGTCAGTACCGGACCCTTGATTTGGCTGGTGTTTCTACAGCTACCAGTCTGTGGAATCCATTTTTTACTTTCCTGACAGGGATTGTCTCCGCACTGACGCCGATTGTTGGGCATCATTTAGGCAAGGGAAATAAAGAAAGGATTGCTGGCGATTTTTACCAATTCCTCTATATGTCATTTGGTATGGCTATTCTCTTAATAGGCTTTGTTTGGGGGATTGCGCCCATGATTCTCAAGCAGATCGGCTTAGAAAATGTTGTTGCTCAAATAGCCATTCGCTACTTATATTTCCTTTCTCTAGGGATCTTACCCTTGTTGCTCTTTAGTATCGTGCGGACCTTCCTCGATACCTTGGGAATGACGCGTCTATCCATGTACTTGATGCTCTTGCTTTTGCCTCTCAATGCTTGTTTTAACTATATCCTGATCTATGGGGCATTTGGTTTTCCTGAGATGGGAGGAGCAGGAGCAGGTCTTGGAACCTCTCTGGCCTACTGGGTCTTGCTGGTTATTGCGGTTTTGATCTTGTGCAAGCATCCCAAGGTAGCACCTTTCCAATTGTGGAAGCCGCAACCTTATGATTTTCAAGGGATGAAAGAAGTATTGCGCCTTGGGCTTCCAATCGGTGGAATTGTTTTTGCAGAAGTCATCATCTTCTCGCTCGTTGGTTTGTTAATGGCAAAATTCCCATCACTGACCATTGCTAGTCACCAATCGGCCATGAATTTTTCTACCCTGATGTATGCTTTCCCAGTTAGTATCTCCAGTACCATGGCGATTATCGTATCTTACGAACTGGGAGCAGGAAGACCAGAAGTGGTCAAACAATATTGCCGTTTGGGACGGCTGACAGCCTTTGGCTTTGCCATTGTCACCCTGGTCTTTCTCTATACATTCCGCTTCCAACTAGCAGGACTATACGGGAAGGATCCAGTCTTTGTGCAGCAAACAGCGATTTTCATGACCTATAGTTTATTTTTCCAAGTAGCCGATACCTTTGCAGCACCCTTACAAGGGATTTTGCGGGGCTATAAGGATACAACGGTTCCGTTCTTATTAGGTGTCTTTAGTTATTGGTGTATCTCTATCCCACTAGGGATTTTCCTTGATCATGTGATCAACCTTGGTCCCTATGCCTATTGGATTGGCCTAATTTCTAGCCTTGTCGTGAGTGGTATTTGCTACCAACTTAGGCTCTGGAAGATCGAAAAAAAGCAAACAAACTAAAGTCTGGGAAACCAGGCTTTTTATGTATCGTAAATAGTATAAATTTTCTGAAAGTTCTTGACAATTGATATAAAAGTGGTAAGATTAGGAGGTAGAAATGAAGAACTAGAAGGAGAACAAGATGAGAAGTGATATGATCAAAATGGGGATCGACCGAGCACCAGCGCGTGGTCTCCTCTATGCAACAGGGCAAGTAAAATCAGCAAAGGATATGCAAAAGCCCTTTATTGCGATTTGTAACTCCTATATTGATATCGTTCCAGGGCATGTTCATCTGCGTGAATTAGCGGATATTGCTAAGGAAGCTATTCGCGAGGCTGGTGGGATTCCTTTTGAATTTAATACCATCGGTGTCGATGACGGAATCGCTATGGGCCATATCGGGATGCGTTATAGTTTGCCATCTCGCGAATTGATTGCTGATACTGCTGAAACGGTCATCAATGCCCACTGGTTTGACGGTGTTTTCTATATTCCCAACTGTGACAAGATTACACCAGGAATGATTTTGGCAGCCATGCGGACCAATGTGCCTGCTGTATTTTGTTCTGGTGGACCTATGAAGGGTGGCGTTGACATGACGGGGCATCAAGCGACTCTCTCCAGTTTGTTTGAAGCAGTAGGGACTTATCAAGCTGGTGATATGAGCATGGATGAGCTAGATTTCTTGGAAAAAAATGCTTGCCCAACTTGTGGCTCTTGCTCTGGTATGTTTACTGCCAACTCCATGAACTGTTTGATGGAAGTATTAGGCCTTGCTCTTCCAGGTAATGGTACTATCCTAGCTGTTTCAGATGAACGCCGGGAATTGGTTCGTCAAGCAGCCAAACAATTGGTAGAGAATATTAAAAAAGGTATCCGCCCACGGGATATTGTGACCAAAGAAGCCATCGATGATGCCTTTGCACTCGATATGGCCATGGGTGGTTCAACCAATACTGTTCTTCATACCCTTGCGATTGCGCGAGAGGCTGGGATTGACTATGATCTCAAAGATATCAACGAAATTGCCAAGAAGACACCTTATCTCTCTAAAATTGCACCTTCAAGTGTTTACACTATGCATGATGTGCACGAAGCTGGTGGTGTCCCAGCCATTATCAATCAGTTGATCAAAAAAGGTGCTATTAAGGGTGATCGTATTACAGTTACTGGTAAAACCTTGAAAGAAAACGTAGCTGGTGCGGAAATCAAAAATGAAGAAATTATCCATCCAATTGAGCATCCTATTTCACCTGTAGGTGGTTTGTCGATCCTCTACGGAAATATCGCTCAAGATGGAGCGGTTATCAAGGTCGGTGGTGTAGATCCATCTGTGACCACTTTCCGTGGAAAGGCCATCTGTTGCGATTCACAAGATCAAGCACTTGAGTTGATTGACAATGGAACAGTCAAGAAGGGACATGTCGTTGTCATTCGTTACGAAGGTCCGCAAGGTGGTCCTGGTATGCCAGAGATGCTTGCGCCAACTTCTAAGATTGTCGGACGCGGTCTTGGTAAGGATGTGGCTCTCATTACGGATGGTCGTTTCTCAGGAGCTACTCGTGGGATTGCGATTGGTCACGTTTCTCCAGAAGCAGCAGAAGGTGGGAATATAGCCTTAATCGAAGATGGGGATGACATCGTGATTGACCTACCAAATCGTACCCTTGATCTGCTTGTCAATGATGCAACCCTTGCAGAACGCCGTAAACACTTGAAACCTTTCAAATCTAAGATTTCAAGTGGATGGTTGCGCCGCTACACTGCTTTTGCTAAATCAGCCAATGTCGGTGGAACCTTGATGAGTGACGAAGAATTCGAAGAACGGAAAGCAGAACGTCAAGCCCAAGAAAAATAAGAAAAAACCTTTCCTGCTATGTGATATCACAAGCAAGAAAGGCTTTTTTAGTGGAACCATTATTTGGTGCGCATTTCACCTTGAGGGAAGTAAGTTCCTTCAGGCATATCGTTAATGATGACGTGAACAGCTGACTGAGGAGCACCAGTATTGCGGACAACAGCTTCGGTTACTTCCTTGGCCAAGGCTTTCTTTTGTTCCAATGTGCGTCCTTCAAATAGGTCAATTCGTACAAATGGCATATGGCCACCTCCTAAATTTTTTATAGGACTATTTTATCACATTTTGGGATACAAAGCTTAGCAAAATTATGGTAAAATGATAATGAAACACATTTTAGAGAGAACAGAAGGAAAATGGCACAATTATATTATAAATATGGGACCATGAACTCGGGGAAAACCATTGAGATCTTGAAGGTGGCCCATAATTATGAAGAGCAAGGCAAGAGCGTCGTTATCATGACATCAGCAATCGACACCAGAGATGGAGTAGGAGTGGTTTCTAGCCGGATCGGTATGAAACGCGAAGCCGTTGCGATCGAAGAGGAAACCGATATCTTTGGCTTTATTAAAAACCAAACGATCAAACCTTACTGTGTCTTAATCGATGAAGCTCAGTTTTTGAAACGACACCATGTCTATGACTTGGCAAGAGTCGTGGATGAACTGGATGTGCCGGTCATGGCTTTTGGCCTCAAAAATGATTTCCGAAATGAACTCTTTGAAGGTTCCAAACACCTCCTCTTGTTAGCCGACAAGATCGAGGAGATCAAAACTATTTGCCAATACTGTTCCCGCAAGGCGACCATGGTCTTGCGTACCCAAGCGGGCAAACCTGTCTATGATGGAGAGCAGATCCAGATCGGTGGACACGAGACCTATATCTCCGTTTGCCGCAAACATTATTTTAATCCAGACATACCAACCGAAAGCGTCTAGAACGTTTTAGAGAGGATAATAATGTCTATTTGTTTAAAAGAAATTACAATAGAGAATTATTTTGACGTTTTAAATCTAGAAGTTCATCCAAATCAAAGGAATTTTATTGCATCCAATTCCATTAGTTTAGCTGAAGCCTATGTATATGATAAAAATGGTGATTTTATAGCTCCCTTAGCAGTTTATGATAAGGAAGTATTAGTTGGTTTTGTTATGATTGCCTATGACCAGAAAATTGGGATCAGCAAGGGGAACTACTTGTTATTTCGTTTTATGATCGATAAACGATTTCAAGGTTTAGGCTATTTTAAACCGACTATGGATGCAGTCATTGACTTTGTTCGAACAGAGCCAGCTGGAAAAGCAACAAGTCTTTGGTTATCTTATGAACCGGAAAATAATCAAGCGAGATCTTGCTATCTCCATTATGGATTTAAAGAAACTGGCGAAGTCATAGAAAACGAAATTGTAGCAATCTATGATCTAACAACCAAGAATTAAGGAGCAAACATGAATATCTATGATCAACTACAAGCTGTAGAAGACCGATACGAAGAGTTAGGAGAATTACTGAGTGACCCAGATGTGGTCTCTGATACCAAACGCTTTATGGAGCTTTCAAAAGAAGAAGCTTCCACCCGTGACACGGTGACAGCTTACCGTGAGTACAAGCAAGTCCTTCAAAACATTGTTGACGCTGAGGAAATGATTAAAGAAGCAGGCGGAGACGCTGATTTGGAAGAAATGGCCAAGCAAGAGTTAAAAGATGCTAAGGCTGAAAAAGAAGAGTACGAAGAAAAACTGAAGATTTTACTTCTTCCAAAAGATCCAAACGATGACAAGAACATTATCTTGGAAATCCGTGGAGCAGCAGGAGGAGACGAAGCACAATTGTTTGCTGGCGACCTCTTGCAGATGTACCAAAAATACGCGGAAAGCCAAGGCTGGCGTTTTGAAGTCATGGAAGCTTCCTACAATGGCGTTGGCGGGATTAAAGAAGTCGTAGCCATGGTTTCTGGTCAATCGGTTTATTCAAAACTCAAGTACGAATCTGGTGCCCACCGGGTACAACGGGTTCCTGTGACAGAAAGCCAGGGTCGTGTCCATACCTCTACAGCAACCGTTCTGGTCATGCCAGAAATCGAAGAAGTCGAGTATGACATTGATCCAAAAGACCTTCGGATTGACATCTACCACGCATCTGGTGCGGGTGGACAGAACGTCAATAAGGTCGCTACAGCCGTTCGAATCGTCCACTTGCCAACCAATATCAAGGTCGAGATGCAGGAAGAACGGACACAACAGAAGAACCGCGAAAAAGCTATGAAGATTATCCGTGCGCGTGTGGCTGACCACTTTGCTCAGATTGCCCAAGACGAGCAAGACGCTGAGCGGAAGTCTACTATCGGGACTGGTGACCGTTCAGAGCGGATCCGGACTTACAACTTCCCTCAAAACCGTGTGACCGATCACCGGATTGGCTTGACCCTTCAAAAATTGGACACCATCTTATCTGGTAAATTAGATGAAGTGGTCGATGCTTTGGTCTTGTATGATCAAACACAAAAACTAGAAGAGTTGAACAAATAATGTTGTTGGGACCATTATTAGCCCAGTATGAAGAAGAATTAATAGCCGTTGGAGAGGAAGCAGAAAGCCTCTCCTTCGCGTATCGAGCTTTAAAAAACTGGACTTTTACAGACTTTGTCCTTGCCTTGCAAAAAGAAGTGGAAGTAGAGGATCAGGCCTTGCTTGAATCCATCTTTGAGCAGTTGAAATATCACGTCCCAGCCCAATATATTATTGGCAGTGCAGAATTCTGTGGCCATATTTTTACAGTGGATGAGCGCGTGCTGATTCCACGCCCAGAAACAGAGGAGTTGGTGGCTCTAATTCTCGAAGAAAACGATGAGAAAGCCTTACGAGTTCTGGATATTGGTACAGGAAGTGGTGCTATCGCTATTAGCTTAGCCCTTGCTAGACCTGCCTGGCGGGTTCAAGCTAGCGATGTATCAGAAGAGGCTTTAGCCCTGGCTCAAAAAAATGCCAAGCAGCTAGAAGCAGTCCTTGCCTTCAAGTCGTCAGATGTACTGGACGAACTAGAAGGTCCTTATGACCTGATTGTATCCAACCCTCCCTATATCTCTCGGGATGATGTAGAAGAGGTTGGAGCCAATGTTTTAGCCTCTGAACCCCACTTAGCTCTTTTTGCGGATCGTGATGGATATGCCATCTACGAAAAGATTGCCCAGCAAGCACCAAGTGTTTTAACACCAGATGGAAAGATTTACCTAGAAATTGGCTATAAGCAAGGAAGCAAGGTAAAAGAGCTTTTTCAAGAGGCATTTCCCGACAAACGCGTTCGCGTTCTGAAAGACCAATTTGGACAAGATAGAATGGTAGTAGTAGACAATGGATCACATTGAGAAAGAATTAGAAGCAGGACGTGCGGTTATTCTGCCAACTGAAACAGTCTATGGTATTTTTGCCAAAGCTTTGAATCAAGAGGCAGTCGATTATATATACGAGTTAAAACGTAGACCTAGAGACAAGGCTCTGAATTTAAATGTAGCCGATGAAAAAGCGATTCGACTTTATTCGAAAAATCAACCTAGTTATTTAACAAAACTGGTTGATTCATTTTTACCAGGACCTCTGACTATTATCCTTCAGGCGAATGACAAGGTACCTGGCTGGATTCATTCAGGATTGGATACAGTTGGCTTCCGTATTCCGGCTCACCCAAAAACGTTGGAATTAATTCGTAAGTACGGTCCTTTGGTTGGTCCCTCGGCTAATCTTTCAGGTCATGCAAGTGGAACAAAGTATGAGGCTATTGTAAGCGAATTTGATCAAGTGGTTCCTGGTATAGAGGATGATGACTTCTTGACTGGCCAAGATTCAACTATTTTGGATATCTCTGGTTCTAAAGCCAGGATTTTGCGGCAAGGTTCGATTACACAAGCTGATTTGCTTGCACAAGTGCCAGAGCTTTCCTTTGAGGATGATAAACTTCCTCAGTGATAATGTACATAAATAATTTTTTATAAAGGAGTAGACCTATGATTTTTGATAAAGAAGATTACAAAGCCTATGATGCAGACCTATGGAATGCGATCGCTAAAGAAGAAGAGCGTCAACAAAACAATATTGAATTGATTGCTTCTGAAAATGTCGTCTCTAAGGCAGTGATGGCTGCTCAAGGGTCTATTCTGACCAATAAATATGCCGAAGGCTATCCTGGTCGTCGTTACTATGGCGGGACAGATGTGGTCGATGTGGTCGAAAGTCTCGCGATCGAACGGGCCAAAGAAATCTTTGGCGCTAAATTTGCGAACGTTCAACCGCATTCAGGAAGTCAGGCAAACTGTGCTGCCTATATGGCCTTGATTGAGCCTGGTGATACCGTCATGGGGATGGATCTAGCTGCCGGTGGACATTTGACGCACGGAGCTTCTGTGAGCTTCTCTGGTCAAACCTATAACTTTGTGTCTTATAGTGTAGATCCTGAAACAGAGCTCTTGGATTTTGATGCCATCTTAAAACAAGCCCAAGAAGTGAAGCCAAAACTCATCGTTGCTGGTGCCTCAGCCTACTCTCATATCATTGATTTCTCTAAATTCCGTGAGATTGCAGATGCAGTAGGAGCTAAGCTCATGGTTGACATGGCCCATATTGCTGGTCTCGTGGCAGCGGGTCTCCATCCAAGTCCAGTTCCTTATGCCCATATCACGACAACGACCACTCACAAGACCCTTCGTGGCCCTCGTGGAGGCCTGATCTTGACTAATGATGAGGAGTTAGCTAAGAAAATTAACTCTGCTATTTTCCCTGGTATTCAAGGAGGACCATTGGAGCATGTCGTTGCAGCCAAAGCTGTCGCTTTCAAAGAAGCGTTGGATCCTGCCTTTAAAGAGTATGCAGCCAACGTGATTAAGAACAGTCAGGCCATGGCTGATGTCTTCTTGCAAGATCCTGATTTCCGCGTCATCTCAGGCGGAACAGAGAACCACCTTTTCCTTGTCGACGTCACTAAAGTCGTTGAAAATGGGAAAGTGGCGCAAAACTTGTTGGATGAAGTCAATATCACCCTCAACAAGAACTCTATTCCTTATGAAACCTTGTCTCCATTTAAGACCAGTGGGATTCGGATTGGTGCAGCAGCCATCACCGCTCGTGGTTTTGGTGAAAAAGAAAGTCGCACCGTTGCTGAAATGATGATCAAAGCGCTGAAGAATGCGGACAAGCAAGAAGTATTAGACGAAGTACGTAGCCAAGTCAGAGCCTTGACAGACGCCTTTCCACTTTACGAGGACTAAACCATCTTATGGATATTTACGTAAAAAAAGCCATCATTCATCAATTTAGCCCTGACGATACCGATCTCTATCTAGCAGATAAATTTCTCAATATCACACCTAAAATTGAGGAATACTTGCGCAAAAAGATTGAACGGGTCTACTCTGATGAAGCCAGGACCGGTATTTTCGAAGAGGACAATCCTTTTCTTGAGATGATTTCAGATGACCTATTAGAAACTTCGGTAGCAGTAGCGAATCGCTGGAAGGAAGAATTTGTCGTCTCTGAGAATCAAAAGACCAATGATTTGGTGTTCATTCAATTCTCAAAAGAAGGGGTGGACCATTTTGCCTTTCTTCGGATTGCCTTACGGGAAACCCTGACGCATCTTGGTGGTGAAGTGGATAATCCGATTAAGCTGACGCAAAATAATCTACCTGGTTTTGGCACTGGTGCTGATGAGGCCTTGGTCATCAATCTTCAAAGTCGCAAATACCACTTGATTGAAAAACGGATCAAGTACAACGGGACGTTCTTGAACTATTTTTCTGAGAATCTGTTGCAGGCGCAACCCAAGATCTCTCCTAAAAAATCGATCAAGGCGCTAGAAAAAACAGCCCAGAAGATTGCGGAAAGTTTTAACACAGATGATTTTCAATTTCAATCAAAGGTTAAAACTGCTATTTTTAACCATATTGAGGAAGAAAATAAACTCTCTCCAGAGAAATTAGCGGATGATCTCTTCGACGACAATCTGACAGCTCGCCTCAGTTTTATTGACCAAGTTAAAGAAGCTGTACCAGAGCCTGTCACCTTTGAAGAGATTGATGCAAGTCGCCAGTTGAAGAAGTTCGAAAATCAGAAATTGTCATTGTCCAATGGAATTGAACTGATCGTTCCGAATAATGTCTATGAAGATGCAGAATCTGTTGAATTTATTCTAAACGATAACGGAACCTATTCTATTTTGATCAAAAATATTGAGGATATACAGAGTAAATAATGATTAAACGTATAGTGAAGATCTTCTTATTCATCTTACTAATATTTGGAATCTACAAGGGAATTCAGATCCACCATGATGTCAAACAAGTCATGCAGTACCGCTCCCTGGTTAGAGAAGTCCTTGCTGAGGAGGACACCACGGCCAATGAAAACCTCATTCTTGCTATGATCTATACGGAGACCAAAGGTCGAGAGGACGATGTCATGCAGGCAAGTGAGAGTGCAAGTGGTGAAACCAATACCATTAGTGATAATAAGGCCAGTATTCGCCAAGGTATTCAGACTCTTTCAGATGAGTTAAAAGAAGCCAAGAAAAAAGGCGTTGATAGCTGGACAGCCGTTCAAGCCTATAATTTCGGGAAAGACTACATTGATTATGTGGCTAAACACGGTGGGACAAATTCCCTAGAGTTGGCCCGAGCTTATTCACGGGATGTAGTAGCGCCAAGTCTTGGCAATGTAACCGGTGAAACTTATCTTTACCTCCACCCTATCTCTCTTTTAAACGGGATGGAACTCTACATTAATGGGGGTAACATTTATTATTCTCGCTTAGTAGAAACCAATATGACGATTATGAAGTTATTTTCATGGTTTTAATCATTTTAAAGAGAGCCGCTTGGCTCTTTTTTTAAGCTGATCAGTTCTGCCTCCGGTTTTTAGGGAAAATAAAAATGTCATGCATTCTTAAAAAAACTGTAAGCTAGTTTTAAGAAATCAACTGTATAATGAAAATCGAAGTGGGTAAATTCTTTATTTACTTCTTTTTTCATCTCTAGTGAGGTGAGAAAGGTAATATGAGATACCCAGAGGTAATTTGAATTAGAAAGAAGAAAAAGATGAAATTAAAGAAGATTGCATTGTTTGTAACGACGACTTTGGCTTTGTTTACAGCTGTCCCACGTGTTTCTGCAGATAGCAATGTGCAGAAAGTCGTCGATGAAACCTATGTCAAACCAGACTATGTTTTGGGCTATTCGCTGGACCAAAGTCAAATCGAACAAACCTTGAGTCTCTTGAACTACGATAGTTCAAAAGATAAAGAAGAGTGGAAGACCATGACACCAGAGGTTTATTCTTCGATTATGAACGTTGCCAACGATGATAGTTTGGAACTTTATTCCTCTGTTAAAATTCAAAAATTAGGCAAAAATAAGCCACTAGAAGTGAATATCGTGACACCTCAAAATATCACCAAGGTCACTGCAGATATGTATCGTAATGCAGCCGTTACACTTGGATTAGAGCATGCTCAAATTACAGTAGCTTCTCCTATACAGGTGACTGGTGAAAGTGCCTTGGCTGGGATCTATTACTCGCTTGAGAAAAATGGTGCCAAAGTTTCTCAAGAAAGCAAAGATCTGGCCCAAGAAGAGTTAAAGACTCTATCCGGGATCAATGAAGAAAACGCTGGTAAGAAAAACTTCGATGCGGATAAGTTAAACGTAGCATTGACCGACATTAAAACAGCAGTAGCCAATGCCAAACAGAACAATCAGGATTTAAGCAAGGATGATATTCGAAAGATCGTCGAAGAAACCCTGAAAAATTATAAGCTGGATACAACTGTAACAGGTGATCAGATTAATTTGATCGTGAATTTCGCAGTCAACCTCTCAAAGAGTAGTGTCATCAGTAGCAAAAGCTTTACGAAGACCTTGTCGGATCTGAAAGATAGTATCGTAGACAAGGCAGGCGATACCTTTAATAATATCAATCTCAATTTTGATACCAATGCTATTCTAAAAGACAGTGGAAACTTCTTCACAAATGCGTGGAATGCCATTGCTGGCTTCTTCGGAGCCATCTGGAATGCCATCGTTAAATTCTTTAGTGGCTTAGTTGGCTAAAAATAGCAGGAAAGCACTCCTGACAAGAAGTCAGAGTGCTTTTTGTGTGTGGTTTCCTATTTTTATACTTAATTAGAAATTTTATGTTAAGCTCATAAAAAAAGGTCCACTGGACCTTAAAACCCGCTTTGCTAATTATTGGCTTGTGAATCAAGGTCCCCCACGGACTTTTAAACTCGCTTGACTAATTTTAAGCTCGTAAAAAAAAGGTCCCCCGGACCTTTTTTTATTCCCACTCTACAGTTGCAGGTGGTTTACTTGTGATATCGTAGACGATGCGGTTGACGTGGTCAACTTCGTTTACGATACGGACTGAGATTTTTTGAAGAACTTCCCATGGAATCTTCGCAAAGTCAGCTGTCATTCCGTCGATAGAAGTGATAGCACGAATGGCAATCGTGTAGTCGTAAGTACGGCCATCTCCCATAACTCCTACTGAACGAACGCCAGTGTTGACTGTGAAGTATTGCCAGATATCGCGGTCGAGACCTGCTTTGGCGATTTCTTCACGAAGGATAGCATCTGATTCACGAACGGTTTCGAGTTTTTCTTCAGTGATTTCTCCCATAACACGGATGGCAAGACCTGGACCTGGGAATGGTTGGCGCCATACGATGTGGTCTGGCATACCAAGCTCTGTACCAAGGGCACGAACTTCATCTTTATAAAGAGTGTTGAGTGGTTCGATCAGTTCAAACTGCATATCTTCTGGAAGTCCACCAACGTTGTGGTGAGACTTGATAGTTTGAGCAGTATCGGTACCAGACTCGATCACGTCAGTGTAGAGAGTTCCTTGTGCTAAGAATTTCACATCTTTGAGTTTACTTGCCTTGTCATCAAAGACATAAACAAACTCGTTACCAATGATCTTCCGTTTTTTCTCAGGATCAGATACACCAGCTAACTTATCAAGGAAACGTTTTGCAGCGTCTGCTTTGACGATGTTGAGACCAAACTTGCCACCAAGCATATCCATAACTTGATCGGCTTCCCCTTTACGAAGAAGACCGTGGTCTACAAAGATACAGATCAATTGATCGCCGATGGCTTTTTGAAGGAGAACCCCAACAACAGAAGAGTCAACACCACCTGAAAGACCAAGAAGGACACGTTTGTCTCCGACGGTTTCACGGATTTTTTTGATCTGCATGTCAATGAAGTTGTCCATGGTCCAGTCACCTTTAGCCCCACAGATGTTCAAGGCAAAGTTACGCAGGATGTCATAACCGTGAACAGAGTGACGAACCTCAGGGTGGAATTGGATTCCGTAGATTTTCTTGTCTGGATTTTCAATCGAAGCGAATGGACAGTCAGCAGAAGTGCCAGTGCGGATAAAGTCAGCCGGAATTTCTGTAACAGCATCCCCGTGGCTCATCAAGACCAATTGTTTGTCTGGTGTGCCGGCAAAAAGAGCAGAAGATTCTGTCAAAGTCAATTCAGATTGACCATATTCGCGGTTACCAGCATCACCTGCAGGAACGACCTTACCACCCAATTTATGGGTCAATAATTGCATCCCGTAACAGATTCCAAGGATTGGAATACCGAGTTCAAAAATTTCAGGATCGATATCAAAAGAACCTTCCTCGTATACAGAGTTTGGTCCACCTGAAAGAACGATCCCAACTGGATTGATTGCACGAACTTCATCAGCAGAAATCTTATGGCTCTTCAACTCTGAGAAGACTCCAATTTCACGAATCCGACGTGAAATAAGCTGATTGTATTGGCTACCGTAGTCAAGCACGATGATTTTTTCAACATCATGCAAATCAGTTGATAGGTTTGTCATCTTATCCCCTTCTTAAAGAAATTTACTTTCCTATATTCTAACACAAAAGCCTTGTCTTTACCAATCTCTGATTGAAGAATTAGGAATTTTACGCTACAATAGAGGTAACACAAAGAAAGAGCAAGGTTATGATTCCAGCTTACATTCAAATCCATGATCAGATTAAGTCTGAGATTGATCAAAAAATATGGAAAATCGGGGAGCGCCTTCCTAGCGAACGCGATCTGGCTGAGAAATTTCAGGTGAGTCGGATGACGCTTAGGCAGGCTATTACCCTTCTGGTTGAAGAAGGAGTGCTTGAAAGACGAGTAGGAAGTGGCACCTTTATTACCAGCACGCGCGTCCAAGAAAAAATGCGAGGCACAACCAGTTTTACAGAAATTATGAAATCGCAAGGCAAGGAACCTTCTAGCCAAGTGATTTCTTACCGTAAAACCATTCCTAGCCTCCAAGAAGTGGACAAATTGGGCATCGATAAGACTGAAACCATCATTCGGATGGAACGGGTCCGGTATGCTGATGGGATCCCTGTTGTTTATGAAGTGGCCTCTATTCCAGAGAAATTTATTAAGAATTTCAATCGTGAAGAGGTTACCAGCCATTTCTTCCAAACCTTGGAG
Organism: Streptococcus parasanguinis; assembly: GCA_032560535.1. GTDB lineage: Bacteria > Bacillota > Bacilli > Lactobacillales > Streptococcaceae > Streptococcus > Streptococcus parasanguinis_AF. Next base: position 98,880 of record JAWGIA010000002.1, on the reverse strand, counting down.
CGTCATGGTTATAAGATTGGAAAGTCGCATCAGACCATCTATGCTCGATTGGCCAAGGATAAGATTGCGGAGTACTTACAGATTTCAAAAGGGCAGGCTATTTTAGGTCTGACACAGGTTTCCTATTTTGAAGACGGAACTGCTTTTGAGTATGTAAAAAGTCAGTATGTCGGTGAGCGGTTCGAATTTTATTTAGAAAATAACTAAGCTCGCAAATCGTAAAAATAGAAAACTCTTCAAATGTGTGAGAGGCTCACTCTCTTTTACATTTGGGAGCTTTTTTTAGGTTGAAGTCATTCTTTCTAAATAGTGATAGTAAAGGCAACATTGAAAATTTTTAAAAAAATTTTATTTTTTCTTCAATTTTTGATTTTTTTTACGAATTAATAGATAGAAGCAGGTTTTAAAGCTTAAATAAGAGATATAAGGCAGGAAAAAATGAAAAAAATAAAAATTGATGTGGTAGCTGTTCCCTTGAGTGGGCATCTGTACCCAACTTTAAATCTCGTTAAACCCTTATTAGATGATCCAACTATGGAAATCCGAGTTTTCACGGGTCCTCAGAAAAAAGCCGTCGCAGAAAGCCTTGGCTTCACTGTCGTTCCCATTCTAGAGGACAAAGTAGAAGAATTTGAACGTGTGGCTAATAACGATAAAAAACACAATCTCTTTTCAGCTTATCGGCAATTGTCTAGGAGTCTTGATTTGATGAATCATGTATCGGATCAATTGCTAGAGGAATGGCGCGTCAATCGTCCAGATATTGTCATTGCTGATTTTATCACTCTATCAGCAGGCTTTGTGGCAGAAGAGTTAGAAATTCCTTGGATCACCACCATGGCAACCCAATTTGCAATCGAAACTCCTTATGGTCCTCCTTGCTTCTTCGGAGGGATGGGAGTCGCGCGCACGAAGAAGGAAGAGAAGATCCAAGCACTATGCCGTAAACTCACTCGCATTGGAAAATACTGTGGGGCTTTCCTCTTACGCAAACGCTTAAAACGTTACAATTTCAAGTTGTACAATCAAAATGGAGTGGAGACCATCTACTCTCCTTATGCCATCTTTGGAATTGGTATGATGGAGCTAGAGTTGAAGACACATTTCCCTCATCAATATGCCTGGCTTGGCCCTTTGGGGACTTCTCTTGAAAAAGCTGAAGATTATCCTTTAGATCTCAGTCCTTACGAAGACAAGACGAAGGTACTCGTGACATGTGGAACCCAGTTGCCTTGGGCAAAAGAGAATTTGCTAGAACAAACCAAGCAGTTGGCCAAAGAGCATCCAGAATGCCACTTTTTTGTCACCTTAGGAGATGGGGCAAAAGACTTCTCTGAAGAAGAAGTAGCGCCAAATGTGACGGTCGTCTCTTATCTGCCCTACAAAGAATATATTCCGCAGATGGACTATGTCATTCACCATGGAGGAGCTGGAATCTTTTATCAATGTATCGAATTTAAAAAACCTGCCTTGATCTTGCCACATGATTATGACCAATTTGACTATGCGATTCGAGGAGTAGAAGCAGGAATTGCTTTTCAAGCTCATCGCAATCGCACCGAAGAGATTCAAGCAGGTTTCAATGCCCTATTAGAAAAAGAATCTTGGGAAAAGTTAGAGAGACTAAACAAACTTTCAAAAACCTACAAGCCGTTGGACACCTTGGAGTTTGAGATTCAACGGTTATTAAGACGTGGAACGGATGGAAAACTATGAAAATTCTTGTAACAGGTGCGACTGGCTTCCTTGGAAAATACGTGATCGAAGAGTTATTAGATCACGACTATTCCATTGTAGCTTTTGGCCGAAACGAAAAAAATGGGAAGGCTCTAGAAGGTGAGCGCGTCCAATTTATCAAAGGGGATTTGAGCTCTATTGAGGAATTAAGACAAGCCTTTCAGTCTGTTGATGCTGTAGTTCATGCAGGAGCTTTATCCACTGCCTGGGGACCTTGGAAGGCCTTCTATCAGGCGAATGTAGTTGGCACTCAAAATGTCCTTGAATTGTGCCGTGAATATGCGGTAAAACGCTTGGTTTACGTATCTTCTCCTAGTATTTACGCGGCTGGAAAAGATCAATTAAACATCATGGAAAGTGATGCTCCAAAAGAAAATCACCTCAACAATTATATCCGAAGCAAATTGGTGTCTGAAAAACTTTTTTCTGACTATCCGGATGTGCCAAGTATCATCTTGCGTCCTAGAGGATTATTTGGTGTGGGGGATACCAGTATTTTGCCTCGTGTCTTACGCCTCAGTCGAAAAATTGGAATTCCTTTGATTCGAGGAGGAGAGCAGCTCATGGATATGACCTGCGTGGAAAATGTTGCCCTAGCCATTCGCTTGGCTCTGGAAGCAAAAGAAGCTCACGGACAAGTTTATAATATTACAAATGGGGAACCAAAGTCCTTTAAGTATTTGATCGAAACAACATTAAAGGGATTGGGAGAACCGATTCGCTATCGGAAAATTCCGGCAGGTCTTGTAGCAGGTGCGGCCTATAGCCTTGAAGGGGTATATCGTTTATTCCATCTGAAAGCTGAACCTCCATTGACTCGCTATACCTATTATCTCCTTCGATATAGCCAAACCCTCGATATTCAAAAGGCCCAAACCGAACTTGGCTACTATCCAAAAATGACTATTGAAGAAGGGATTGACAACTATGTCCAACATGATCAAGCGCATTGATTATTTTCCAGCAGGCTATTGTAGCAGTCATTCTGGTCTCTTATTTAAAGGAATTCCAAATGAAAAAATGCAATTTCCTGCAGGTGTCTTTTTGATTCAGCACCGTGAAAAAGGTTATATTTTGTACGATACCGGCTATCACTACGAGATTAAGAAAAAAGCTCGGTATTTCTGGTACCGTCTAGCCACCCCAATGCAGATGAAAAAAGAAGACCAGATCGATTATTTATTGCATGAGCGTGGGATTGACCCGGCATCCATTTCCTATGTGATTCTTTCGCATCTGCACCCTGATCATCTCGGCGGAGCAGCCCTTTTCCCAAATGCTCATTTCTTTGTCACCCAGGAAGTCTATGAGGTGTACCAAAAACCGAAGTTTAAAGATCTGATTTTTAAAGAGTTTTTGCCAGCTGACTTCAAGGATCGGGTGACTTGTCTCAAAGCAAATCAAAGGCATCCAGCTTTCCCTTACCGCCCGACTGCGGATCTTTTTGGGGATGGGAGCATTCTTGTTTCGTCCATCGATGGGCATGCGAGAGGGCAAGGCTGTCTTTATCTGGATGAGCTCAAGCTCTTTATTGGAGCAGATCTTTCTTGGGGAGTGGACCTCTTGCCTTACACACGGCAAATGCGACTGATCCCTTCCTTGGTTCAGGATGATAAGAAGGCTTATTTAAAAGGAGCTGATTTTCTGGAGACACTCTTGCAAGATGGTATTCAAGTTGTTGTCAGCCACGACCCGCAAGATCGGATTGAAAGGATTTTAAATGAAAAAAACAGTCTTTCTGAAAACCTTTATTGAAACCAGATGGTGCCACCGATTCCGTTCAAAAGAGGCCTTGAAGCGATACCAAGATAAGCAATTGGCACGCTACCATGCATTTATCACTTCTCAATCTCCCTATTTTCAAACCCATTCTCCCGAATCCTTTGGAACGATGGATAAATCGTTTATGATGACACATTTCAATGAACTCAATACCCTAGGGGTGGATCGAGATCAGGCTTTAGAAATGGCGATTCGCGGAGAACAGACGCGAGATTTTACTGAGATGAATGGAGAAGTAGCAGTAGGCTTGTCTTCTGGGACTTCAGGCCACCGAGGAGTTTTTGTCACCACAGAAAAAGAAAGAAGCATGTGGGCTGCAGCGATCTTAGCCAAGATGCTACCGAAAGGAAAACTGTTTGGTCATCGCATTGCCTTTTTCTTACGAGCGGACAATGAACTTTATCAAACCATTAATTCAGGCCTTATTCGCTTGGAATATTTTGATATTTTCAAGGATAGCAAGGAGCATTTAGAGCGTCTCAAAGACTATCAACCAACCATTGTGGTCGCACCAGCTTCAACCTTGATTGAGTTAGCCAACTATGTCAGCAATCAGCAACTTGCGATTCAACCTGTCAAGGTTGTTTCTGTCGCAGAGATCCTAGAAGATCGAGATGCACAGACCATCGCCAAAGCTTTTCAACTAGACAAGGTTGATCAGGTCTATCAAGCGACAGAGGGATTTTTAGCTTGTACCTGTTCAGAAGGCAATCTACATCTCAACGAAGATATTTTGTCTGTCGAAAAAGAGTATCTTGATGATAGCCGCTTTTATCCGATTATTACGGATTTCAAACGAACCAGTCAACCTATCTATCGCTACCGCCTCAATGATATTTTGGTGGAAGAAAAGTCTCCTTGCCCTTGTGGTTCCGTCTTTACTCGAATCGCAAAGATCGAAGGACGATCGGACGATATCTTCTATTTCAATAAAGAAGATGGCAGTAGCCAGATAATCTATCCGGATTTTATTCGACGGTGCATTCTCTTTGTCGAAAATATTCAGGACTATCAAGTAACTCAGTTGGCAGATGGATCCATTACCATTGCCTTGAGTCACCGGACAGAGTCTATGGAGCAAGCGATCTTTGCTCAATTTGAACTCTTAGCTCAGCAAAAACAATTCATTCTCCCAAGTATTCAATTTATCGATTACCAATGGGACCCAACACGTAAATTAAAACGTGTTCAACGACTTCAATAAAAGGAGAATCCTATGACTACTGTAAAAAGACATTTGCAAATTAAAGGCTATGGAACAGCGCTTCCAGCTCATACCGTAACTTTCAAAGACCAGACTCGTTACCGCGTGAAAGAAGGAGAAGAAACACAGATTGATCTTGCAGCGCGTGCGATTGAAGCGGCTTTAAACCATGCGGGGCTTGAAATGGCAGACATCGACTGCCTGGTTTCGGCTAGTGCGGTTGGAGTTCAGCCCATTCCTTGTACAGCTGCTTTGATCCATGAGCGCGTGGCCAAGGGACTGACGATTCCTGCTATGGATATCAATACCACTTGTACCAGTTTTGTATCTGCTTTAAGCACTGTTTCTTATCTGATTGAAGGTGGTGAATACCGTCGGGTTCTGATTGTATCTAGTGAAGTAGGAAGCCTAGGGCTAAATCCCAAACAAAAAGAAAGCTTTGAATTGTTTAGTGATGGAGCTGCAGCCTTTATTTTTGAAGCAACAAAGGAAGATAAAGGAATCATTGCCAGTATGCAACGTACCTGGTCTGAGGGAGCCCATGATACTGAAATTCGTGGTGGTTTGACAGCTTATCATCCGAAATTGTACTCTGAAGCAACCAAGACTGATTTCATGTTTGATATGAAAGGGAAGAAGATTCTTTTGCTTTCTGCCCGTGTTATTCCAGAAATGTTCCAAGAATTCCAAGAGAAATCAGGCATTTCTAAAGATGCTGTAGACTACATTATCCCTCACCAAGCAAGTCGTGCCTTACCACTCGTCATGGACAAATTGGGAGTTGGCAAAGACAAATACCTCAATATTGTCAGTGATTATGGAAATATGGTTTCGGTGGCCGTGCCTTTCGGCCTAGCCTATGCACTGGATCATGGCTATGTGAAGGAAGGAGATACCATCTTCTTGATGGGAACTGCAGCTGGGATGACGGTCAATATGTTGGCACTGAAACTCTAATGATGTATCCTCTTATTTCAAGCTCAAAAAGCATCAAGTCCCGCTAGTCTTTAGCGGGCTTTTTTGATATAATGAAAGGTATGGAAATTGAGAAAACCAACCGAATGAATGCGCTCTTTGAGTTTTATGCAGCGCTCTTGACGGACAAGCAGATGAATTATATCGAGCTCTATTACGCAGATGACTACAGCTTGGCTGAGATTGCAGAAGAGTTTGGAGTGAGCCGTCAAGCGGTCTATGACAATATTAAACGTACAGAAAAGATTTTGGAAGATTACGAAATGAAACTCCATATGTATTCCGATTACATTGTACGTAGCCAGATTTTTGATCAGATTTTAGAACGCTATCCGGAAGATACTTTTCTACAAGAGCAGGTTGAAATTTTATCAAGCATTGACAATCGGGAGTGATTATGGGCAGTCTGGTCATTTATCAAGGAATACCTTGCAAACTATTAGTCGCAGAGGAAGTATTTCCTACTCGACTACAGATTATCTCGCCCAATGATATCTCCAAAGCTATGCAAATAGGTTTTAGCTGTTGGGGATATCCAAATGAAATCATGAAAGAAGTCACACCCGAAGAACTAGAATGTTTGCAACATTTCGGACGATTTCCACTGAATTGAAAAAATAGGAGAAAATAATGGCATTTGAAAGTTTAACCGAACGTTTACAAAACGTCTTTAAAAATCTTCGTAAGAAAGGGAAAATCTCTGAAGCGGATGTCCAAGAGGCAACCAAAGAGATTCGTCTAGCCCTCTTAGAGGCCGACGTTGCCCTTCCTGTTGTAAAAGACTTCATCAAACGCGTCCGCGAGCGGGCTGTAGGTCATGAAGTCATCGAAACCTTGAACCCTGCCCAACAAATCGTCAAGATTGTCGATGAAGAATTGACAGCCATTTTGGGTTCAGAAACAGCAGAAATTATCAAATCTCCAAAGATTCCAACCATTATCATGATGGTCGGTCTTCAAGGGGCTGGTAAAACAACCTTTGCGGGTAAATTGGCCAACAAATTGGTCAAGGAAGAAAACGCACGTCCTTTGATGATTGCGGCCGACATCTATCGTCCAGCAGCCATCGACCAGTTGAAGACCCTTGGTCAACAGATCAATGTTCCTGTCTTCTCACTTGGTACAGAAGTCCCTGCAGTTGAGATCGTTCGTCAAGGTTTGGAGCAGGCGAGAGCCAATCACAATGATTATGTCTTGATCGATACGGCTGGTCGTCTGCAAATCGATGAAAAACTTATGGGCGAGTTGCGGGATGTTAAAGCCCTTGCCGAGCCAAATGAAATCCTCTTGGTTGTCGATGCCATGATTGGTCAAGAAGCAGCCAATGTGGCGCGTGAGTTTAACGAACAACTAGAAGTGACCGGGGTCATTTTGACCAAGATCGATGGGGATACCCGTGGTGGTGCAGCCCTTTCTGTCCGTCAGATTACTGGGAAACCAATCAAGTTCACTGGTACTGGTGAAAAAATCACTGATATCGAAACCTTCCACCCAGACCGTATGTCTGGCCGGATCCTCGGTATGGGGGATATGCTGACGCTGATCGAGAAGGCTTCTCAAGAATACGATGAGAAACGCTCCCTTGAACTCGCTGAGAAGATGCGGGAAAATACCTTCGATTTCAACGATTTCATTGATCAATTAGACCAAGTTCAAAATATGGGACCAATGGAAGACCTGCTCAAGATGCTTCCAGGTATGGCCAACAATCCAGCCATGAAGAACCTCAAGGTCGACGAACGAGAAATTGCTCGCAAACGTGCGATCGTATCATCCATGACCCCAGCTGAACGAGAAAATCCAGATTTGTTAAATCCAAGCCGTCGTCGTCGGATTGCTGCTGGTTCAGGAAATAGCTTTGTCGAAGTCAATAAATTCATCAAGGACTTTAACCAAGCCAAACAGATGATGCAAGGCGTCCTCTCTGGCGATATGAACAAGATGATGAAACAAATGGGGCTTAATCCAAATAACATGCCGAAGAATATGCCTGGTGGAATGCCTGATATGTCTGCCCTCGAAGGTATGATGGGACAAGGTGGCATGCCTGACTTGTCAGCTCTTGGTGGAGGCGCTGGAATGCCTGATATGAGCCAAATGTTTGGTGGTGGTCTCAAAGGAAAAGCCGGCGAATTTATGATGAAACGGGCGATGAACAAGATGGCCAAACAAATGCGCAAGAATAAGAAAAAACGGAAATAATCGTTTCTAATATGGGCCTGGAACACACTGTTCTGGGTTCTTTTAGAAACTACTACTAGAGGAAACATGTTAAAAAAACTATTTCAACAAGTCATTCGTTTCTTTGCAAGATTGTTTTCTTCGCACAGCAAGCCCTTTGAATTCCCAAAAGGGTCGAAGAAACCTCCGATCAGACCGATTATCTTTGTACCTGGGAGTTCAGCCAGTATCCAGCGATTCAATGGAACCATCCGCATGCTCCATCGATTTTCTAGAAAAAAGCAAAGTCTTTTAAAAATAAAAGTCAACAAAGATGAGTCTATAGAGATGGAAGGAAGACTGAATACGAAAGAGCCGAATCCGATGATTGTGATTGGCTTTGAGAACAATCGAGATGGCTACAGCAATATCAAGCAGCAAGTTGAATCCCTTAAGATAGCTCTAACCTACCTTCTTGATCACTATCATTTTTCAGAGTTCAAGGCAGTAGGGCATTCTAATGGTGGACTGGTTTTGACTGGTTTATTGGAAAGTGGCTTTTTAGAGAAAAAGAAGGTAACCGTCAGCAAGTTGGCTATTATTGGCAGTCCTTACCAATTCAATCAAGAAATGTTTGACGATTTTCAAAAATGGAAGCATCGCCTGGGAAAAGAAGTACAAGTCCTTAATTTTGTCGGTAGCTTTGCTGGAAAATCAGATGGCATCGTCCCTCTTTCTAGCGCACAAGCAGCACAATCTATTTTTGACAATCAGGCCTATACAGAAGTGAATTTAAACGGTCGTAAGGCTCATCATTCAGCTTTACCCACTAATCCAGATCTAGTGAAACAATTAAGTCTATTTTTGAATCTATAATTAAATTACATAATTTCGGTTATGTAATTTTTATTTGTCTCTTGCAATCCTTAAGTAAATATGGTACATTTTTGGTAGCGATTACACATACCTAAGGAGTACCTAAGGAGGATTTTATGAAGGATCCTAAATTACTAGAGACAATGAAAGTTTACAAGGGACGGGATGATGTTCCTGATGATTTTGATAGCTTTTGGGATCAAGCCCTAGCAAAGATGACTGAACTGCCTGAATACAAGCTCGAAGAACGAGATTTCAGCATTCCAAATGTTCAATGTTATGAATTAACCTTTAAAGGAACACGAGATGGGCTTGTTTATGCGCGGGTTGTTCTCCCCAAAACGGATCAAAAAGTTCCCGTTATTTTCCATTTTCATGGCTATATGGGCCGTTGTTGGGATTGGTCCGACATGCTGGCTTATACAGTAGCTGGCTATGGTGTTGTGTCTATGGACGTAAGAGGGCAGTCAGGCTATTCAACAGACGGAGATCGTTCACCACTTGGAAATACGGTAAAAGGACAGATTATACGCGGAGCCGTGGAAGGTCCGGATCAGCTCTTTTATAAGGATGTCTACTTAGATCTTTACCAGTTAATTGAAATTGTAGCCAGCCTTCCTCAAGTTGACGACAGCAGACTTGCCAGCTATGGAGCCTCACAAGGTGGCGCCTTGGCTTTAGTTGCTGCTGGATTGAATCCTCGTATACAACGAACGGTAGCCATTTATCCATTCTTATCAGATTTCAGACGTGTATTAGAGATTGGAAACACCAGCGAGGCCTATGACGAGCTTTTCCGTTATTTCAAGTTCCATGATCCATTTCACGAAACCGAAGATCGTTTGATGCAGACTTTAGCCTATATTGATGTGAAAAATTTTGCCCATCGCATCAAAGGACAGGTTCACATGATTACAGGGCTGGATGATGATGTCTGTTATCCTGAAACGCAGTTTGCCATTTATAATCGATTAGAATGTCCAAAAGAGCATTTAATCATGCCAGAATATGCCCACGAAGCTATGAACGTTCAAGTCAATGATCGAGTCTATAATTGGCTCTGTGGTAGCAAGATTCCATTTCGATATGTAGAAAAATAAGCTAGAGAAGAAAATAATCAGTAGATCCATGTGATTTGCTGATTTTATTGTGTTTAAAAGGGATCTAGTATAGATAGAAAAACTAAAAGTTTATGTACAATTGACTTAACAAGAGCTAAATCATTGATACAACTGAATTAGAAGCATAAAGTACATTCTTTAAAGAGTGTACTTTATTTTTGTTTTGTACATTATTCTGGAGTGGTATTTTGTATGTTTTCTAGTACATAATATACTCTAATCTGAGAAATTGATTTGTACATTTTATACTCAAGTAATAGCAGAAGAAGTGGTGGTTCAATTGTACATTTTTTGCAGCTTATTTAAGTTTCTATTGAACGCAAGATATAGATTTTTATTTCGTTGATGGTATAATAAATAATACATAGTGTTATGTTATGAGGTGATAATTTGGCAAATAATAGACAAATTGAAACGTTAGGTGTTTCATATCTGACAACATTTATTAATCGAAATAAGTTGCTTCAGACTTATTTCGAGAACAATGATAAAACTCCAGCGTGGGATGGAGAAATTCATGTTCTTAAAAATGCTAGTGAGAAAAAGAGCGAAATATTTGGGAAAGTACCTGTCCAAATTAAAGCAACTAAACGGAAGAACAATTCAATGAAATCTTTCCCAGTAGATATCCGTGATCTAGAATTGTATTCAAAAAATGGAGGTGTAGTTTTATTCGTAGTTTGGTTAGATGAGAACAATAATCTAAAAGATATTTTTTATAAGTCACTGCCACCTTTTTCTATAAAGAAACTAATTAAAATAAGTAAATTGAAAAATAAGTCTGTAAATAAAAAAACACTTTCGGTACAGATTCATAAACTAGATGAACAAAAACTTTATCCGATGTTAGTTAATTTTGTTACTAATAGTCAGAAGCAGTATAGCTTTATAAATATCGATGGGATGTCAATTGAGAATATTCCAAATGATAAAGAGTTCAAGCTTTACTTTTATGGTCAGGGACATGAAGGAATATTTAATTACCAGAAGGAACACGACCTCTTTCTTTATCTTAGGGATCCTGAAACTGACATCGAAATTCCACTTGAAAATTCAATAGAGATTGTTGAAACTTTCGAAGCAACAGATTTAATTATTGAGATAGGAGATTATATTTTTGAAGATGTAGAGAGACATTATTTTCCTGACGGAAGTGTACAGCTTCATTTTGGTGAAGGTTTTAAAATATCCTTTAATAATGGGAAGGCTCAACCCAAATTTAATTATTCAAGACCTAATATGCTGTCAGATGCTATAAAGTGTACTCAGGCACTTAAAGAACTAGGAAAAGTAGGATTTTTCACACTCAATGGTATTAGTATAGAACTAGATGAACGGTCTTTATCGGATATTAATTCGCTTGATTTAGATAGCCATATAAAAGAATTGTCGAAAATATCAAATTTCATAAAGAAAATGGGGATAAAAAAAGAGCTAGATTTATCCCTCTTTAATGAACAATCTCAAAGAAATTTAAATATCCTTAATTCAGGTCTAGTATTAAAAAACAAGGTGGCGTTAAATTACGAGGAATCGAAATTGTTTAATCTTAAGATTGCTAACATACATATTAGTACTCTATATGCATTTCATGAAGGTAATAATGGAACTATGATAGATATTTTCACTGAAACTCCTTGGTGCAGGAGAGGCGAGGATGAGGATATTTCTTTATTTGAGGTTTTTAGGCCCGAAGATTGGTTAACAATTGATAACTGTAACTTTGATTCGGTTATTGCCTCATACCAAAGATTAGTTGACTGTAGTGTAGAAAATGTGTGTGCTGACGATACCATAATAAAAATAGTTGCTGCAGCCGATATGACAGAAGAAGTTTCAAAAAAAGAACAGTTGCTTAACTGGGCTCAACGTCTTTCTGACTGGAACATGAACCATATAAAAGAAAATAGCATAAGCATCATAAATGATCTTCAAATTAAATATAGAAATCGTGAATTAGATAATACTGAAATAGAGAAGCTTACTAATATTTTATTAAATAATAAAGATAATGATGAAATTTGTTTTGGTGCATCAGTGTTATTAAAATCAAAACCACAAGCTGATTTATTTTGGACTAAGTTAGATAAAGAAACTCAAGAAAGATATCAGGTTTACCCTATTTATAATTTATATAAGGTATTATAACTTAAATTTATTGCAACTCGAATTTTTCTTAATCTTAATATGATAAAAGAGTTTTTATCTGATATATTAGTTGAAGAACAAGAAAATAAAGGAAAATCAAATTTAAAATCGAAATATTTAGTTTGGGATGAAGATGTTAACAAATAATCCAATTAATCATAGTGTACTTAAATTGTCAATGGATTTCGATAATGCTTTTAAAGATAAAAATATAGAGGAAATCCATAGACTAATAGAATTTGGAAAAAATATGGAAAATACTATTGATGATATTTCCAAAATTCATTTATTTTATTCTATTGGGACAGCATATGGTGATATATTTGAACTAAGTGATAACCTAGTATTCAACATAGATACCGATTGTATAGTTCAACAAATTTATTACTTTAGAAAAGCTATCGAAATTTTAAATAATATTGATATAAATCCTGAGAACAATAGATTTGTTCACCCATCATTATGTTCACTATACACCAATTACGCAAATCTATTAGATGCTTGTGGTAGAAAACAGTTAGCTATTAAGATGTATTGTAAATGTATACAAATCAATCCAAAATTCACAATGGCTAGTGGTAACTTGGCTATTTGTTTACATCATTATCGTAATTTTTTGAGTGATAACGAACACCTTCACTTTATTAAAAAAATTAAGAGTTTAATAGAAACAAGCATAACTGTTTCAGATCCAAACAGAGTTGATAATGCAGAAAAGCAATTTATTAAACTTTACGAACAATATCTTGATTATAAAGATTTAGATGAATGTTCTTGTAAAACAATTGATTATAATCCTAATTCACAAAAGTATCGTGAATGGTGTTGGAACAACGGGCTGTATCTTAATCCACTTAATGACTTACAAGCTGACGATATAAATAGATATGATGACAATCTTTTACTACCAAGTTTATTATTTCAATCGGATGAAGATTTAAACAAATATATTTCTATGTTTAATCAAATTAAGCAAGAATATGTTTATGCGCGTTACCTCTGTTTTGATAGCATTGAGATTGATTCGGTTCATTATGCTGACGAGAATGTTAATCTTATTGATTGTCTAGACTACGTACAATACTCTATCAGAGTTGAAGGTTTAAAAGCTGCTTTTAAAACACTATATTCATTATTAGATAAAGTTGCAATGTTTATAAATGAATATTATTCTCTAAAAATTGAGACTAGACAAGTAAATTTTCATTCAATTTGGAGGCCTAATAGCGATTTAAATAAATGTTTGAATAAGAATATTGGTCTGTCATCTATATTTTGGATAGAGAAAGATTTTGATAATGGTGATAATTCTTTAACAGCTAATCCAAACTCAAAGCGATTGAAAATTATTAGAAATTATTTAGAGCACAGATTTACTAATATAACATTGAATTTTTTTGATGGAAGTGATGATAATAATGAAACTAGACTGTATCTAACTGAATTTGAACTTCAAGAGTTTGCATTAGATTTATTAAATCTTGTAAGAGAAGTTATTTTTTCACTCAAAAATGCCATTCAAATAAGTGAAAATGAAAAACAAACTAGTCTAAGCAGTGAAGTTGCTTTAATTCCGATAAATTATGAAGAAGTAGATTCGGAAGATAAATTATAGCATTGAGCATACAATTTATAGTCGTTATAAAAAGCAATAGCCTAAATTCATTTAACTAATCGACTTAACTAGAGCTAAACCATTGATAAAACTGAATTAGAAGGATAAAGTACACTCATTAAGCAGTGTACTTTATTTTTGTTTTGTACATTATTTGTTGATTGCTTAATCAATACTACATCTCTATCAGGCAATTCAGACTCCATTTAGTCCTCTAAAACCCACGTTGAGGCGGTATCACTGCTTGTAAAAGATTAGAAACCTTTGAACGAAAGGGAGAATGAAAAGCGTGAAGGTAGCTTCTCTAATCGAATAGAGGGTAAGAATCAGAGTAATAGTTCAAGTATGGCTTCTGGATACTATAGTCTGACATGCTATCAATCTATTTCAGAAGCTGGACAAATTGTAATAACTTTCCTTGAAGGAACTGAGGTAGATTTATAAGAGACTGTGACTGGGAAGTTGCAGTCTTTTTAGGGGTTTAATGGTATAATGAAATTATAAATGTGGATATTGTTTAAATTCTCTTGAGGACGCATAATGTTGAATTTAGTAAAAGGTCACCGAGTTAGCTTGGTAGAAAACCTGTTTGAATCATTTACAAAGTTAACTGAACATCATTTGATGGCGAATGTACACGCAGAAAAAATATTAGAGGTTTTTCAACACTTTATTGCGATTCATGACGAGCCCTTATTTTTTATTTTGGAATTGCCTGTCAGTATTGATAGAGAAAAAGTGATAGCAAAGAATATTATCAAGGAATCCCATAAGGATGTTTATTATATTGATGGTTGTTCAAGAGAGGAATGCCTAGCACTGTTGATTAGATACGGTGATTTGCTTGTTAATGATGGACTAAGTAAGTTTGGATTTGGTGGGCATAAAAGTCATGATGAGATCATGCTTGATAGCTATAATGTTGTGATAATTTATAGTAAAGAACTATCAAAATTTAATGACTTTTTTGAACCTCATAATATTCAATTTGTAGAAGAACTAGTGACAGCTTGGAATACTTTTTCTAAGACCTCACTAGGAATCTCTGAAATCTATGAAAGTAATGGAAAAACTGTTTATGACTTGCCTGAAGAATTAGCTGAATGGGGAATATATTTAGCTGAAACGCGAACAGAATAGGCATATCTATAGGATTAGAAAGAGAATACTTCAATTCCTTAAAATTTGATTTAGAGCAAGGTGGAGATTGAAGTTGTAAGATAAATAATTGTTATTTATGGCAGAACTCTGGCTCTGCCTTTTTTATTTATAAAGTATATGAAATATGGCATAAAAGACTAAAGAAAAAAATGCTAAACGTTTAATATATTAGAATTTTCTTGCTACTTTTTGAAAAATATTTTTTCCTTACAGAATCCTTAAAAATATTTTTTATACTATTTACAAAATTAAAGGAGGAACAAAATATGAGCAAATATATTTTGGAAACAAATGAGCTAACAAAAGTTTTTGGAAAACAAAAAGCTGTAAATAATGTGTCATTAAAAATTGAGGAAAATTCAGTATATGGATTACTAGGACCTAATGGTGCAGGTAAATCTACGACATTAAAGATGATTACAGGTATGTTACACAAGACGTCAGGTGAAATTATGTTTGAAGGACATGAATGGAGTAGAAATGATTTATCAGATATTGGTGCTTTAATCGAGATGCCACCCTTATACGAAAATTTAAGTGCAAGAGAAAATCTAAAAGTTAGAACATTATTACTTGGATTGCCTGATGCAAGAATTGATGAAGTTTTAGAAATTGTAGATTTAAAAAATACCGGAAAAAAGAAAAGTGGTCAATTTTCTTTGGGGATGAAACAAAGATTAGGTATTGCAATTGCTTTATTAAATAATCCTAAACTATTGATACTAGATGAACCGACAAACGGATTAGATCCATTAGGAATTCAAGAATTACGAGATTTAATACGAAACTTTCCAAAAAAAGGAATAACAGTAATTCTATCTAGTCATATTTTAGCAGAAGTGGAACAAACTGCTGATCATATAGGAATTATACATGATGGAGAATTAAAATATCAAAACACAATTAATCATAATGAAAATTTAGAAGAACTTTTTATGGATGTTGTAAAGAATGGAAAGAGGGTGTAGCTTAATGAAAAATTATATTTTTGCAGAAAATTTGAAACATAAACATAGCTTTTTGTTGAAGATATTACTCATTGCCCCGATTATAGCTTTACTAAATGCATTTGTATTAATGCCATCATATTTTAGCACAAACGCATACAATTGGTGGTATGTGATTTTAATGCCGGCAACTTTCGCTTTAATACCTTCAATGATGCATAGAAAAGAAGAGAGAAAATTAAACTACCGAGCAATTTTTCCACTCAATATTGATTTAAAAAAGATATGGATTTCAAAAATATTAACAGCTTCAATTTATCTAAGTATAACTGCTATTTTGCATATGCTAGGAGTATTTGTTTTTCAATTTTTCATTGGAGAACAATTAACAGGAAACTATGCATTCACGACATTATTATTCGCAAGTGTATTATTGGTTATAACTAACATATGGCAAGTTCCATTTTGTTTTTTCCTGGCTAAAAAGTTTGGGTTTATAGCAAGCATTGTAGTAAATGCTGTATTAGGTCTTGTGTTAGGAATTTTGTTAGCTGACGGTTCTATGTGGATTTATTGCCCTTATTCTTGGGGGATTAGATTGATGGTACCCGTTATGCGTATTTTACCGAACGGTATCCCAACAGAAGTATCAAATCCAATGATTTTAAACACATCCTTACTTGTTCCTTGTATTTTATCAATATGTTTGTTTACATTATTGACTTTCATTACTGCAAAATGGTTTTCTAAGCAAGAGGTGAAGTAATGATGAATATATTGAAATCAGAGTTTTATAAATTGAAGCATACATGGATTCCGTTTGCTCACTTTATCTTACCTGTTTTATATGCTCTAATATTTTATGGGGCAGCAACTATGACAAGTCTAAAAAATTTTTCTGATATGGATATCATAAAAAATTATTTTGTACTTTTAGGAGCGGTATTACCAATAATCTGTGGTGTTATTACATCTAAGGTTGTTGACATGGAAGCCAGTGCGGGACGATTTCAAGTGCTTCTATCAACTACAAAATCCAGAAGCAAGGCTTATGGTGGAAAACTTATAATGCTCTTATTGAGTTTCCTATTTTCTATAAGTTTAGCAGTTTTTATATTTGCAATGCTATTTGGTAATCAAGGGACTATGGCTTGGTTAATTGAATTATTATTAGTTTTTATAGGATGTTTATCTACATATATGATTCATTTGTGGGTATCAATTATGTTAGGTGGTGGTGCATCTATTGGATTGGGATTTGTAGAAACATTGATTGCTTTACTTTCAATAACCAATTTAGGTGAAAACATCTGGTATTTTTTACCTTGTACTTGGGCATCGAGATTATCTGCAACATATATTGTTGGAAGTGAATTGGCTGGTAGCTCATATTTAATTAAAGAGTTTACCATGTGGGGATATGTAGCAATACCTATTACAGTAGTCATTTTTACTGGCTCTTTATTATGGTTCAATAGGTGGGGTGGAAAGTCAATCAGTGAATAATAGCTCTAAATGTATTTGTAAATGGAATATGGTATAATAATAAAATATTTATAAATATGGAGGTGGTTTGGTATGGCAAGAATTCTTGCTATAGATGATGAATTAGATATGCTGACTCTAATCAAGAATATTTTAATAAAAGGAGATCATATTGTTGATATTTACCAAACCACGGTAGATATTGATGAAAATAGTTTGGGGAAATATGACTTAATATTACTTGATGTAATGATGCCAGAGGTTGATGGAATCAGCTATTGTAAAAATATACGTAGTAAAGTGGATTGTCCGATTATCTTTTTAACTGCAAAAGCAATGGAAACGGATATAGTAGATGGCTTATTAAGTGGAGGAGATGACTATATTACCAAACCATTTGGTGTTGGTGAATTGTTAGCAAGGGTAGAAGCTCATCTGAGAAGAGAACAAAGAGAAAAACATTCGAGTTTAAACCTAGGGAATATAAGATTTGATTTATCCTCCAATCAAGTATTTGTGAAGGAGGAAGAAATTCATCTGACAAAGTCTGAATATCAAATTTCGAAGCTTTTAGCAAAGAGAAAGGGACAAGTTTTTTCAAGAGAACAAATATATGAAATGATTTTTGGATTTGATGGGATTGGTGATTCTTCTGCCATATCAGAACATGTAAAAAATATTAGAGCAAAGTTCTTAAAATTTGGTGAAAATCCAATTTCTACAGTTTGGGGGATTGGTTATAAATGGAATTAATTAGAAAAGGACAGTCGCTCAAAATAGTATTTCTTAAATACTTAATGACTGTTGGAGTTGGTTTAGGATGTGCCATCGTACTAGCTTTATTAACTTTTACAGCGTTTTATAGTGTTGGTTTGATTCTTCCGGCTAACCATACAGAAAATTTATTACAAGAAAATAAATATAAAATTTTAAATAAAATAGACTTTGATGAAGCATTGATACCTAAAGGAGCTAGCTATATGTTTTTATCGCCAGATGGTGAAGTGATAAAAACTAATATGGATGAAGCTATTCAACTGAAAGCTAAGAATTTTCACAATCATGAGGGATTTTCAACTCCATATTCTTCATTTATAGAATTTAAAAGGAATGATGGATATGTATTAATCCATTATTCACTAGAGCCACACTACAATAATGATTGGATGGAAAAATATTTCCCTAGTGTAGATTTACTATTAATATTTTTATTAATCATTTTCTTTTTAATGAGTGCATTTGTGGCTACTCTAATCTGGGCAAAACGAATAACAAGGCAATTATCGCCAATGCTAGAGGCATCAGATAAAATCGCCAACCAAGAATTAGACTTTGAAATAGGAAGTTCAAATATCAAAGAATTTAATGATGTCTTAAATAGCCTTGATATAATGAAAAAAGCCTTAAGTGATTCATTAAGAGAAAATTGGATTAAAGAAGAGAATAAGAGAAGTCAGATATCGGCATTAATGCATGACTTAAAAACTCCGGTTTCTATTGTCCAAGGTAATGCTGAATTGTTAAAGGTAACTGATCTAACTGATGAACAAAAAGATTATGTAGAGTACATTATAAAAAATTCAACACGTATATCAGATTATACAAAAGCTCTGATGGAGATGAATCAGTCAATTAAATTAAACTCGTTGAATTTAAAAAAAGTAAAGGTGTCAGAAATAATCGAAAGAGTTAGTGAAATAGCGAGAGAGATTACACTAATACATGACCGTACTATATCTAAATCTATTAATTGTGAAGATTCAGATGTAATGATAGATGTACAATTATTTGAAAGAGTCATTCAAAATATATTTAGTAATGCTATTCAATATTCACCAGACAAATCCAACATTGAATTACTAATAATGACTACAGATAATATACTTTCAATATCTGTGATAGACGAAGGCCCAGGATTTTCTAATGAGGATTTAAAACGAGGAACGGAGCAATTTTACCGTGGAGATAAAAGTAGACATTCAGCTACAAACTATGGTTTAGGTTTATATAATTCTTGGAAAATAATGTTATTACATAATGGACGCATCATATTAGAAAACAACTCGAATAAACATGGTGCATGTGTAAAGTTAGAATTACCATTACTATAATAGAACAGGAATTGTTTTCAAATGGAATTTATTAAAAATATATCCTTTTTGCTTTTGGTGTAGAATAGAAAATTTACTCCGCTATCAAGCAAGAATCGTACATAGTAGAAAGCTAAATTCGACAAACAAGCTTCAGTTTGTTGAATTTAGCAAGGTACAAGTTTTTATGAGATGAAGCCTATAAAATTTGTACGGATACTGTAGGGTAAGAAAAGAAAAGAAAAAATATTTTCATTCTAAAGTTTAAGTTTAAACATTAACTCTATCCCTTTCGTTCTATAATATAGAAGTATACTAGCACCACATGAGGAGAAATCATGAGGGATATTATCAGTTGAATAAGTAAGAGTATAATCTACATCTCCAAAGTAGGAGTGGCTAGTTCCAGCAGAAAGACCTTCATAGGTTTTATAACTGAATAGATCGACTTACTTTGTTGTCGAATTTTTCCTGTTCTTCAAGTAATTCTAAGGAATAGACGACAACTTTAAAATCAAATAAGCTAAAAACGCTCTAAAATCATTAAATTGACATAAAAGTGTTTTTTATTGTCAAAATATACAATTGAAAAAATTTCCAGTTTTCACTTTGATAAGGTACACTTTAGACAATTTTTGACGAAAAAAATTTTTTTAGTTAAGACGTGGATACAAAACAGTCCTATAAAAACTAAAAGTTTATGTACAATTGACTTAACTAGAGCTAAACCATTGATACAACTGAATTAGAAGCATAAAGTACATTCTTTAAAAAGTGTACTTTATTTTTATTTTGTACATTATTCTGGAGTGGTATTTTGTATGTTTTCTAGTTCATAACATCATCTGATTTAAGGGATTATTTTGTACATTTTTTACTCTAATAAGTGCAGAAGAAGTGGTGGTTCAATTGTACATTTTTTTAAAACTTATTTATGTTCCTACTTAACACAAGATATAGATTTTTATTTTGTTGATGGTATAATTAATGATAGATGATGCGCTATTTCTAAACGTAAAATACAAGATTTTCTAATTTATTTTCTTTTAGACTAGAAGATTATTGCAATAAATACTATGTATAAACTATTAAAAAGGTAGGAGCTATAATGGCCGATAAATTTGGACAGTTTTTTAAAGATACACTAAAAGAAATTCTCGTAGAACATGTAAAAGAATTAAAAAATCAATCTGAAATTGATAAATTTTATGAAAAATATGAAAAGGCTGATTTTTCAGGATTATATCTAGAAATGATTAATGACACTTCAAATCAAATGGTAAGAGATGCTAAGATGATAATGCATGAGAATACGTTACTGTTTAGAGGAGAGGAAACAGAAATAATTGCAAGAATAGAGCAAAAGTGGTCTAATGCGTTTGCTACATCTGAGACCATGTATATGATGGTTCTTGAATCTGTAAAAGATTATTCTGATTATGTAAATAAAATTGATAACAAGGAGAGAGAAAAATCTATTCATAAATACACAGCCTTAAAATACATACACGGAAGAGGTCTACAACAATTTTTAGAGATAATCACTTTAATGAAAAATGGATTTGCTGATGGTGCGTATTCTAGATGGCGTTCACTTTACGAATTAAATATTATTGCGTCGTTTATTTCAGAATATGGAGAGGAAGTTGCTGAAGCTTATATTTCATCACATAATACAGAAGATCGTTATGAATGGGCAAGAGCTTGTGGTGAATTTAGTCCTAAAAAGAGATATATAAGTTTTGACGATATCAGAAAAAAATCCAATTTCCCATCAGAATTATGGCAACAACCATATCGAATCTCTAATGAAGTCACACATGCATCATCACAAGGCACATTTAATCGATTAGGTCTAATGGACGGGGAAGAGAAAATAAGTGTAGGGCATACTGATTATGGACTAACAATACCTGGTGAACACTCTGCTATAACAATAGCGCAA
The DNA here is from genome assembly GCA_032560535.1 of Streptococcus parasanguinis. Lineage (GTDB taxonomy): Bacteria > Bacillota > Bacilli > Lactobacillales > Streptococcaceae > Streptococcus > Streptococcus parasanguinis_AF. Next base: position 77,634 of record JAWGIA010000002.1, on the reverse strand, counting down.
CTTACGGGGTTGCTTTTGATGGTATATCCATCTGGTGATTCTATAATAGCTGCAAAAATGCTAAATAAGTGGATTGATGTGGTAAGAGAGCAATATTTTAAAACACATGACTATATTTTTCCTGATGAACCCAAATTATGGAATAATGAAAAAAATTTAAGTCTAAGATAGATATTTGATAGAATAAAAAAGTACAAAAAATTAAAATTATTTTTATTAAAGACTCAGCAAAACACAATATATTGTTTTTTTTATTTGTATACATAAAGTTTTCATTGAAAATTACTACATGTTAAAACTAAAAAATTTTGTACTTTTCCCGAGACAGTGGATAAACCCTTGATACAACTGAGTTTAAGGAGTAATGTAGACTATTTGAAAAATGTACTTTATTTTATTATGTAAAATTGAAAAAGCTAGAATAACGTTCATCGTGGTATCTATATTGTAGTCCATTAGGAGATTTTTTAATGTATATTTTAGAAGAAAGTTTGGTGAAGTTGATGAAGAGCAAAAGTACATTTTTAGGTATAGAAAAACAGACACCGAAGTAAGATGTCTGTTCTCCAATCTATTTTAGATTATTGTTCTTAAAAATACATACTAATTCTTGAAGAATAATCCTTTGTAAGTCTTAGTTTTACTGGGGGTTCGTGGTATAATAGAATTATTACTACAAAAATTAGGAGTTATTAAGATGCTCAACTTATATTGTGATGAGTCTTGTCATTTGGAAAATGATGGTGAGAGTGTAATGTTAATAGGAGGGATTTCTTGTCCAGACTATGTAAGGAATATTGTCTATAAGGAGATAAAAGAAATAAAAAGAAAACACGGTATTTCTTCACGTTCTGAAATAAAGTGGAGGAAAGTTTCAAATTCTAAAATTACCTTTTATGAAGATCTTGTAAATTATTTTTTTGATAATGAGCATCTTAATTTTAGAGTAGTTATAATAGACAAAAATAAATTAAACCATAAGAAATATAATCAAACCCACGATGATTTTTACTATAAGCAGTACTTTTATTTAGTAAGAAAATTTCTCTTTGAGGATGATGTTAACGTTTTTATAGATATAAAAGACACAAATAGTATTTTAAAAGTTAACAAGTTAAAGAATATTCTTGAAAACTGGAAGCAGTCACCCAAACATATCAAAAATATTCAACAAATTCGCTCTCATGAAAACTCAATAATGCAATTAGCTGACCTATTGATAGGGGCAGTAGCTTATAAAAATAGGAGCTTTGAAAGTAGTTTAGCTAGAATCAGGCTAAGTAATTTAATCTCTAATAGAGCTAAGCATGAGTTAACAACGAATACAAAGTATAACGCAATAAAATTCAATATTTTTAAAATGGAGTTAAGTGATGAGCAGTAACGTAACAGATTTTTGTCCTATCCTTCCTCCGAAGATAACACTTGATCAATTTAATGGTGACTATGCTCTTTATGATGATTTTTTATATGAGAATGTATTTTTAGAGCAATTGTTCAACTTCAAGATAACTTTTAGAGGGAAATTTGTCGAGTTAAAGTCGTATCCGTATTTTGAAGGTAAAGAAGATAGTTATTTTCATCTTACCTGTAAAAATTTTGATATAGATTCAGAAGAACGAGAACCTGATTTAAGAAGGAGCGAAAGATTATGTTGGTTAAGACCTGCAATAGAAACGGATCATAACAAGATTTGCAAACAAGATTGTTTCTTAATATATGAACGACCGTATAAAAAATCTAATAGAATATTTTTATTAGATCCAGTAGATCGCTATTTTATTGTACTTGAAGAAAGACCTAGTTACTATTTATTGATAACAGCATTTTACATACACTATGATAATGTACTTCGAAAGAAACTGAAAGAATACGATAAATATAAAACTAACTGAGAAAAACAGAAAACGTCCCTATGATTAGGGACGTAATCGCAATCTCCTTCAACAACTTGGTCGATGAGTTAACTATATTATACCAAAACTATAAAATATTGCAAGTATTTAATTAACAGACAGCAATAATTTCAGAGATATTCTCCCAAATGTCCAAATGGATATCTCTATTCCCGCATGAAATTTATTTACAAAGAGTACATTATGGACTTACAAGAACTTTACGACAACCTATCAACTGAGTTAAACACTCTTGGTATTCGGTTAGATAAAAATATTTACCAAGGAATGCAAAAAGAATCGCTAAAAGGATTTCTTAGTGACTTTGAGAAGCCGGTGTATTAGGCACACCTTTGAAGTCAACTCAAGGATGTAGAATCTTTGGATAGCTATCAGAGATTGTTAGATGGGACTGATGACCGCCAATCTGATTATGTTAAGCAATCCATTCAGCGCTTTTACACGGAGTTTGTTGAATCAATCAGGGATGAATTATATTAAAGAACACTGATGACAAAAAGTCTGGCAAATTCCTTGTCAGACTTTAACTATATGATTTTAGTAAAGTATATTCTCACTAAAATTCAGGTTTAATAAATTTCCAGTTTTCACTTTGATAGGGTAGACTTTAGGATATTTTTGTTCCAAAAAAAAACTAAAAGTTTATGTACAATTGATTTAACTAGAGCTAAACCATTGATAAAACTGAATTAGAAGAATAAAGTGCACTCATTAAGTAGTGTACTTTATTTTTGTTTTGTACATTTTTTGTTGATGGCTTAATCAATACTACATCTCTATCAGGCAATTCAGACTCCATTTAGTCCTCTAAAACCCATGTTGAGTGTGTATCTTTGCTGGTAAAAGCTTAGAAACCTTGTAGCGAAGTAATAATGAAAAGCCTTTATTATAAAGGTTTTTCATATTCCAATAAAGAACTTGACATTATTAGTTACTTCCACTACAATAGAATTACATACCATTGGTATGATAGAAAGGGACTGGAATGGCAAGAAATAGAAACTCACATGAAACTAGACAAAAAATACTAGAGGTCTCTAAAAATTTATTTTTAGAAAAAGGATTTGATAATACGTCAATACAAGATATCATAGATGGGTTAGGTGGATTAACAAAAGGTGTTATCTATCATCATTTTGAGTCTAAATACGATATACTGCAAACAATCATTAGCGAAAATAATCAAGAAATTTTAAATTATAATTGGAGAGGAAATACTGGGTTAGAAAAGATACAAAATTCTTTGATGGACTCTTTCTCTAATTTTGAACACCAAAGGCTCGTTTACTCTGCCTCAATCATGCTTAGAAGTCCACGTTTGTTAGGAGAGCAGTATCTAGGTCTATTTTCTGATTTTTTACCCGAAATTAGAGAAAAAGTTTACGAAGGAGTTGAAGATGGGTCTATTAAAACAGAATATCCAGAAGAGCTAGCAGATTTAATTGTTTTAACTCTAAATATTTGGATTGGTTTTCAAATTTCCGTTTTTTCATTAGTAGAATTAAAGCGCAAAATGAATTTCATTAAACTTACTTTTGAAGGTCTAGGGGTACAGTTAATTTCTGATGAAATGATGGAGGTGATTTTCAACTTATTTGATCACTTAAAAAAATAGTAAATAAGTAGTCGCATGACATTCTTGTTAATACTAATTTCTATTTATGTATTATCAATTGAATAAACTATATTACATAATTTATAATTTAAAAATAACACACTTAAAGTGTGTTATTAAAAATCCACTATACATACCGTAGGTATGTTTATTTTTCAGTGTAGCCATACCGATAGTATGTATGGTGTAATTGTCTGAAAAATAAGCTAATTTTTAAATATTTGTTGAGATTAGTTTGAATAGTTTACTCTTTATTTACACTTTGGAGGAAAGAATCTATGTTATCGCTTATTAAAATTGAATTAAATAAAATTTCTAAACCTAAATTATTTTTAGCCTGGTTGTGTACTATTTTTATAGTGTTAGGCATTACAGCAATCATTATTATGGGTTTAGGTACTGACAATAAACTAGGAGAATTCGCTGGTCAGGATTCTAATGTTATTAGAGTTACTGGTAAATGGGAAGGCTGGGCAATTGTAGCTTCATTGTTTTCATCTTTATTTACAAAAGCAGCATTTTTGATTTTCGAATCTTATTTATTATCTACGATTATCATTGATGAATTTAAACGAAGAACAATTTTTCAGTTGTTTTCTTACCCTATTTCTAAAATAAAGTTACTATGGGGAAAAATTCTTTTAGTCATCCTAATATCATTTATTGCCCATTTTTCTGCACATTTAGTTATTCAAATATTCATTAGATTCATGGCTGTTGTAACTGAATCTAGTTGTATCCCTGTAGCTAATCAATTAATTAACTTAGCTGGAATTACGTTTGGAACAGTACTAATAGGGTTATTACCATTTGTTTTAGGTATGATTAAGCATTCAACAGCTATAACAATGCTTACAGGACTTGGTTTAGCAGCATTACTTTCGAATGCCAGTCCAGGAAGTTTATCTAATAATATTGCTGATAACTTATTCTTTTTGATATTTGCAAGTTTCATAAGTTTAATGATTACTTCATTTTCAATTTATAATATTTCAAGACAAGATATTAGTATCAAGTAGCATAGCTGAATTTAATTGAAGGAATGTGATAATTCCTTGATGATTTCTATAAAAAAAGAGGCTGTATAAGTTGGTATTTATGCTCCAGGAGAAAAATTCTTTCATTTAAAGCTGGATATAGAAAGAGAGATAGAAATGAGAAATATTGTTGAAATAAAAGAAGTTTTTAAAACAATTGATAAAGAAGAAATTTTAAGTGGTATCAACCTTCAAATTGCTGAAGGAGAAATCTATGGTTTTTTAGGACCGAACGGTGCTGGAAAAACAACGTTAATGAAATGTATGTTAACCTTATCAACAATTACATCAGGTAGTATTGAAATTTTTGGGAAAAATCTACAAGAACACAGAGAAGAAATCCTAAGTCAGATTGGAAGTATTATTGAATCACCAATTTTTTATGATAATTGCACTGCAAAAGAAATTTTGGAAATTCACGCTCAATATATGGGGAAAAATATTATTGAATCAGATATAAAAAAAGCCTTAAGAATGGTCGGCTTAAAAAATACGACTAAAAAAGTAAAAGATTTTTCGTTAGGAATGAGGCAAAGGCTTGGTTTAGCTCGTGCCTTTCTAACAAAACCTAAATTGTTAATTTTAGATGAGCCAATCAATGGTTTAGATCCAATAGGGATTCAAGAAATTCGAAATCTTTTGTTGTCGCTTTCTAAGGAGCATGGAATTACTATTCTAATATCGAGTCATATATTATCGGAAATTTCACAGATAGCAGATAAAATTGGCTTTATCAAAAATGGAGAAATTGTAGAACAGGTTTCTATGAAAGAGATTAGGAGAGAGAATATTGACTTAGAAGAATATTTTATGTCACATTTTCTAAATGAAATTAAGAATTATGAGGTAGATTAAGGATGAAACAATTGATAAAGAACCATCAGAAGGCTTTTTATGCTTTCATGATATTTAATATACTGGTCCCTTTAACTAATATTGCTTTTGCTTATTCTATTAAAGGTATTATTGATAGTGGCATGTCCCAAAATAAAGAAGCCTTAACTCAAGCGGTACTAGTAGGAGCTACTGTTATTTTCATCTATGCAGCACTCAACTTTATATCTCTTCGATTGAGAAATAAACTTGTTAGGCAAATCATGTCAAGATACAAAAACAAGGTGTTCCAATCTATTTTAGATAGGGATTATAGAGACTTTTCTAAAGAAAAATCAGGGAAATTTATTTCCGTATTAACCGAAAATATGAAGAAAATTGAGCAAGATTATCTATACCAGTATTTTAATATTTCAAAAAACCTTTCCTTAATGATTTTTTCACTTCTAACTATGTTTATAGGTAATTGGTTTTTGACCTTATTAGTTATCATTGCTAGCATCATTCCGATGATGATTTCAGGATTTATTGGACAAAAATCAGCCTCTTTACAAAATAGAGCTATGGTTGCCGATCAGAAGTATTTAGCTAAGGTTAAAGATATTTTAGCAGGATTTCTTGTTATTAAAAGTTTTAATGTGAAAGATGCTATCTGTGAGGATTATAGTCATGAAAGTGAAAAATTTGATGAAATAAATTTTATAAAAGGGAAATTTGACGTTTTAACTAATGTTATTTCACAGCTTTCAGGGATGATTGTTTTTTTGGTAGCCTTTGGTGGAGGGATGTATCTCGTATTTAATAGCTCTACCACAATTGGGAGTGTAACAGCTATTGTTCAACTGGTCAATTTTGTAGTAATGCCACTGAATGAAGTTGGAATGGGAATAAGTAAATTTCGTGAAGGTCAGGCAACACTAGATGCATTTGAGGTAAAAGATGTAACTGAGCTTCAGACTGGTGAAACAAAAGAATATTTCGATGATGTTATTTCTTTTTCAAATATAGACTTTTCTTACCCTAATACTAAAGAAAAAATTTTTAACCATTTATCTTTGAAGATTCAAAAAGGAGAAAAAATTGCAATTGTTGGAATGTCAGGGAGTGGGAAATCAACTTTGCTCAATCTATTACTGCGTTTTTACGATGTAACAAGTGGGCACATCTCCATTGATAATATAGATTTGCAAGCTATTTCAGCAGAGAGCCTTTATAACTTAATGACAATTGTTCAACAAGACGTTTATATCTTTGATGATACTTTAAGAGCAAATATTACTCTTAATCAATCCTTCACTGATGAGGAAATAAAGCAAGCTGTACAGCAGTCGGGTTTAGAAAGTTATGTTTTAGAAAATGAATCTGGTCTACAAACTTTATGTGGAGAGAATGGCTCAAATCTATCTGGCGGACAAAAACAAAGAGTTAGTATTGCGCGTGCCTTGATTCGAAAAACACCAATCTTATTATTGGATGAGGCTACTTCATCTTTGGATAATCAAGTAACTACTGAAATTGAAAGTTCAATCTTGGATATTCAAAATTTGACTGCACTTGTAGTAACCCACAAGTTGAATGAGAACATTTTGAAAAAATACGATAGAATTCTCTTTATGAAAGATGGCGTTATTGTTGAAGATGGTTCTTTCAGTGATTTGATGGATAGGAGAGGTGAGTTTTATAAGTTGTTTGAGTTGAGTGTGTAATTCTCTTTCATTTTATAGTATAATTTTATAAAACACTCTATCCTTTTCGTTCTATAATATATAAGCTTGCTAGCACCACATGTTGAGGCGGTAAGTTTGCTAGTCAAGGAGTAAAACGACGAAGATTAGCATTTACTTCCGCCCATGCGATAGCTGTCCGTGATTGACAAGTGCTAGCACGCAGACAGAACGGAGATAGCGAACCGCTGAGTGTGTCGCTCTGCTCGTAAAAGCTTAGAAACCTTTGAACGAAAGGGATAATGAAAGCCTTGATTGCAAGGCTTTTTGCTTTATGGTGGGTAAGTATCAGAGTGAGAAAATTTTTGGAATGAGTAGAAGTGATAGCTAGAAATTATCAGTTTCTATTTCCATTTACCCTGTGGGTACGTGTTTGTTTCCATTGACAAGGAGTTTGTGGGAATAGAAATGTACCCACCTTGTTTGAATCAAGTGAAGTGTAGTTGAAGGAAATCTGTTGAAAGCAATACTTCATTTTACCGAATAAGTAATAATTTAGGCAACTTCAAATCGATTAAAAAAAACTATTTTAAAGGTTAAGAGTAGACAAAAATTGTCCACTCTTTTTTGCAAACTCAATTTATCAATAAATGAAATGAGGGAATGTAAAATGAAATATTTTGAGGTTGAGTTAGAAAATCCTGATGAATTTTTAAAACTACAAACAGAAGATTTTGTGAAAGCTAATCGCTTGCTACTAAGGAAGATAATCCAGAGCGTTACAGTCTATGAAGAAAACTTCGTCATATCCTTTAAATCTGGCATCGAATTGGAAGTATGAGTCTCATTCCATAACTTTTATATTGAACATATCATCTTGTTGTGTTATACTATAAATTGATATAAACAAAGATGTAGGAGGAACCGAAACTATGACAGCCTCAATGCGTTTAAGATAAGCTGGCAATAAAAAAAGCAGAATCTATACCCGATGATAGGCTTTTTTGTTGTGCTTATTTATACGATATTGAGCATTCATTAGTTACGGTGAGGATATTGGTTATTTAACTATACCTTTATTTAACTATGTCTTTAATATGAATGTTTCCAAATTGTATGTATGCAGACCAAAAGCCACATTGTGGGGTTTGGCCTGCATTTTTTATTGCCTAGAATGCTATTCAAAATAGAAATTCAAGCAAAATAATATGCAGGAGATAATATAAATGGAAAAATACAACAATTGGAAACGAAAATTTTATGCAATATGGGCAGGGCAAGCAGTATCATTAATCACTAGTGCCATCCTGCAAATGGCGATTATTTTTTACCTTACAGAAAAAACAGGATCTGCGATGGTCTTGTCTATGGCTTCATTAGTAGGTTTTTTACCCTATGCGATTTTGGGACCTGCCATTGGTGTGCTAGTGGATCGTCATGATAGGAAGAAGATAATGATTGGTGCCGATTTAATTATCGCAGCAGCTGGTGCAGTGCTTGCTATTGTTGCATTCTGTATGGAGCTACCTGTCTGGATGATTATGATAGTATTGTTTATCCGTAGCATTGGAACAGCTTTTCATACCCCAGCACTCAATGCGGTTACACCACTTTTAGTACCAGAAGAACAGCTAACGAAATGCGCAGGCTATAGTCAGTCTTTGCAGTCTATAAGCTATATTGTTAGTCCGGCAGTTGCAGCACTCTTATACTCCGTTTGGGATTTAAATGCTATTATTGCCATCGACGTATTGGGTGCTGTGATTGCATCTATTACGGTAGCAATTGTACGTATACCTAAGCTGGGTAATCAAGTGCAAAGTTTAGAACCAAATTTCATAAGGGAGATGAAAGAAGGAGTTGTGGTTCTGAGACAAAACAAAGGATTGTTTGCCTTATTACTCTTAGGAACACTATATACTTTTGTTTATATGCCAATCAATGCACTATTTCCTTTAATAAGCATGGAACACTTTAATGGAACGCCTGTGCATATTTCTATTACGGAAATTTCCTTTGCATTTGGGATGCTAGCAGGAGGCTTATTATTAGGAAGATTAGGGGGCTTCGAAAAGCATGTATTACTAATAACAAGTTCATTTTTTATAATGGGGACCAGTTTAGCCGTTTCGGGAATACTTCCTCCAAATGGATTTGTAATATTCGTAGTTTGCTGTGCAATAATGGGGCTTTCGGTGCCATTTTATAGCGGTGTGCAAACAGCTCTTTTTCAGGAGAAAATTAAGCCTGAATATTTAGGACGTGTATTTTCTTTGATCGGAAGTATCATGTCACTTGCTATGCCAATTGGGTTAATTCTTTCTGGATTCTTTGCTGATAAAATCGGTGTAAATCATTGGTTTTTACTATCAGGTATTTTAATTATTGGCATTGCTATAGTTTGCCAAATGATAACTGAGGTTAGAAAATTAGATTTAAAATAAACAATATTGGAGGAATATTTATGTATCTTATTTTCATGTAACTCTTCCTGCTAAAATCGCAGGGTTTTCCCTGCATACAAGCAAATGAAAGCATGCGATTATAGACAGGAGGAAATGTTATGGAATTAATATTAAAAGCAAAAGACATTCGTGTGGAATTCAAAGGACGCGATGTTTTAGATATAAATGAATTAGAAGTATATGATTATGACCGTATTGGTTTAGTAGGAGCAAATGGTGCTGGAAAAAGCACTTTACTCAGGGTACTTTTAGGAGAATTAACTCCCCCAGGATGTAAAATGAATCGTCTGGGTGAACTTGCCTATATTCCCCAGTTGGACGAAGTAACTCTGCAGGAGGAAAAAGATTTTGCACTTGTAGGCAAGCTAGGTGTTGAGCAATTAAATATACAGACTATGAGCGGTGGTGAAGAAACAAGGCTTAAAATAGCACAGGCCTTATCGGCACAGGTTCATGGTATTTTAGCGGATGAACCTACGAGCCATTTAGACCGTGAAGGAATTGATTTTCTAATAGGACAGCTAAAATATTTTACAGGTGCACTGTTAGTTATTAGCCATGACCGCTATTTTCTTGATGAAATAGTAGATAAAATATGGGAACTGAAAGATGGCAAAATCACTGAGTATTGGGGAAACTATTCTGATTATCTTCGTCAGAAAGAGGAAGAACGTAAGAGCCAAGCTGCAGAATACGAACAATTTATTGCGGAACGTGCCCGATTGGAAAGGGCTGCGGAGGAAAAGCGAAAACAGGCTCGTAAAATAGAACAGAAGGCAAAAGGTTCTTCAAAGAAAAAAAGTACTGAAGACGGAGGGCGTTTAGCTCATCAAAAATCAATAGGAAGTAAGGAAAAAAAGATGTATAATGCTGCTAAAACCCTAGAGCACAGGATTGCGGCCTTAGGAAAAGTAGAAGCTCCGGAAGGCATTCGCAGAATTCGTTTCAGGCAAAGTAAAGCATTGGAGCTCCATAATCCATACCCTATAGTCGGTGCAGAAATTAATAAAGTATTTGGGGATAAGGCTCTGTTTGAAAATGCATCTTTTCAAATTCCGTTAGGAGCAAAAGTGGCGTTAACTGGTGGTAATGGAATCGGAAAAACAACTTTAATCCAAATGATCTTAAACCATGAAGAAGGAATTTCTATTTCGCCTAAGGCAAAAATAGGTTACTTTGCACAGAATGGTTACAAGTACAACAGTAATCAGAATGTTATGGAGTTTATGCAGAAGGATTGTGACTACAATATATCAGAAATTCGTTCAGTGCTAGCATCTATGGGGTTCAAACAGAACGATATTGGAAAAAGTTTATCTGTTTTAAGCGGTGGAGAAATTATAAAATTGTTGCTTGCTAAAATGCTCATGGGTAGATATAACATCCTAATAATGGATGAACCCAGTAACTTCCTTGACATACCAAGTTTAGAGGCTTTGGAAATACTAATGAAGGAGTACACCGGAACTATCGTGTTTATCACCCACGATAAACGATTACTCGAAAATGTAGCAGATGTAGTTTATGAAATTAGAGATAAGAAAATAAATCTGAAACATTAAATTTAAGGTAGTCGCTGGTCAGTATAGTCTGTTCTGGTTGGCGACTCCATTGTTAAAGAGTATAAAGACTTTAGATTTTATGAATATTAAAAATAGGAACAGTCAATTGAACTGCTCCTATTTTTCTGCTAAATATATTGTAGTTTTCTTATATGTATAATGATAGATTAGCGGATTCTCATCTACGGTACTTACTTCAAATATGAAGAAGTGATCGCGGTTATCTCTGGACTTTTCCTTATTGAGGACAAAGTAATTCTTACGTGAAGTCGCCATTGTTTTTAGGATATCATCAGTTAGGAAGGTCAATGGAATATTCATGTTAGAGTAGCGGTAGAAGTCACGTTCAAAATCTTGGTAGCTCTCGCTATAATAGTCCATTTGTAGGTGATTACGCTGAAACTCAAGCTGATTCATAGAGCACCTCCTCGACAAGTTCAATACTAATAATGTCTTTTAATTTCAAATTGATGTGACCTGTTGTAGTTTTTATCAAAATGAAATCTTTGGTCAGACTTGGTATTGTTCCAGTGTAGGAAACACGCTTGTTTTTTTCAATCACTTGAATGCGTGTGCGTAGCTGCCCGGCGTATACTTGACTGAGGAGTAATAATTTCTTCTCTAGTGATAAGTCAGACATGTACGTTACTTTGTTTGTATCATCAGAGAGTGCTGATGCATGTTCAGATAGGAAAAAGCCCATCCATTTTTGCATCTTTGTATCCTGGTACTCTCTTGCTGATTGAAATGGTAAATATGAACGGTCAATCATATCAAATCCTTTCTATGCAGAGGCAAGGGTATTTTTATCAAATTGAATCGTAAAACCTTGAATTCCCCCACCTGTGTAACATTCTTTAAAGCGATTGATTACCTCAGTATAGATTATCACAGATGAGCTTGTTGGCTTAATGCTAAATGTAAATTCCAATGGTAATCGGTTTTCAGATTTAGCATGTACTAGTCGTATCGATATTTCAGTTGTTTTGAGTTTTCTCTGACGAAGTTTTGAAGTTGCTGTTTCAACGATTCCATGTAAAAATCTTTCAAGCATTTCAATATCATTACATCCTTTGCTACGGATTTCTGAAAATTGTACTGTATTTTTTTCTTGTTTCATTTTAATCCCTCCAATCCACCCGCGGAATGACCACCGATAAGTTTACTGCGTTCAATATTTCTGGAACCTTCAGTTAGGACGGTTCCTTTTTGTATGGCTAAAAAACCAAACTGTTCTCTGACAACATCAATAGCTGTCTGAAGTCTATTATCTTTTTCAATTTGTTCTACATCATCAAAGAGTGATAGTAGAGTATAGCTTTCATCTACGAAGCCACTATAAGATACACCAATTTGTCTCACTGCACCAGAGGTGTATTTTTTCGGAATAATACAAGTACATGACTCACCATTGTTTTGGGGAGATTTGCGGGTTCAATTTTATTCTGAGCATTTATAGATTTTTTCATCTCAGTCCTAGAATAGCCAATATGAATAGAAACGACAGTAGTCAATACTAGGGCTACTGTTCCGTTCCACAGTATCATTTAAAAATCATTTTCACACCCTTTCGTCTATTAGTATAGAAGAAAGCTCTCAGCACATGAGGAGAAATCATGAGGGATATTCTCAGTTGAATAAGTAAGAGTATAATCTACATCTCCAAAGTAGGAGTGGCCAGTTCCAGCAGAAAGACCTTCATAGGTTTTATAACTGAATAGATCGACTACTTTGTTGTCGAATTTTTCCTGTTCTTCAAGTAATCCTGAGGAATAGACGACAACTTTAAAATCAAATAAGCTAAAAACGCTCTAAAATCATTAAATTGATATAAAAATGTTTTTTATTGTCAAAATATACAATTAAAAAAATTTCCAGTTTTTTTAAAATCACTATCTCAGATGACAATTTAATCAAAATATGATATAATACAGAAAAAGTAAAAATAACAAAAGTAACTTACAAAAGTAAAAGAAAAAAAGTAAATAGATAGCCACGGCGGATATTCCTTTCATTGTTTAGAAGGAGTTGCTGTGGTTATCGTTGTTGCTGAGCTAATTAATTGCTCTTATTACTTAGATGAAGTTACTTTTGTTATTGAATTAATTCAAATAATAATAACGATCAATGAAAGTACTCATCGATATTCCCTTTATGCAGTTTAGAGCACAAAGGAAAATGGTACTGATTTGATCGTTTTTTTGTGTATTGACATCCTAAAACCCAGTCAGAACCTTCAGTCATATTAAACAAGGAGATAACATGAGATTTGTTGTATATAAACATTCACTAGTTTTAGGTGATAACAACATCGTGACAAAGCAATTTATCGTTCTGAAGCACGATGACGGCAACTTACAATTTACTGATTTTCATCGTTATGTTAAATCTACTTCAAGAATCAAGTCTATTTCAGATGATGGGAATAAACGCTTTTCTTACGTTGTTAAGTTTCTAAATTTTATATTTGGTACTTCTGGACTTAAAAGTATAGATCAACTTACACTTGAAATGGTTAGAGAATTTTTTACGCTTTATGGATTATCTCAGTTACCAGGAGATAGAGAAAAAAGAAAGAAAAGCACCGTTGAAAAATGCGTAAATGCAGTTCTTGACTTCTTAACTCTTTATTTAAGTGAGCGAGAGGGAAAGGCTAAGTTAAAAGCAGAAGAATTGTATTCTACGACAACTTTTACGAATAGTAGAGGACGGGTTATAAAGCGTAAAGAACCAAATTTTGAAATATACGTAAATGATAGCAACACTGAGAAAGCTATTTTTCGTGATATGCCAAATAGTGCTTTTGAGATGTTATTTTCTCACATAGCACACTATCATAAAGATCTACTCATGGTTGTGGCCTTGGGAGCCTTTGTTGGCTTAAGACCATCAGAAGCATGCAATGTAAGACGTGAAGATAGTCCTCTAGGGCCAGGTATTTTGTTTCACCAAAGTGATGGGCAAGTATTTAAGATTGAGATCGATCTACGAAAAGAAATACCTCTCCGAAGCGATTTAAAGCCAACTGGACGGATTAAAAAGGAAAGACTTCAAGCAGTACCTTATATCTTTCTGGAGGTCTTTTTAGACACTTATAATGACTATATGACTTATCTGGAAGGTAAGAAGTATGAGAAGGATTATGGACCTTTAAATCTTAACAGACGAGGAAAAGCATTATCATACGATGTATACTATCAACGATTTCGTAAGATTATTCGCGACGAAATGATCCCAATCTTCTTAAAATCTGATGATGCAGAGGTTGTCTTTTTTGGGCAGCTTTTGCAGGAGCATAATATTTCCCCACATATTTTCAGACACTGGTACACGACACAGTTAGTATTATCTGGGGTTTCTGAAATAAGTGAGCTTATGTCAGCAAGAGGTGATAAATCGCCTGAGAGTGCTTGGGTTTATCTACAAAACAAAGGAGAAATCGCAAAACAATATGGTCAAGTTAATAATGGTGTTTTTGACTATATGAATTGGCGAGCAAATGAACTTTTTGGTGATAAGTTAGAAAGGTAATGTATGACTTATTCAATTAAATCTTTGATCGAAAATCTGTTAAGTGAACTCGGAAAAAACGATATACAGTATAAAGGCAAAATTAGTAAGTTTTTAGTTGATAACAATTGGTTTAATATTGAGATTGATTTGGATAACTATTCTATCTCAGATAAAGATGCTCAATTATTAATAGAAAAAATAACCAATTATCTTCTTGGACCAACTGGTTTAGCAGGAATTCAGCCTATATTTAAACAAAAATTCCCATTAACTTACAAATATTTTCAGCAATACTCAGAAGATAGCAACTTATCTAAGGAAAACATGTTTTATGTTCAAGATTTTCTTGCTTTTTATCTTAAAAGAGATTTATTTCTCTGTAATGATAATGAGATTGAATTGTTGGTTGAAGAAGCAGTATATGCACTTGAAAAGCAAAAAGGCGAAGTTTTTATTGATTTTTTAAAGTGGTTAATGAATAAAATGAGATGTAACTATCACAAAAGATATGAATTTACACCTCGATACACATTAGAACAGGAGACTAACGCTTATGAGTTAGACGAATATTTAGAATTACTGTATTTTCTTTTTAATGACAATTACATTAGAAAAGAAGATATGCTTTATAAAGCAGCAATCTCAAAAGACTACGCAGATACCTGGCTATTTCTAGCACTTCATTTTATATGTGCGCTACGTGGAACAGATTTAGAACAACTTGGACATCCACAACTTCCTAGAACACCGAAAGAAGTTCTAAAATCAGTTAGAAGTGGTAATTGGAGTAGCAGTGAGGCAAGAAGAACTCTTTTAAGTATTACAACTCGTTTAACTTATTTAAATATTACTCCAAACAAAACAAAGCGAACTAAAAATATTAGTCAGATTAAATTTCAGGTCCCTGAGAGTTGTCAGGTATTGATTGGAACGTTGTTGGCTATCTGTGAAGCTCATTATCAGTTGAATAAAGATAATAATGATGAACCTTTAATTCGACAAATAAAAGAATATAAACGAATTAATCGATATATGGGGAAAGAAATTGGAGACTTATTTCTTGAAAGGAATTTTAGTTCTAGATCTGCAAATAAATCCTATCTTCAAACTGTTGCCATGTTAGCAGATGATGTTTTGCAAGAAAAATCTGAGTTAAATATTAAAGGCTATTTTTTAGCCGCATTAGCCCGTAGCCATAAAGGTTCATTCGATGAATTTGCACAAACTACAACAACGTACCTAAAAGATGCCCAACTAAGCCAGCTTAAACCAGAAATGGTTGCGAGAGAACTATTTGAACGAGGTGTTTTATCTATGATTCCATCAATGATCCTGACGATTGTAACTAGAGGAAAGTATAAAGAATTAAGTCCTAGTCAACAGACTCAGATGATTAAACAGTTAGATTTGACACCAAATGAGATTGAAAAAACATTGGCTTTAAGCATTCAGGCAGAAGTGAAATCGCAAAAGGCATTAAAGATTTTGGTAGAAGAAGAAGCAGAGCCTAATCAACTTCTTACTATTTGTCATCGTATAGGAAACGGTGAAGCCTTCTCAAAACAAGGTGAAAGCATGTGTCTTTTATCTGCGCTTGGAAAGATTTGTCCATATGACGATAGGCAACATTGCATCGGTTGTCATTATGAATTACAAACGAAATCTACTTTATTGTTATTAGTAGGAGAATTCAATCGTTTGAACAAACAATACTCTAGAGTTCGAACTGATTTAGAAAAAGGTAAAATTCGGAGTATTTTAGAAGAACAAATAAAACCTTGTTTAACTGAAATGTTGCAAGCTTTATGCGAGCAATATGGAGATGACGTGTTACATGATTACGAAGAAATAATAAAGGAGTTAATAAATTGAACAATCAAGCTAAACTTTTTAAAATTGAAAATTATTTTGAAACTTTTGACCGTGATTGTGTTCTGCGAGCAAAAGAAGTTTTCGATGACTATTTTGATAAAGGAATTATTCTAAGTTACGATTTTGATCATAAGAAATGGGAAACTACAAATGAATATGCCAATATTAGCCTGTTTTTTAACATTTCTGAATTTCAATATAGGAGATTTTATCAATCATTTTTTCAGTTGTCTTATAAGGAATTTATCAATTACTTAAAAAGTTTTATTGTTTTCTCAATGAAACAACATGTTTTAAAAACTTTACAGCTATTTCTAATGGATATTAAACAAATTATTAAAAATACAACCAAAGATACGTTTTTAGATTTAGAAAATATTTCTGTAAAATTTCCTGGTTTATGTATTGACTTTTTCTCAAATCTTCCCTGTTCAGATGATAGTCAACTAAATCAACTATTGGAGCAATTAGATAATAAATTAACTATCAACCTTCAAAAAAAGCAGAGGTCAAAACAGCAAAGACAATTAGCGCAATTTCAATCCTATTTTACTTTTAATGACATTTTAAATGATTATTGGTCTCAAACATTATCTAAGAAAGAACGTCTATTTTATTATCCATTGTATCTCTGGTGGCAGATTACAGCAATTTTACCTTTAAGGCCAAGAGAATTTCTTTTAATACAAAGAAACTGTTTAACCGAGAAAGATGGAAAATATTTTCTTACATTAAGGAGAAATATAATCAAAGGAAGGGATCGACTTGTTGCACATAAAATTTCTGAAGATTATACTTTGAATACTTATGAAATTACTAATTCATTAGCTTCTGAAATAAAGACTTACCTCAAACTTACGGAAAATAATAATTCTACTAAATTAGATACATTATTTGTGACTGATCCTCATTATAACCGTTGGGGTCGTCGAACAGGTGTTAATAACCGATTTTTAACTTACACTAATCTCAATACTATTTTGAGGTATTTTTTTAATGAGATTATTTCTCAAAAATACGGTTATCAAGTTAATTATTTTAGTTTTCCAGCTAGATTAGATGAAAACGAGATTAATTTGATTCATATTGGGGATACGAGACACATTGCAATGATCAATTTAATTGCAGAAGGGGCTAGTCCTGTTACAGCTATGCTTTTAGCTGGTCATGAAGATGTGACAACTTCATCTCACTATTTTTCAAATTTAAGCCAATTTATTGAATGTCGTAGTTATCAAATGTATCGTAAACTAACGAGTAAGAATACGAATTACACCATAAGTAAGAGACAGCCATTTTATACAGCACAAGGACAATACATCACTTTAGAAAATAAAGGACGGTGTTACTCACCCCGCTTTGCGAAAGGTGATTATTCAGATTGTCTGAAAGTTATTAGTGAGCATGCAGAACTAGGTGCTTGTACGAGCTGCCCTTTTTACCGTAAAGCAGGTAAAGATTATTTTTCAATGGATAAAACATTTAAAAAGTCAGTTGATGAAAAAGCTATGGTTGTAGATGAAGCGATTAGAAAAGTTAGGCAAGGGAAAGGTCATATTGAAGATATTGGAGAAGCTTTGTTGAAATTAAAAACAGTTAGCAATACCTATCAAGATTACTTAAATGCTAAACAACTATCTTTAGAGGAGAATAAGTCTAATGGCTAGAAAGAAATCAATTTCTGATGATGAATTGATTCATTTGTTTGAACAGTATTTAATTTCCCAGTGTTCCTGTGATTTAAGCTTGGTAAAAATCCCTCGGTTTGGTGACTATGTTAGGAATAATGGCTATCAAAATGTTGCGGATACAACCATTAGACGTAATAAAAGATTCAGGGATTTTTTAAAAGAAAGTGAAATTAAATACCAAGATGAAAATTATGAAGCTGTAATTACTTATAAGACCATAGATCCTGACAATTTTATGGCAAAAAATCGTGCTCCAGGTGCTATGAAAAGAGCATTGGTGGAAATTAGCCAATACTACAAGAAAATAGCAAACATTGCGGCCAGCTATAAACAAGAAGCAGATAAGTTACGTAGTTTAAATTCTGAACTACAGTCAACTAATGAAGATTTAAAACAGAAGCTACAAAGAGAAAATGAGTTAAGTGATGAGAATCAAAAACTATTACAAATAATCAAAACAAGTGTCTATCCAGAAATTGCGAATGAGCTTTTAAAAGAAGAAGGATTGTTAAAATATTCTCAAAAGGTTATCAGTGAGGATTTCCTAGCAGACAATATCATCACCGCTGATTCAGAAATAGATTTTCATTCTGGTGGTCTTATTGAACAAGAAAATCCTCAAAAATCAACTAAAGTGGTTTCTATTAAAAACTTACTAGACAGCAAAACTAATTATAAATGAGGAAAGAAATGAACAAGAAAGTTAAAGATAATCCAGCTATTTACATGTACTGGGATCAAAAACGAAATGTTCTTGACCCCAAAAAATTATCGTCAAATAGTTTAAAATATGCCTATTGGTCTTGCCCTTATTGTCAACACCATTGGGAAGCGAAAATCATTGATGTGCAGCTTGACAGTTATGAATATCTTAGGTGTTGCCCCCATTGTGGATTAGGTGAACGTTCCATTGATGAAAATGAGAGCGTCCTTCAGGTTTATCCCGATTTCAGAAATTATATAAACTACAGCATTGAGCGAGATGAAGAATTAGATGAGAAACTTCTTACCTTGCCGTTCAATAGTAAAAGAAAATTCAATTTTAAATGTCCGACGTGTCAATTAAGTTGGAAAGATTCTGCGACAAATAAGAGGTTATTTCAACTAACAAGTGGGGATTTATTTCATTTTGGCTGCAATGAAACTTCCTATCATTGCGATTACAAATCAATTTATCCAAATTTAGCTAAAATCTATAGCGAACATTTAAACAAATTTAAATTTAACGAACTGAAGCTGAGTTACAATATAACAGTACCTATCCATTGGGAATGTGATAAGTGTCATTGCAAATTTGAATTATCTATTGATAGATTATTGAACCGAATTAAAAGAAGTGGTCATTACTGTTTGGAGTGTCATTCTTCATTTGAAGAGTTATTGGATAAAGATTTTGATGTTTCTCCTCTATCTTTTTTAAATTCTTCCATGCTCAAGGAGTGGTCTAAAAGGAACAATAATACACCTAATCAAGTTGATGTATTATCTAATGTTCATGTGTTATGGGAATGTACGAATTGTCACGGAGAGTATTCATGCTCACTATTTGAAAAAACAGATAGGTCTTGTCCATTTTGTTCAAATAGAGAAAAACTTCAGGATTTTAATACACTAAATGAAACACATCCCTATTTGAGGGAATTTTGGGACCTCAGTAATGAAAGGGATTTTTCCGAATATTGGTTTAAGTCAAATAATGTAGTTAGTTGGGTTTGTCCTTGTTGTAAAATCAACTTTCAATGTAGCCCAGCCGAAATGATCAGTCGAACCGATTTAGAAAATCAAAACTTTCAAACATGTCCCAATCAATGTGACTGGAGGACTGAGGTATTTAAAAATAATATTTTCCTTAAAGAACCAAAACTCATCAAAGAATGGAGCGATAAAAATAAAATTCCTATTCATTTATCTCAGACAACAATAGAAACGAAAAAATATTGGTGGGATTGTTCAAAGTGTCATGGGACATATTTATGTTCTATCCCAATTCGAAGAGAAGTTTCTCAGTGTTGTCCTTTCTGTAACAACGATAAGCCTCTGAATGGGTATAATACATTTGATTATTTGTACCCTGAACTAGCAAAATTGTGGGCACCAAATAATAAAGTCTCAATAGATAGTTTTGTTCCATTATTAACTGAAAAAAGGTTTTATTTATGGCGCTGCAAAGAATGTAACTTCGAATTTCATGAGCGCTTCAGCATTATATTAAATAAGTATTTAAATTCCGAGACAAAAGATCTTAAAGAAATGTGTCCATTTTGTGCAGAATTAAAAGAAAGACAAGATAATATCTCATTTGAAGATTTGATGAACGAGTGGGACTATCTTAACAATCTTATTCTAGGGGATCCAGAAAGAATCCCAAATAATACGCAATTAAGATTTTGGTGGATTTGTAAGAATAATCCAGAGCATCGTTATAGAATGGCTATTGTAGATAAGATTGCAAATGTAAAACGATCTATCGAGCCATGCATATTTTGTAAAGGGCGTAGACGAAAAAGAGAACATTTTGTTCCTTATAGGAAAATTTAAAAAACAGGTTCAAATTTGAACTTGTTTTTTATCATAGATTTTTATAAAGTACATTATTTTAAAAGATTGTATTTTTAGTTTTCAAGTAGATAGTGTACAGAATTTTAGTATGCGAAAGATTTAGTTTTCACGGGAATAAAGTACATTATTTCGAGAAAAATTTTTTCCAGTTAAGGTTGAGATACCCTATGACATCTTTCCGAAAAACTATAATTTTCTTGAAAAATATATCTGGCTATGCTATACTACTAGTATAGAAAGATTTGGAGAAAAACATGAAACGCGAAATCTTATTAGAACGGATTGATAAACTCAAACAAGTCATGCCCTGGTATGTATTGGAATATTATCAATCAAAATTGGCCGTTCCATACAGTTTTACAACCTTGTACGAATACTTAAAGGAATATGATCGATTTTTCACCTGGGTCTTGGAATCTGGTATATCGGATGCTGACACCATGGCCGAGATCCCTTTAGACGTTCTGGAGCACATGACCAAGAAAGACATGGAATCCTTTATTCTTTACTTACGTGAACGTCCTCTGCTCAATGCCAATACGACAAAAAACGGGGTTTCCCAAACAACCATTAACCGTACCCTTTCTGCGCTGTCCAGTCTCTATAAGTATTTGACTGAGGAGGTTGAAAATGAGCAAGGGGAACCTTATTTCTACCGTAATGTCATGAAGAAGGTTGCTACCAAGAAAAAGAAAGAAACCTTGGCTGCTCGAGCTGAAAATATCAAGCAAAAACTCTTTTTAGGGGATGAAACAGAAGGTTTTCTTAACTATATCGACCAGGAGTACCCTCAAACACTCTCAAATCGCGCCTTATCCTCCTTTAATAAGAATAAAGAGAGAGATTTAGCCATTATAGCACTCCTTCTTGCCTCTGGCGTCCGTCTCTCTGAAGCCGTTAACCTAGACCTTCGTGACCTCAATCTTAAGATGATGGTCATTGACGTCACTCGAAAAGGTGGAAAACGTGACTCGGTCAATGTGGCTGCCTTTGCTAAGCCTTATCTGGAGCAATATCTTGCTATCCGAGACAAACGTTACAAGACAGAAAAGACTGATACAGCTCTCTTTCTAACCTTGTATCGAGGTGTTCCAAACCGAATTGATGCTTCTAGTGTTGAAAAGATGGTCGCCAAGTATTCTGAAGACTTCAAAGTCCGCGTGACACCCCACAAGCTTCGCCATACATTAGCAACGCGTCTCTATGATGCAACCAAATCACAGGTTTTGGTCAGCCACCAGCTGGGACATGCTAGCACACAAGTTACAGACTTGTACACGCATATCGTTAATGATGAGCAGAAAAATGCTTTGGATAGTTTGTGATATTACATAACGTAAATTATGTAGATTATTTTTATGTTAGAAAAAGAGCGATAGATTTTTGATTATCTAACGCTCTTTTATTATTCTATAAAAATTCAATCCAATAATTTCTGTGTGGCTCAATTATAACTGGCTTTCCCCAAAATGACTTTAGATAGGCAAGGTTTGCAGGGGTGACGGGTCTTTTTTCACCATTGTACTTCTCTGCACTCTCTTCTGTTAAAAAGCATTTAACTGCTTCATATGGTGTTCCGTCACTCTCTATTCGATCAATTCCTAAATAAGCAATTTCATCACCGGCCTTCGGAAAATCTGTAAATAGTTTACCAATAAAATAAACCGTCTTATCTTTCATTAATTCATAAGCTTTACTATTTTCCAATCTATTATTCGCTGCAGCGTACATAATACAAAAGCTATCCACGATATCTTTCAAAGGCATTAATTCTTCTTTGCTAACGATTATTTCCTCAGGAGCAAGACCACCAATGATTAAGTTTTGATAATGAGGTTGCTGGATGACGTTATCTAAAGCCATTCCTAATGGTAGTTTGACAGCTTGATAGCCTAATGGTTCGAGCTCTTGCTTTTTCTGGTCAAGGTGTTCTTGTGTAATACTGACATTCAAATCATAAGGACTTGAAGATTGTTGCTTTCTAAAAAAAGCCACGACTATACGATCTAACTGTTCAAATAGACCAAGATTTTCCACTGGAACTCTCATCATCGAATATAATCCCCTTTTGTGTTCAGATTTCCTCTATATTGTACACTCATGATATTTAAATATCAAGTTTAAGATAAAAGATATCCATTTAACATGGATATCTTTTACTTTATTCCACCACTGCTTCAGCAATTTCTTCTGCCGTGATTCCTGCAAAGTAACGACCTAGGTTAATGGTTTGAAGGGCTTTGAGGACGTCTTCACGTTCGTATTTAACGCCACGAAGAACATCTTCTACTGCTGCAACATCTTCGATACCAAAGAAGTCACCGTAGATCTTGATATCTTGAATTTTTGATTCAATGACATTAGCGAAGATTTCCACCTTACCGCTTGGGAATTTTGTGCCACGACGGACATTGTATTCAGGAGACTTTCCATAGTTCCAATCCCAGGTACCGAACTTGGTATCCTTGATACTATTGATTTCAGCCAATTCTTCATCCGAGAAGACATATTCTGTCATCTCAGGGTATTCTTTCTTCATGTAGTCCAAAAGCAAGTCACGGAACTCTTCCACCGTGATTTTTTCTGGCAACTCATCGATGATATTGGTCACACGAGCACGGACTGATTTAACCCCTTTGGACTCAAACTTGTCTTTAGACACCTTGAGAGCATTGGCAAGGACTGACAAATCAACGTCAAAGAGAAGGCAACCATGGTGCATGATCCGACCATTAATGTAGGCTTGGGCATTCCCACAGAATTTCTTGCCGTCAATCTCTAAGTCATTACGACCCGTGAATTCAGCTTTCACTCCAAGCTGAGCTAAGGTGTTGATCACGGGAGTTGAGAAGCTCTTAAAGTCAAAGGCCTTGTTTTCATCTTCTTTTGAAATAATGGTGTAGTTGAGGTTGTTCAAATCGTGATAAACAGCCCCACCACCACTGATCCGACGAACGACTTCAATTCCATGCTCTCGAACGTAGTCACGATTGATCTCTTCAATAGTATTTTGGTGACGACCAACGATGATCGATGGTTTGTTAATCCAGAGAAGGAAGATTTGATCCTCATCCAATAGATGCTTAAAAGCATACTCTTCTAAAGCAATATTAAAAGCTGTATCATTTGAATAATTAATAATATATTTCATAGTAATTCCAAAAAATTCGTTTTATAAATCCTACTCATAGCAGGATGAGCATTAGACAGAAATAGTTGAATTTCACTTAATTTTCTGAAGTAGTAAAAAGAAATGTAACGAGTAATCGTTACATTTCTCGGAAAAATTGAGACTAGAGGCTCAATTTTTAGGCATGGAACTCTTTTAGAGGTCGCTGCCGTCCGTACTACTTTTAGAAAATCTAATTGAAAGATTAATATTATTTCTTCTTAGGTGAGTGAACTGCCAAGCCAAGTACATCCGCAAAGGCTTCGTACATCACTTCTGAGAAGGTTGGGTGACCATGAATAGTCTTGAGCATTTCTTCCACAGTGATTTCCATCTCAATGATGGTTGAAGCTTCGTTGATCAATTCAGCAGCAGCTGGACCAATGATATGCACTCCAAGAACTTCACCGTATTTCTTGTCTGCAATGACTTTAACGAATCCTTGAGCCGCATCTGATGCAATGGCACGACCATTCGCCGCAAAGTTAAACTTACCGATTTGAACATCGTATTTCTCACGAGCTTGTTCTTCGGTCAAACCAACAGCCGCAACTTCTGGAAGGGTGTAGATAGCTGCAGGTGTCAAATTCAATTTGGCAACAGCATGATTTCCCTTAAGGGCATTTTCAGCGGCAACTTCACCCATACGGAAGGCAGCGTGGGCCAACATCTTAGTACCGTTGATGTCACCTGGCGCATAGATACCTGGAACAGATGTTTCCATGTATTCATTGACCTTGATCCGTCCACGATCCAATTCAAATTCAACATCTCCGATACCTTCAAGGTCTGGAACACGTCCGATTGATAGAAGAGCTTTGTTGGCGATAATATCGTCTTTTCCTTCAACCTTGATGCGAAGTTTGCCATCTTCTTCAATGATTTCTTGCAATTTCGTATCCGTCAAGATGGTCATACCCTTACGTTCAAGGATCAAGCGAAGGTTCTTAGATACTTCCACATCCATAGCTGGAACAATGCGGTCCATCATTTCGATAACAGTAACTTTTGAACCGAAGGTCATGAAGGCTTGTCCAAGTTCGATACCGACAACCCCACCACCAATGATCACGAGGCTTTCTGGTACTTCGTTCATTTCAAGAATGTCATCACTAGTCATCACAAGTGAAGATTCCATACCTGGAACGTTAATCTTGCTGACTTTAGAACCACCAGCAAGGATGATTTTCTTCGTTTCAAGCAATTCTGAGCCATTGACCAAGACATTCTTATCTTTCGTAATGGTACCGATACCCTTATGAACATCCACTCCGTAGCTCCGAAGAAGTCCAGCAACACCACCAACCAAGGTATTTACGACCTTGTTCTTGGTTTCAAGAACCTTATCCATATCTACTGAGAAACTTGGATTTTCAATGATAATACCACGGTTGGCCGCATGACCAATATTTTCAATGATTTCAGCGTTGTGGAGGTAAGTCTTAGTTGGGATACATCCGCGGTTCAAGCATGTTCCACCAAGTTCAGATTTCTCAACAAGAGCAACCTTACCACCTAATTGAGCTGCCTTAATAGCAGATACGTAACCAGCAGGACCCCCACCGATCACTACGATATCATAAGCGTCATCGCTCTTATTGTCATCGTTTGAAGCACTTGCTGCAGTTGGTGCTGGACTCGTTTCTGGTGCTGCTGCTCCAGCGGTTGGGATGTTTTCCCCTTCTTCACCAAGATAACCGATTACTTCTGTTACAGGAACAGTTTCTCCATCCCCTTTCAGGATAGCAATCAAGTAACCGTCTTCTTCCGCTTCCAACTCCATGCTGACTTTGTCTGTCATGATTTCAAGGAGCACTTCTCCTTCTTTTACAAATTCGCCGACTTTTTTATTCCACTGGACGATTTGTCCTTCGGTCATATCTACGCCGGCTTTTGGCATAATTACTTCTAAGGCCATTTTATTTCCCTCTTTTTCTTGTTTCTATTCTCTCTCGTTGATTAGACCAACATTGAAATCGGGTCTTCAATCAAGGCTTTCAAGTCTTTCATGAATTTGGCACCAGCCATCCCATCGACAACGCGGTGGTCAATGGTCAAGCCCAAGCTCATGATTGGACGAATGACAATTTCACCATTTACAACCACTGGTTTTTCAACCGTAGCACTAACTCCAAGGATGGCAGAGTTTGGTTGGTTGATAATCGGTCCAAATGACTGAACGCCAAACATTCCTAAGTTACTGATGGTAAAGGTTGAGTTTTGCAATTCACTTGGAGCAAGCTTACCATCCAAGGTACGTCCGATAACATCCTTGAAGGCAACGACCAACTCTGACAAGGTCATCTTTTCAGCATTGTAGACAACTGGAGTCATCAATCCATTGTCCATCCCAACTGCCATCGCTAAGTTGACATAGTTATGAGTAATGATGGTTTTGCCATCTTCTGTCAATGACGCATTGATGTATGGGTGTTTCATCAAGGTCTTAACCACTGCTAGAGAAAGCAAATCTGTTACAGTGACTTTCTTGCCAGTGGCTTCCATGATTGGATCCAATACCTTCTTACGAAGGGCCAACATTTGAGACATATCAACGTCATAGTTCAAAGTAAAGGTTGGTGCTGTCAAGTAAGATTCCACCATCCGTTGAGCGATCACCTTCCGCATTGGTGTCATCGGAATCCGCTCGATCTCACCATAAGGTGTCACATTATCTGGAGCTTCCTCCACCTTCTCGATTTCAGCCGGTGACTTAATGGTCTCATTTTCAATATTTTCAGGAAGGAAAGCAAGGACGTCCTTCTTCATGATCTTACCACGATGACCAGTTCCTTGGATTTCTTGCCAAGCAATATTGTGTTCTAAAGCAATTCGTTTTGCAAGTGGTGAAATGCGAACCACATTTGTGTCTTTATATGTTTCCACGTCTTCTTTGTGGACACGACCGTTTGCGCCTGAACCAGAAACATCATAGAGGTTGATCCCAAGATCATCCGCTAATTTTCTAGCCGCAGGAGTCGCTCTTAGCTTATCATCAGCCATGACCTCTCCTATTCTATTATAAGATACTAAGGGCGTCAAAAGTCAAAGTGAAAATAGGAAACTTAACGAAGAAACTTTAGTTTCTAGGTAAGTTTATCTTTTTCACACAGACTTTAGCCCGAGTTCATTTTTAAGATATCAAGGACGCAGAGAACTTTGTACCTAAAAAGATACAAAGTTTCCTCGTCTAATTCATTGGTTGTTACATAATTTATGTTATGTATTATTCTTTGTTATATGTTTTACGAATAGCATCTTTGATGCTTTCAACCGTTGGAATCATTGCATTTTCAAGGTTTTGTGCGTAAGGCATTGGCACATCTTCCCCCGCACAACGGCGGATTGGTGCATCCAAGTAATCAAATGCTTCTGATTCAGAAATGATAGCTGAAATTTCACCGATATAGCCACTTGTTTTATGGGCATCATTGACAAGGACTACTTTTCCTGTCTTCTTGACAGAGTTAATGATGATTTCTTTATCAAGAGGAACCAAGGTCCGTGGGTCTACTACTTCAACTGAGATGCCTTCTTCTGCCAATTCTTCAGCAGCTTGCATAACGCGACGAAGCATTTTCCCGTAGGTTACGACAGTGACGTCAGTTCCTTCACGTTTGATTTCTCCGACACCAAGTGGAATCGTGTAGTCTGGATCAACTGGCACTTCCCCTTTTTGGTTGAATTCTGATTTGTACTCAAGAATAATAACGGGGTTGTTATCACGGATAGATGACTTGAGCAGTCCTTTCATATCCGCTGGCGTACCAGGAGCAACAACTTTCAAACCAGGAATATGAGTAAACCAAGATTCCAAAGATTGGGAGTGTTGGGCTGCAGAACCAACTCCGTTACCAGCAGCACAGCGAATGGTCATCGGCACTTGACCTTTACCACCAAACATGTAGCGAGTTTTAGCAGCTTGGTTAACAATAGCATCCATGGCAATTACTGAGAAATCCATGAAGGTCATATCAACGATTGGGCGAAGTCCGGTCATGGCTGCACCTGCTGCTGCACCTGAAATCGCAGCCTCAGAAATCGGACAGTCACGGACACGTTCTGGACCGAATTCCTCCAGCATTCCTACTGAAGTTCCGAAGTCTCCACCGAAAACTCCGACATCTTCCCCCATCAACAATACATTTTCGTCGCGACGCATTTCCTCAGACATAGCAAGGATAATGGTATCGCGGAAAGACATTAATTTAGTTTCCATAATTCTCTACTCCCCCTTAGTCTGCGTAAATATCTTCGAAAGCTGATTCGAGTGGAGGGAATGGGCTTTCTTCCGCAAATTTCACTGAAGCTTCAACGGCTTCTTTTACTTCTTCTTGGATCTGATCCAATTCTTCTGCGCTCGCAATCTCATTTTCAAGGAGGTACTTGCGAAGGTTTTCGATTGGATCTTTCTTCTTCCACTCTTCTACTTCTTCACGAGTCCGGTATTTACCAGGGTCAGATGAAGAGTGACCAAGCCAACGATAGGTGACACTTTCAATCAAGACAGGTCCTTT
Source organism: Streptococcus parasanguinis (assembly GCA_032560535.1). GTDB lineage: Bacteria > Bacillota > Bacilli > Lactobacillales > Streptococcaceae > Streptococcus > Streptococcus parasanguinis_AF. Next base: position 49,220 of record JAWGIA010000002.1, on the reverse strand, counting down.
ACCAGAGCGGACGTGTTCAACAGCTTTTTGGAATCCTTCATAGACATCGATAACGTTGTTCCCATCAGGAATAAACATACCAGGAATGCCGTAAGCAGCACTACGCTCGTGGATATGCTTGACATTGGTCATTTTTTTGATGTCAGCAGAGATTCCGTAACCGTTATTGATACAGTAGAAAATTACCGGAAGATTCCAAATAGAAGCCATATTCACCGCTTCGTGGAAAACACCTTCGTTGGTTGCGCCGTCCCCAAAGAAGCAGACGACAATCTTACCAGTCTTTTTCATTTGTTGAGTAAGGGCAGCACCTACTGCAATACCCATACCACCACCAACGATCCCGTTAGCACCAAGGTTACCTGCATCAAGGTCAGCGATATGCATGGAGCCGCCTTTCCCCTTACAAGTACCGGTATACTTACCAAGGATCTCAGCCATCATGCCATTTAAATCGATTCCTTTAGCAATGGCTTGTCCGTGACCACGGTGGTTAGATGTCAGCAAATCATCGTCGTTTAAAGCCAACATAGCTCCAACGTTAGCCGCTTCTTCCCCAACAGAAAAGTGCGTCATTCCTGGCACTTTCCCTTTTTTTACTAACTGTGCAATTTTTAAGTCCATGCGACGGATTTCTTCCATTTTACGGAACATTTCCAATAAGAGACTTTTATCTAATGTTGCCATCATTTCGCCTTTCTTAGCATTTATTCATTCTCTTTCATTCTAGCCAAAAATGAAAGCACTGTCAAAAATAATGCTCAAATGATTTCACAAACTATATACCTTGGACGGAGGTTTTTTAAGCATTTTTAACCTCAAATAAAATATTTCACAAACTTTTCTTTCATGAAATTACATTAAAATATAAAGAAACCGATAGGATCCTATCCTACCGGTCGTTATCTTATGATTGTCGTTGACCAAAGTCATGAATCATTTGTTCTAATTCCTCACGACTTGGCGTTGTTAACATGTAAAGGTAGTCCCCTTGAAGCTCTGCAAAGGCAGCAGGCATATCTTTCTTGACACGGAATTGATCATGGTATTTAGCCAACACTTCTTCCTCTGACAGAGCATAGGCCGCATTGGCACGACGAGAAGTTGCCAAGCAATAAAGGGGCTCAAACTCAGAAGCTGGGAAAGGTTCTCCTGCTACGATGGCAGCATAGCCACGGTACAAATCAATCGAGTGAGCATAGTTGTAGACGTCGATGGTAAAGCCACCTGCAGGTCGATTATTGTACTCGATCGCAATATAGTCATCCCCATCGCGGAAGAACTCAATGTGGAAGAAACGTTCCTTCATGCCAAAAGCTTTAACAATCGCTTCCCCGTATTGACGCAATTTTGGATCCATCTCTTTGAGGACATAATAAGAATTGTCCATCTTGTAGAGCATCAAGTCAAGCGGCGTATAGGCATAGTCAAAAGTCGTTGAGAAGACAATGTTACCATCGCGATCGACCAGACCATCAAAGGTACAAATCTCACTAGAAGTGACAAATTTCTCAAAGAAATACTCAGTATGGCCATCCCATTCAGCTTTGAAATGGTCCACATCTTCTGCTGTTTCAAGCTTGAAGGTTGCTGCTGCTCCTACCCCATTGTCAGGCTTGGCGATTAATGGCAACCCAATCTTCTTCACAGCCTTGTCAATGTCTTTTTCGGCTTTGACCACTGCACCCGGAACGACTGGGACTCCAGCTTTCTTGAAGAGTTTTTTCATTTCTGATTTAAACTTGGTTTTCTTCAAATCTTTTGGTTTGGCACCGAAGACATTGAATTGTTCCCGAAGCGCTGCATCCAATTCCAACCAGTATTCATTGTGGGATTCGATGCGATCGATTGGCCCGTGTTTGTAGAAAAGAAAGGCTACTGCTCGCTTCACTTCGTCTAGATTTTCCAAATTTTCAACTCGGAAATATTCTGTTAAGCTGTTGCGCAATGGCTCATCTAACTGTTCATATGGCTCTTGACCAATTCCCAAGACAGTGATCCCTTTATTAGCCAATTCGATTGTAAATTGTTGGAAGTTTTGTGGGTAATATGGTGAAATAACGATATAATTCATTGAGGTCTCCTCCCTTTTTACTTATAGATGCATTTGGCCTAGGAAGTATGGCATTTGTTTGCGCCACCATTCCCAATCGTGGGCGACATCATGTCCCCATTCAGCGAACCATGCAGGAATATTTTTGTGATCAAAGGCTTCTTTCAGTTTGTAGAAAGATGGAAGTCCATCTTGTTCCCAAGCTCCTAAACCAGTACAAATAACGATTTCGGCCTGACGGTAACGATCGATAAACCAGCCATCATTTTGGTTCCAAATATAATCAGATGGAGAATTTTGGTAAATGGCTTCATCGCCTCCAAAATCACCAACAAAGAAACGAGCGTCATAGACACCACTCAAGGCAATCACTTTGTTGAAGACATCTGGATGTTGCAAGAAGAAATTGAGCGCGTGGTAGGCTCCCATAGAGCAACCAGTTGTCATCATCGGATCAAACCAGCCTGTTTTGTGTTTGATAAAAGGAATGGCTTCTTCAATCACATAGCGTTCATAAGCTCGGTGCATTTCTGCTCGATCGTGAGGATTCTTCCAATTACAAAGCCAACTATCACTATCTACACTCGAAAGGGTGAAGAATTGAACCCGTCCTTCTTCGATAAACTGAGCACAAGCATCAATCATACCAAAGTCATAGTATTCGTTATGGCTTCCACCTGATGAAGCAAAGACCACAACAGGAATTCCTGCGTGTCCATAACGGTTCAAATACATTTCACGGTTGAGTTGGCCACTCCAGTGGCTTAAATGTTCAATATTCATAAGTTAGTTCCCTTTTTCCTTTATTTCTTTATTTACAGTCTATTAATCCCAATTTTCTGCCAAAAAGCGAAGGCATTCAGGTAAATGTTCAGCCCAAGCTTCTTCGTGGTGAATAGCGCCAGATTGAATCCGAATGGCAATATTTTCTAAAGCAACTCCTTGTTGGATGACGTCGTGATAATAGCGAAGGGATGAATCAATATAGGCTTGCTTGATGTTTCCTGCCATCAAAGTTTTATCTGTATCATCCGCCTCTTCAGTCCCCACATAGATGTAGATCCGTTGGTCTGCATATAATTTTTTACGTTCAATATAATGATTGAAGGCATCTTGGTGTAGCCAGTTAGCGGATGAAAAGACACCTAAACAACCAATTTGATCTTGGTACTCTAAGCTCAAGAATTGGGTAATATTCCCACCCAAGGAAGATCCAATCATGGCCGTATGTTCTCGATCAGCAAGAGTCCGGTATTCTTGGTCGATAAAAGGTTTCACCACCTCCATGACAAATTCGCCGTACTCAACTCCCTTGCCACCAAATTGCATGCCAGGAATATTAGATTCCTTGTACTTCCAGGCAGAGTATTCATTCATGCGTTGGAAACCATCATTATCGATCGCAACAACAATCATGCGACTAATATCTGGATTCCGCTTAATGGCTGGAATGACTTTCCAGGAATGACCCGCATAAGCTTCCTTGCTGTACAAAACGTTTTGCCCATCGTGGAAATAAACCACAGGGTAACGTCTATCTGTATCCGTTTCATAATTCTTAGGTAATAAGACTCGCACACGACGGAGTTTTCCGGTATAAGGCACTTTCAACTCGTGTGTCTTCATATCTAAATAAAAATAGGATTTGTTCATTGTCAGAAAACTCTCTATATTCTAAATTTTATTCATTATACCATTTTTAGAAGAAAAAGTCTGGATTTTCTCCAAACTTTTTCCTTTATTGGGTTATTTTTCCATAAACTGAGCCAAATCTTGTAAAGAACGTTCGGCAATTTTCTCATAACGTTCCTTTTTATCCCGAATGCGTGGTCCTTCTAGCTCTTTGATAATCCCGAAGTTGACATTCATGGGTTGGAAATGCTTGCTGTCAGCATGGGTGATATAGTGGGCCAGGCTTCCGATAGCTGTTGTTTCAGGGAAAATCGCTGCTTCTTCTCCTTTGAAAAGGCGAGCTGCATTGATTCCAGCTACCAAACCTGAGGCCGCTGACTCAACATAGCCTTCTACACCTGTCATTTGGCCTGCAAAGAAGAGGTTCGGTTGTTTCTTAGAACGGTAGGTTTGTTCTAGTAAATTTGGAGAGTCCATGTAAGAATTGCGGTGCATGACTCCGTATCTCACAAACTCCGCATGTTCCAAACCTGGAATCATTTGGAAGACCCGTTTTTGTTCGCCCCATTTAAGGTGAGTTTGGAAACCAACGATATTGTAGAGGCTGGCAGCCGCATTGTCTTGGCGCAACTGGACTACCGCATAAGGGGTCTTAAACTCCCCATCACGTGGCCCTTTGTAATCTTCTGGATACTCGAGTCCAACTGGTTTCATAGGGCCATAGAGCATGGTTTTGATGCCTCGTTTGGCCATGACTTCAATTGGCATACAACCTTCAAAATATTTTTCTTTTTCAAAAGAGTTGAGCGGGGCTTCTTCTGCATTGACCAAGGCCTCGTGGAAATCCATAAATTCCTGTTTAGTCATGGGACAGTTGAGATAGGCTGCTTCTCCCTTGTCATAGCGTGACTTGAGATAGACCTTGTCCATATCGACAGTATTAACATCGATGATTGGAGCTGCTGCATCATAGAAATAGAAACCGTCGCCACCATTGAGGGCATGGATCTTTTCTGCCAAGGCATCGCTAGTTAGAGGCCCCGTTGCGACCACTGTGATGGCATCTGTCGGCAATTCCGTAATTTCATCGCGAATGACTTCAATGAGCGGGTGTTGGGACACCTTCTCCGTCACTCGACTAGCAAAACCTTCTCGGTCCACAGCAAGTGCTCCACCAGCTGGTACACGATTCGCTTCCGCTGCTTCAAGGATGACAGAACCCAGACGACGCATTTCTTCTTTGAGGAGCCCGACAGCATTGGTGAGAGAATCCCCACGAAGAGAGTTGGAACAAACTAGCTCAGCAAAGTTGTCTGTTTTATGTTGCGGAGTGGATTTCACTCCCCGCATTTCATAAAGCTTGACCGGAATTCCCTGTTGGGCAATCTGGTAAGCTGCTTCCGAGCCTGCAAGGCCCGCACCGATGACATTGATATAAGATTGAGACATGACACTAATACCTCTTTGGGTATCAAAACACCCCACTGGACTGTTAGACACCCTCAAATCTTTCTAATTTTCTACTTGGTCCATTATACCAAAAAGCCAAGTAAAAAGACAGGGAGGCTTTTCCTTCCTGTCTAATGAATGTCTATTATAACAGACATTTATAAAAATTGCCGTTATAATAGACATTGAATTGTTTAAAAGCTTATTTCACTTTTTCTTCTTCGTAGTCGCCATTGCTACATACGACTTGTTTGCCACCACCACGAACTTTTTTCTCAACTAAGTAATGACCACATTTTGGACAATCCCGACCGATTGGTTTATCCCAAGATGTAAATTCACACTCTGGATAGCGATTGCATCCATAGAAGATACGGTTGCGCTTGGTTTTGCGTTCGATGATTTGTCCCTGATGACAGTCAGGACACTCCACACCGATTTCTTTGACAATGGCCTGGGTATGACGACAATCTGGGAAATTACTACAAGCATAGAACTTACCAAAACGTCCTAATTTAATCACCATCGGACTGCCACAGACTTCACAATCAAAACCAGCTGGTTCGTCTTTGATTTGGATTTTTTCCATCTCTTCTTCAGCCTTTGCGACTTCTTTGGAGAATGGTTTGTAGAAGGCATCAATGACTTTTTGCCACTCTTCTTTTCCAAGTTCGACATCATCGAGTTTCCCTTCCATCTCTGCTGTGAAGGTCACGTTGACGATATCTGGGAAGAATTCAACAATCAGTTTATTGACGATTTCCCCTAATTCTGTTGGTTCAAAGCGTTTGGCTACCAGCTTCACATAATAACGTTTTTGAATGGTCTCAATCGTCGGAGCATAGGTTGAAGGACGACCAACCCCATTTTCTTCCAAGGTCTTAATCAAGGTCGCTTCAGAATATCGAGCAGGTGGTTGAGTGAAATGTTGCTCCGGCTTGCTATTGACTTGCTTAACGATATCGCCTTCTACCATATCCGGCAACATCTTGTTCTTATCTGAGTCGTTATAAATAGCCAAATAACCATCAAACTTCACCTGGCTCCCATTTGCCGTATACTGAACCCCATTTTGACCTAAACGGACATTCATGGTATCAAAGACAGCTGCTGTCATTTGACTAGCTACAAAGCGGTTCCAAATTAAGGTGTAGAGTTTTAATTGGTCTTTGTCCAAGTATTTAGCAATGCTTTCAGGAGTATTGAAGACGCTGGATGGACGAATCGCTTCGTGGGCATCTTGGGCTCCAGAAGCATTCTTCACACGGCTTCCATGCTTAGAGTATTTCTCACCAAAGCGATCCACGATAAAGTTAGCTGCCTCATTTTGCGCAACTGGACTGATCCGTGTGGAATCTGTACGCATATAGGTAATCAAACCTTGAACACCCGAGCCAATATTGATTCCTTCATACAATTGCTGAGCAACCATCATGGTCTTGCGTGTACGGAAGTTGATCTTATTGGCAGCATCCATCTGCATGGAAGAGGTGGTGTATGGAAGTGGCGCATTCCGACGACGTTCTTTCTTTTCAACTTTTTCAACGGTAAAATCTTTGCCATCTAAGCGTTCAAGAACAGCTTTCACCTCTTCATTGGTGTTGAGCTTCATCTTCTTGCCATCAATCCCATAGAAGCTAGCTTGGAATTGCTTGGTCCCTTTTTTAAAGACACCATCAATGGTCCAGTATTCTTCCGGCTTGAAATCATTAATCTCATTTTCACGATCAATAATTAATTTGAGGGCAACTGATTGCACACGCCCTGCAGAAAGTCCTTTTTTAACCTTTTTCCAAAGAATAGGCGAAATGGAATACCCTACAATCCGGTCCAAGACCCGACGTGCTTGTTGGGCATCGACCAAGTCCATATCGATTTGGCGCGGTTCTTTAAAGGCATTTTTAACAGCATCCTTGGTGATTTCGTTAAAGACCACACGGTTTTTTTCTTTGGCATCCAAGTTCAAAATATGCGCTAAATGCCAAGAAATAGCTTCTCCCTCACGGTCCGGGTCACTTGCGAGAAAGACTTGTTTGGCTTTTTTAGCTTCTTTTTTCAAATCATTGATCAAGGGACCTTTTCCGCGAATATTGATATACTCCGGTTCATAGTTATTGTCGAAGTCGATCGACATCGTAGATTTTTTCAGGTCCCGAATGTGGCCAACACTGGCCATGACTTTGTAGTTACGACCAAGGTATTTCTCGATTGTTTTCGCCTTAGCAGGAGACTCCACAATCACCAAATTTTTCTTGGTTGTACTGCTTTTCTTTTTTGTTACCACGTTTTATCCCTCTGTATTGTATAAATCTCATTGAGTTTAATACATTTTAAGAAAGATGTCAACTAGGAACTTCTCCTATAGGAAAATCACATTTCGTATTTCAATTCATCAAGAATGTCCTGGCCTGAGGTGACAAGCTTTGCACCTTCTTGAATCAGATGATGGCAGCCTGCAGATTTTCCATCTAAAATATTTCCTGGAATAGCAAAAACGTCTCGGCCTTCTTCCATAGCACGCTCACAAGTAATCAAACTGCCTGAACGGAGTCGAGCTTCTGCCACAATCACAGCTTGACAGAGGCCTGCAATGATGCGATTTCGCTCAGGAAAATGAAACTTAAGTGGTTCCTGTCCTGGACCATACTCGCTCAAGATCAGATGGTGTTCCCCCATATGTGTCTGCAGTCTTTGATTGCTTTTAGGATAAAAGACATCCAGTCCCGTTCCTATCACTCCGATGGTCTTGCCACCATTTCGTATACTGGCATAATGAGCGGTCGCATCAATTCCCTTAGCAAGTCCACTAACAATGACCAGTTCATTTCCAAGTTCTTTAATAATCTTCTCTACAGAACGAACCCCTTCTCGCGTGGTCTCCCGAGCTCCAACGACGGCAATCTTTGGTTTGGTTAACAATTCCAAATCTCCCTGGTAAAAAAGGAGTACAGGAGGATTGTAAATCTGTAGCAATTCCTCAGGGTACTCAGGATCAAAAATGGATAGAGATGGGAACCGTTCAAACTCCTTGTGTAAATGGTCTTCATCCAGTTGCCGGTATTTGTCTACAAAATGAATAATACTGCGACAGCGAGCGATCCTTGCTATCTCTTCTAAGCTTGGTAAGACTTGCTCTTTCCTACAGTAGTCCAGGACTCTCAAGACTTGCTCATTTGATAAACCGGCTTCTTTTAATTTAAAGATTTCAAATTTCTCCATGGTCACCTTCTACTTCCTCTCACTTATTTATTCGAAAAAGAAAAGAAAAAAAGCCCTATTTCTAGAACTTTTTTTAATGTGTCGAAGAATAAAAGTAAGATGCAGCACCAATCAAATTACTTTCATTGTGGAAGCGAGCCGCTTGAATGGGCAAAGCTTCAAATTGTTTATGCCCTTTTTGAGAGAGTAGGTCATGGTATTGTCGACTGATCTCATCGATCAGTAGTGGTTGACCACTAATGCCCCCTCCAATCGTCAGCATTTCAAGCAAGAGCAAAGATTGAAGATTAAAAATCAGAATAGCAATATCATGACAATACTCCTTAAACAAGGATGTCAGCTCCTCATGGCCTCCTTGATCAAGAGCTTTGAAAACAGCTATACCATCTGCCTTTTCTAAGTTCAAGATGTGACTAGCCTTCTCAACAAATTGAACAGCTGAACCGGTGTTTTCCAAAAGATTGGAAATGCCTTGCAAAAAGAGTTCACGATGAAAGCGGCGATTTTCTGGTGTTCTTTCTGCCTTATCAATAGACCGAATGTATTCTGTCAGTTGCCATCCTCTCAATAGGTCACCATTCGAAATAAGAGCGAGGCCGACTCCTGTCCCCAAGACCAAGGTCGCACCACATGGACAATCTTTTAGATTACCAAGCCTTGCTTCCGCTAGACCAGCGGCTTCTCCATCATTGAGAACAGTGACGGGTACTTGAAATGTTTGTTCGAGTCTACTTGCTAGAGGAATGCCTCGTAAATATGGAATGAGACCACCTCGAAAGACAAAGCCAAGGCTCTTTTGGATCTCACCGGGGCATGAAATGGCGATTCCCTCGATTTCTTCCCTTACGGGTGTAACGATTTCTTCTAATCCTTGCCAAAACTCCTCAATCGTAGGTGGTGTTGGGATCTTGTCTGTATGAACCAATTGATAGTCTGCGTCCATCAGACCGTACTTTATAAAGGTACCACCGATGTCGATAGTGAATAGCATAACCTAATCCTCACACATTGATTTGACGGGTTCAAACGAACGCCGATGGATAGGGGTCACTCCCAGCTGGTCGAGGCCAGCCAGATGGTTTGCCGTCCCATAGCCAGCGTTCTTCGCAAAATCATAACCCGGATATTCTCGATCAAACTTTTCCATCATCTGATCCCGAGTCACCTTAGCTACGATGGATGCTGCAGCAATGGATAAGGAGTTGGCATCCCCTTTGATGATACTAGTTTGAGAAATAGGAAGATCTAACTTCATAGCATCAATCAAAAGATGCTGGGGTTGAGGCTCTAGCTGACCAATGGCCTCCATCATGGCTAGCTTCGTAGCTTCATAGATATTAACCTGGTCTATCACTTGATTATCCTTGATGCCAATTCCGATTGCAATGGCGTTTTGGAGCACAGCCTCATAGATTTCCTTGTGTTTGGATTTTGGAATCTTTTTACTATCGTTGAGTCCTGGAATCTTACAAGCTTTCGGCAAGATCACGGCAGCAGCAACAACTGGACCCGCTAATGGGCCACGTCCCACTTCATCCACTCCTGCAATAAGATCAATCCCTTGAGCATAAAGTTCTTTCTCATAGGCTAGCATTTTTTCCAAACGCAAGTCTTCATCCACTTGTTTTTGGAGTTCGCGTTTTCGTTTGCTGATAGCCGCTTGAACGCCTGCTCGACCATCAAGGATCAACTCTTCAAATAAGGGATGATCTAGCTCGTCAATCATTGCTAAACGCTCTTTAACTTCTTTAATCGTTGGCATCTATTTCACCTACACGATCAAGGGTATACCGACCCAATTTTCCATCGCGAACATCTTTGACAAAGAGTTGGTAAAAACGGTCGTAATCCTCGCGAAATCCTAATTTCTGGGTCATTTCCATAATGATTTCAGGAGCTTCTTGTTCCAGATCCATTTGTTTAAAACGTTCCAGCAAAACAGTTGGGTAGTGCTCTTTAAAATAGTTAAGGCCAAAGATGGTCACTTCATCCATTGGAAGCAACTGATCCTTGATGGCTCCTGTTAAAGCAAGCTTTAAGGCCACTTCTTCATCTTCAAACTTGGGCCAGAGAATCCCTGGAGTATCCAAGATTTCAAGATCCTTATTGGTTTTCAACCATTGTTGCCCCTTGGTCACCCCTGGTTTATTCCCAACAACAGCAATCTTTTTCCCTGCTAAGCGGTTCATCAGCGTTGATTTTCCAGCATTAGGAATTCCGATGATCATGGTCCGAAGGGTTTCAATCTGAATCCCCCGTTCCTTTTGACGGGCAATTTTATCGGCCATCAAGCTCTTAGCAGCATCTGTTACTTTTTTTACCGTAGATTGCTCTTTGGAGTTGATAGCCAAGGTTTTGATCCCTTGTGACTCAAAATAATCCTGCCATTCTTTTGTTGCGACAGGATCTGCCAAGTCTACCTTGTTCAAAATCATTAATTTGGGCTTATCACCAACAATTTTCGTTAACATGGGATTTTGGCTTGATAGGGGCAAACGAGCATCTACCAGAACCGTCACAAAATCCACAAATTTTAAATTTTCTTGTACTTGTCTTCTAGCTTTGGACATGTGTCCAGGAAACCATTGTATAGTTGCCATGTTCTCCATTCCTTTCCAGTTCAATCTCTTCTATTATACCATGTTTTCTTGAATTCTCAGCCTTAAACGAGAATACAAAAAAATGAAGCTACCGAAGTAACTTCTATTTTATATTCTAGCGAATTTGCTCAAAATGCAAATGCACGGCGATATGATCACCATAGCCGCTCCGTTCCAAATCGCGTTGCAAGCGATAAGAAATGTAGTGTTCTGCAATGGTAATATAACCAGCACCAAGTAAACGGTGCTCAACCATTGATTGGATCATGCTGATGGTTGCGCGTTCTACTTGTGCTTCATCCAAATCCATAGCAACTTTCTTGGTCACTTGAGCTAGGTTTTGTCGCAAATCATCTGTCAAAACATAGACAACTTGCGCAGCTTTCAAAATAGCTTGGTAAATTTTATCTGGGTTGAATTCAACCACTTCTCCACTACGTTTAATGACTTCCATCGGAGTCTCCTTTATGTTTAAATTTTCATGAATACTCCATTTCCCTTAGAAAGAAATGAAGACCTACTACTTTATTATATAATTTTTTTGCCAAGAATCAAAGCTCTTTTCAGGACTTAGTGTAGTTGATTGGATGAAAAAATCTAACGATCACTTTTTTCCATGACCACATCTTCTTTTTTATAGCTGTAGGTTAATCTCCAAAGATGGTCAGAGACATAATCCAAACGGAAGGTCTTCAAAATTTTCTTCAGAGCTAACTTCTCCATCTCTACTTTTCTAAGGAGTTCCACGAGTAGTTCACCACCAGCATTGACAGCAATCAGCTGATCGTCGTCACTATCATATTGCAAAAGGACTGTTTTAGTCGGTTTATAGAGAACATTGTAGAGATTGTAGGCCCTATCGATTTCAAAATGTTTATCCTTGTCGACTTCTCTTGAGTAGCGGTGAATCGTAAGGGGACCAATTTGAAAAGCTCCTGCTAAACTAAAAATAAATCCTAAAGCTGCTACTGTTTCCCAAAGAAGATTGAGTAGCTTGGAATCGAAATCAAATATGAAATGAACTAGCAACAAAATAATCCCTGTTCCAAATCCAATTAGAAGTAAGAGTGCACCGATGCATCCAGCTTTTTCGCCTGTTTTAATGGTCGGTTTATCATGGATCATCACACCATCTAACTTTTCAAGACTATGACGTTCTTTAAATTTTTCTAGTTCTGATTTTTCTGAATCCGTTTTTTCTAACTCTGTTTTTCTAACTCTGACATACATTCCTCATGACAATTTTATTAATAATCCGGACGAAGAACTCCCGTAATGATCTCTTTAGTAGCATGGTAATCCCCATCTACTACAACCTTGATGATGCGCTTCGCTTCTTCTGCTGGTGCTGGCACCAATGGCAAACGAGTTGGTCCTGCTTCAAAGCCCATATAGTTTAAGACAGCTTTGACAGGAGCTGGACTCGGATATGAGAAGAGAGCATTGACTTTAGGGATAAACTGACGTTGGATAGCCGCAGCCTTTTTAATATCGTTGTGTTCAATAGCTTGGAACATCTCATGCATTTCATCTCCATTTGTATGAGAAGCCACTGAGATCACTCCATCTGCACCAAGATTCATCGCATGGAAAGCATCTCCATCTTCCCCTGTATAGACGAGAAATTCTTCTGGCTTGTGTTCAATCAAATAGGCCATATTAGCAAGGGTTGTACACTCTTTGACCCCAATAATATTTGGGTGTTCCGCCAAACGAAGCATGGTTTCAGGCGTCATTTCCACAACCACGCGCCCTGGAATATTGTAGATAATAATCGGAAGATTGGATGCATCCGCAATGGCTTTAAAGTGTTGATACATACCTTCTTGGGATGGTTTGTTGTAGTAAGGAACGATAGCCAATCCTGCTGCGAATCCACCAAAAGCATCCACTTCTTTGACGAACTCGATCGAATCGCGGGTTTCATTGGTTCCGACACCAGCGATCAAAGGAACTCGGCCATTGACAATCTTTTGTACAGCTGCAAAGAGCTCCAATTCCTCATCGTGGGTCAGGGTTGGACTTTCCGCAGTCGTACCAGCTAAGAGAATCCCGTCTGTATGATGAGCCAAGAGGTGCTCGATCAAGGCAGGAAGAGCGTCAAAATTAATGGTCCCATCTTCATGGAAGGGGGTGATAAATGCAGTGATGATTTTACAATCTTTTAAATCATTATAAGACATAGAAAAACCTTTCTCTATATAATAAAGAGGCTGGGGCATGCTTGCCTTTGCCTCATGATCTGTTCATAAAACAAGTTGATTTGCTAGGTAGCTAAGGAAAAATCGAACTCTTCGAGTTACTGATTTCTGAATCGTGACGCAGTGGTTGATTGGAACTACTCATGTTTGCAACATTCGTACTTCCTAATCAACTGTGCGGGGGGAGTATAAAAGTCCGGTGGACTTTTATAGCCTGAGCCTTAAATTATAAAAGCGAAGGAGAAATCAAACTCTTCGAGTTACTGATTTCTGTTTTGCTCCCTATTTCAATTCAAACTTCAATTCAGCTGTTGGACGTACGAGCCCACGTTCATGAAGGGTTTCTGCGATTTGAACGGAGTTCCAAGCGGCACCTTTTAGAAGGTTGTCTGAAACCACCCACATGTGGATCCCTTTTTCAGCATCCAAGTCTTTACGGATACGTCCAACGAAGGTATCACGTGAACCGACAGCATTAACCGCTTGTGGGTAGATTTGGTGAGCAACGTCGTCTTCAAGGACGGCACCTGGGAAGGCAGCAATCGCAGCTTTCACTTCGTCAATTGGTGCCACTTCTTTAGTTTCAATGTAGACTGACTCAGAGTGAGCTGACAAGACTGGAATCCGCACACATGTTGCTGAAACAGCAATGCTATCATCTTCCATGATTTTCTTGGTTTCATTCGTCATCTTCATTTCTTCGTAAGTATAGTCGTTTTCTGTGAAGACATCGATTTGTGGAAGAGCGTTAAAAGCAATTGGGTAGTGTTTCTTATCTCCACCTGAAGGCAAGATTTCAGCATTGACATCACGTGGATTAACGCCATCATTTAATACTTCTTTCAACTCACGTTGAGTTTCAAGAATAGCTCCCATACCAGCACCTGAAACAGCTTGGTAAGTAGACACGATAATACGTTCCAAGCCCCATTTTTGACGGACTGGCTCAAGAGCGACCATCATTTGGATCGTTGAACAGTTTGGACAAGAGATAATACCGTTATGAGCATCAAGCGCATGTGCATTCACTTCAGGAACAACCAATGGGACATCCGGATTTTGACGGAAATAAGAAGTGTTATCCACCACTACTGCGCCTGCTTTCACAGCGTATGGTGCATATTTAGCAGATGTTGAACCGCCAGCCGAGAAAAGGGCAATATCAACGCCTTCGAAGGCATCTTCTGTCGTTTCTTCAATAGTCACATCTTGACCCTTGAATTGCAAGACCTTCCCTGCAGAACGTGCAGAGGCAAGGTAGCGAATTTTATCGATTGGAAGTGTTGATTCTTCCAACATTTTGATCATTTGAGCACCAACGGCACCTGTAGCACCGACAACAGCAACTGTGTATCCCATAGTAAATCCTCTTTCAAAATTTTCTAAAAATTGAGTATTTGTACTATTATACAATTTTTTGGCATAAATGAAAAGTACCAACAGTAGGAAAAAATCCTGATAACAAGACCAGGATTTTTGATGGTTATTAATCATAAATAGCTTTTTAGTTAAGATCATAGTTCAAATCACTTAAATCTTTCTTACCTTGTGTTTCTTCAGTAAGAAATGGAACTTGATGGATCCCCTTTACACCTGCTACGATAGACGCCGGAAATGAAACAATTTCTTGATTGATGTGGCTAATATTACTGTTGACAATTCGCTTCGCTGCAGCAAGATCTTCATTTTCATCAGCAATTTCCTTTTGCAAGGCCAAGAATTGGTTAGAAGACAAGAGCTCTGGATAGTTTTCACCCACTGCACGAATTTGTGCCAAGACATCGTTTTGATTGGTTATGACTTGGTTGGATTCTTGAATGCTCGCTCCTTGGCGTAAAGCAACTAAATCGGTAAAAAGGTCTTGTTCATGTTTTGCATAAGCTTTCGCTACTTTTAGCATTTCCGAAATGGTATCATAGCGTTTTACGAGGACGATATCGACCGTTCTCTTTGATTCTTCAATGGTCACAAGATAACGATTGAGACGATTTCCTACACTAATAAACCAAATAGCCAATAGGCCAACAAATATGATTAAGCCGATAATGAGATTCATGATGTTTCTCCTTCAAAAATTGCTGTTATTTCTTTAATTAAATCCAGTTCTTTGCATAATTTATGATATTCAGATACCAAGGATAGCTGATCAATATCTTCCGGTTTTTGGGGAGTCGGAAAGATATAGCGATCGGTATACAAAGAAATAAATAGTTTCTTATCTTTCAAAAATACACACATGGCATTTTGAGAAATTTGTCGATCAAACCATTCCAACATCTTAGGGGTGAGAAATTTACGGGCAGACAGTTCATCTGTACAGTAGATATTGTAATTCTCGTTATTGCGAATATCCTCGGTTTCAATCTGAACTTCATCTCCTCTAGCTCCAGGATAAACCCCATTCACCTCCCTCTTAAATAGAAAGGATTTCTTGGTTGGCACAACCCGAAGATGACCGGAGAAATTGATCGGTAGACATAAAGAGAACACTTGTCCAAGGAAATCTGTAACTTCCACATGTTCCGTCCTCGTATGTCCATTGGACGTCCGGTAACGAGTCTCCGTATGATGGGCATAGAGATTTGAAACCGTTAGCTCTTTGTCATCATGAAACGATAGTTCTTTGAAACATAGAAAATCAGTCGACCGAGGACATAAATGCGAGAGAGCTTCAGAAGGGATGGAACCGTCCTCTTTGATCGAAGCATTAGGAAAAACTTCCTTTAATACAGGCGACAGGATATCATCAAGATAGATCTCATCGTTCGATCGAATTCGATCCCCAAACAAGGCTTTTCGTTTTTTATATTGTGGCCAATAATACAAACCAGCAACTAAAAGGATGAACGGAACAGCTGCAAAACGCAATAAGATGAGAGACAGTATGGCGCAAATAATACCAAAAGATCGCAAAACATTCCACTGAAGATTGTTCTTCATCTGTTCTCGGATCAATCCGATGGCATCCTGAAATTGTTTGGAGGTTTCAAGCTCTTCAATTTTATGCGAATAGTCTGTAGATGCTGGATCATTAGAATGATAGAAATCTCCCAATCAACTCAACTCCTTTCTGACATTAGGCACTTTACTATATTATAACACCAACGTAACTTTGTAGCAATTGTATTATAATAGTTTTCAATTCTTTGAAGAAACAAAAAAATCCTGATCCGAAGATCAGGATTCGAGGCACCTTTCAGTGAGAGCAGCCGGTTCACACAACTACTCAAGGTCCGCTCCTGCGTTACAATTGAATGTAGACCTCCTCAGCGCAAAAGGCTCCTAAGAGCCAATCGACTCATCGCATGAAACTAGTTTATCATGGAGTTCTTCATCTGTCAAGAAACGGGAGCTTGTTTTCTTACAGGACATTCAAAAACTTTTCATTGCTCTTTCAAAGTTGACACAGGACCATTTAAGGTTTTTTGCATCCAAACGATATCATGCCATTTATTAAACTTATAGCCAATCTTTGGAAAATGAGCCACTTGAACATACCCCCGCTTTTTATGCATGGAGATGCTGGCTTCGTTAGGAACTGCAATGCAAGCCAGAAAGCGTAAGTAACCTCGTGCTTCTAACTCTTCTTCTAAGGCAGTATAAAGGGCTGATCCAATCCCTTGTCCACGTGACTCTTTTGCTACATAAATAGACAATTCAGTGGTCCAATCATAGGCAGCGCGTGCATAATAGGTCGAGGCATAGGCATAACCCACAACTTTCCCATCAACTTCTGCGACTAAATAAGGAAATTGAGTCAGTGTTTTTGTGATACGTCTTTCAAATTCCTGGACAGTCGGCACATCGACCTCAAAGGTGATGGCTGTTTCTGTCACATAAGGTTGGTAAATCGCTCGGATAGTCGCTGCATCACTAAGTTGAACAGGTCGAATAATCATGGTGTCCTCCTAAATAAATTACACCTAGTATACCGAGAAGGCTTCTTACTGTCAATGAAGGATTGTAATGAACTTATTGTTTCACTTTTTTGCAAAAGAAATTAAATAGAGAAAAGTTGAGAAATCTATCTCAAGCTTTTTAGATTAATTAGCTTGTTTACTTGAAAACTGGCTATTGTAGAGCTCATAGTAGAAGCCCTTGTCTGCCAATAAGGAGTGGTGGTTTCCTTGCTCAATGATTTGTCCATCTTTGAGGACAAGAATTTTATCTGCTTCTTGAATGGTAGACAAGCGGTGAGCAATGACAAAACTAGTACGGCCTTTCATCAAATTCTTCATCGCTTTTTGAATCAAGAGCTCTAAACGCGTATCGACAGAAGACGTCGCTTCATCCAAAATCAAAATCTTAGGATCAGCAAGGAGCGCACGCGCAATGGTTAGGAGTTGCTTTTGGCCTAGAGAAATATTGCTAGACTCCTGATTCATTTCCATATTGTAACCACCAGGAAGCGTCCGGATAAAGTGATCGACATTGGCTGCCTTTGCAGCTTCCACAATTTCTTCATCCGTCGCCTCGAGATTACCAAAGCGAAGGTTTTCTTTGATGGTTCCTTCATATAACCAAGCATCCTGAAGCACCATTCCGAATTGTTTGCGGTAATCTTGGCGTGACAGATGGCGAATATCATGACCATCCACCGTGATGGAGCCTGCAGTCACATCGTAAAAGCGCATCAGCAAATTAATCAAGGTTGTTTTTCCTGCTCCGGTCGGTCCGACAATGGCCACCATTTCACCTGGTTTGACTTCTAGGTTGAAATCACGAATCAAGGGTTTGTCCGCTACATATTGGAAATCGACGTTTTTAAAGCTGACTTGCCCTGTCAAATCTCCAGAGAGGGTTTCAGTCACATCTGCTACTTCATCTGGTTCATCCATGACTTGGAAAATCCGATCTAGAGACGATTTGGCACTTTGGAGTTGGCCGGCTAATTGGGTCAAGTTTTGAATCGGTTGGTTGATCTGCCAAACATATTGAACGAAGGCCTGCATATTCCCGACAGTCAAACGACCTGCTAACACTTGTAAGCCACCAAACAAAGCGATAATGAGATAAGTCAAATCTGATATCCCATTTAAAATCGGCATCATTAAGCCAGAAATGAAATTAGCCTTGAATCCTACTTTTTGAAGGTGATGGGTAATATCATGAAACTCTTGCTGGGAAGATTTTTCTCGGACGTAGAGCTTGAGGACATTAAAGCCTGTTAAATTTTCTTGCACAAAGCCGTTCATTGCCCCCAAAACATCTGCCTGCTCTTTAAAGTAAGGCTGAGATTTTTTCATGATAAATCGAGCACTGAAATAAGTGACCGGAATGGACAAGATGACCACTAGCCCCAGTTGGATGTTTAAATACAAGACCATGGTGATGACAAAGAGCAAGGTAAAGATAGCGTTGACGATTTGTAAAAAGGACTGTTGCAAGGCATTAGAGACGGTTTCGACATCGCTAGTAAAACGTCCGAGCAAATCTCCAAATTGATGCCGGTCAAAATAAGAAACCGGAATGTGATTGATTTTATGAGACAAATCATTTCGCATGTCCTGAACGGTTTTTTGAACAGCATTGGTCATGAAATAGTTGGAATAATAAGATCCTAACTCATAGAGGACCCCACGGAATAGATAGAGCGTCATAATGATAGCGATGTAGGAAGTATTCAGACTAGCCCCTGCAAGGCCTTTTGCCATATCCATGAGATTCTTGGTCAACTCCGTAATGGCAAGTCCCAAAACAAAGGGTTCGACAACACTCATGATGACACTTAGGATTTTTAAGAAAATGGACAAGCAAACTTCCAAGCGATAGGCTCTCAAGTAAGTCCATAGTCTACTAAAACTGTTTTGTTCTTGTTTCATCTGCTTCTCCTTTCTATTCCTCTGTTAATGATGGACTATCGAGCTGCGAATTAGCAATTTCACGATAGATTTCATTACTTCCCATCAATTCATCGTGGGTTCCGCGACCGACGATCTCCCCTTGATCCAAAACAATAATTTGATCCGCATCCATAATGGTTCCCACGCGTTGCGCCACGATCAAGATGGTCGCATCTCCTGTAACTTCTTTCAGACGCTTCCGCAAAGTGGCATCCGTCTTGTAGTCCAAGGCAGAGAAAGAGTCATCAAAAATAAAGACATCTGGATCTTTGACAACAGCACGTGCAATGGACAAGCGTTGTTTTTGACCACCTGATAGGTTACTTCCGCCTTCTGCCAAATGTGTATCAAAGCGTTCCTCGCGGCTGTCAATAAAATCCTTGGCTTGGGAAATATCTGCTGCTTGTTCTAGCTCTTCTACAGATGCGTCTTCTTTCCCATAACGAAGGTTTTCAGCAATGGTCCCTGTAAAGAGTAAGGCCTTTTGCGGAATAAAACCAATCTTTTGGCGAAGGGCTTTCAGATTGTAGTCGCGAACATCCACACCATCGACCAAAATTTTCCCTAGGGTGACATCATAGAATCGAGGAATTAACTGTACTAGCGAAGATTTCCCAGAACCCGTCGAGCCGATAAAGGCAATTGTTTCACCAGGTTTGGCCTGAAAGGAAATGTTGTGAAGAACTGGACTCTCCGTCTCACCTGGATAAGCAAAGGTGACATTATCAAATTCCAAATAGCCACGAGAGGCTGTCTCAGTAACACCATTCTCATTCGGATCTATCGAAATGGGCATGTCCATGATTTCCTTGAGACGACGGCTAGAAACCGCAGTACGAGGATACATGGTAAAGAGATTGGCTAAAAAGAGGAAAGATAAGAGCGCGTGGAAGCTATACTCAATAAAGGCAACCAAATCCCCAATTTTCAAACTACCGTCATGAAGAGGATCCAAGGCAAACCAGACAATCGCTACAATCATCGCAATGATGATCTGCACAAACAGGGGTTCAGTCAAACCAGTTAGTTTGAACAATTTATTCGAATTTTCCGCATAGACTTCATTTTCAGCTGCAAATTTTTCTTCTTGGAATTCTTCGCGGGCAAAGGCACGAATCACTCGGAGACCTGTCAAATTTTCACGCGCAAACTGATTGAGATGGTCCAGGGTCTTTTGTTGCTTCTCAGAAAGTGGACGTGTCTTGACTGCTACATACCAGACAACAACAGCAAGAAATGGTACAGATACCGCTACAATCCACGCTAAAGAAGGACTGGTTGTCAAAATCAAGAGAACACTGGAAACCATCATCAAGGGTGTGATGACGCCCATCTTCAACATAGAATCCGTAAATTGCATCAAGACAAAGGCATCCGAAGTCAAGCGAGTGACCAATGACGATACCCCAATTTGCTCATACTCACGATGCGAGTACTCCTGTAACTTGGCATAGAGGTCATTGCGCATATCGCGTACCATGGTCGTCGTTAGCTGGCCAACTGCGTAAGATAAGATAATCCGACCCACAATCCCTAGTAAAATAATCGCAAACATGACCCAGCCCCAGAAATAAAGCCGATCCACATCACGTGGGTTAATCCCCTCATCAATCATGCGAGCCAGAATCGTTGGCAAACCTAAATTGACAATGACAAAAAGGACGGCCGAAAATAGATTCAGGGCTAGCCACTTGGGATACTTTTTCAAGTAAGACCAAATATATTGCATAGATGATTCTCCTTTTCCATAAATAATTTCCTAGATCACACAGAAAAGAGGGAGCGAGACGAAATCATTTTCAAAGAAAATCATTCCTGCCCCAGTCCCATCTGTAGTCTCATTCATTATACCAAACCAGCCATAAAAGTAAAGCAAAAGAGCAGGTTTCCCCGCTCTTCAGTTGCTTTATTTCGTGCGTTTGAGTTTAGCATTTTTAAGAATCATAAGATCCCCTTGATTGCTAGAACTTAACTTAGAAAGATCAAATGTCAAATAGTCACCATCGACCTTGTATGTAATCTTTTCTCCACTACTATCTTTTGATGCGATTGTTTTCTCTTTTTGATCGATTTTGACTTCATAAGAACGCTCATTCTTTTGACCAGCGACTTCACCTGCAATTTTGAGGGTTCCTTTTGAATCTTTGATCTTAATGGAAACTTCAAAATTAATAACATCTCCAATAGACTCTAATTGACTACCTGATAAGCCTTGCTCCTCAAGAATTTTCTTGAGTTCAGTTTTTGATGGTTTGTAGACATAAGTCCCGTTATCACTTTTGGCACCACATGCCACCAAGAGGACTGCTGCAAAAACTGCAACGAAAGCTAAAAGAATACGTTTAATATTTTTCATAATTCATCTCCTAATGTACTTTATAATCAGATTTTACCATTATTTTAATACTGATTCAAGATATTTTAAAGAAGAAAAAGAGCAGATACTCTCTGCCCTTCTCTTGTGTTATTTTGTGCGTTTGAATTTAGCGTTTTTGAACATTTCCAAAGCTGCTGCGTGATCTGAACCTTCCTCTCCAGATAAATCAAATGTGAATACATCGCCTGATACTTTGTATTTAACCTTTTCACCTTCACCTGTTTTAGATTGAAGAGTTTTCTTTTGTTGGTCAACTTTCATATCAAATGATTGGTCTGTTTTTTGTCCCATCATTTCACCTTTAATTTTAAGGCTACCTTTTTTGTCTTTAATGGTCACTGAAACTTCCAATTTAACATTGTCGATCAATGCATCTACGCTTGAACTTGGAGCACCTTGTTCTTCAAGGATCTCCTTCACTTCAGATTTTGTAGGTTTGTAGACATAAGTCCCATTATCACTTTTGGCACCACATCCCACCAAAAGAACTACTGCAAAAACAGCTACTAAAGCCAAAAGAATACGTTTAAAGTTTTTCATAACTTCTCCTTTTTAGTTAGATTAAACCTATTATAACAACAATTTAGACTCACGGCAATGAAATATTACAAATGTAATACTCTTGTAATATATTCATCAACTAATATGTAACGATTTAAAAGGCAGAATTTGTACCTACCATTTCTTTTATTTGATCTTTTTAAACTTTGCAAATTTAATGAAATTTATATAGGCGTCGGAATTATTCATACCAGAATCACTTACATTTTTAATAGTTAATACCCCTCCAGAAATCTGATAAGTAACTTTAGTTTTACTATATTCACTTTCCAATATGATCGTTTTAGTTTTTTGATCCACCTTAAAATCATAGGGTTGATTGGTATTTTGAATATTTGATTTTATCTGAACCTTCATAACACCTTTTTTATCCTTAATAGTGATAGAAACCTTAAATTTATAATCATCTGTAATGATATAAGCAACTTCACGTGGTAATATCTCTCTCACTTCTTCTGTTGTGGGTTCGAATACATAAGTCCCATTATCACTTTTTTGACCACAGGCTACCAAGAGGACAGTTGCAAAAACTGCAACTAAAGCCAAAAGAATCTGTTTAAAATTATTCATACCTTCTCCTTATTTCATAGAATATCCCTATTATAGCAACAATCTCGTTGTATCTCAATGAAATATTTGATGATACAAGGCTTGTAAAAGTAATAAAAGAAAGAATGCACAAAAAAACCGAGGCCTAAACCTCGGTTTTCATATTGATTGGAAACTCTATTATTTAAGAGTAACTGAAGCGTCGTTGCTTTAGTTGTTCTCACACAGCTATTTTTTACTTGGTTTCTTTACTTGGCGGGATTGTGGCGGGATTTGCAGTTAATCCCAGCTCTCCTAAAACCTCTGTTATCTCAGCACCACCAGAGACAACTTGTCTATCATAGAAATGAGAATAGGTGTTTAGAGTTGTAGCTTTGTCCGTTCTTCCTGAACGAGCCGAGACATACAAAACATCTTTTTTTAGAACGTTTATCATAAATGAATCATGACTATGACGTAGACCTTTCCCAGTAATAACCGGAACCTTAGCCGCTAGTGCATGCCTTTTTAACATTCGATTTAAGGTAGATTTGTTCATGGGAGAGTTAAACCGTGCTAATACAAAATTATCTTCTCTATTATACACTTGTACAGTTCTCCAATTTTGCAACACTTTAACAGTTTCGTCATCTATTTCTAAGAAACGCATGCCTGCCCTAGTTTTTGTCTGCTCTTTTCGAACGTATTTCCCATTCCCTTGATATTCAAGGGTAGACTGAATATGAATAACCTTATTTTTAAGATCTATGTCTGACCACTTTAAACTAAGACCCTCAGAGACTCGCATCCCCGTCATAAAATAAAGCCAGATAGCCGTATAAAACTGCCTCTCTTCATAAACTGTCTGATCAAAAGTTTTTAATACCTTATCAAGTTCCTCCACAGTCCAAAATTCAGTTTTCGATTTTTCTCCTTTAGGATTGTCTAACTTTCGACAAGGATTATTCTCGATGTATTCCAAGCGTTCTGCATAATTTAAACACTTCTTCAGTTTACACCAAAGTCCTTTTGCGTAGTTTGGAGAGTAGTCTTCCATTAAAGATAATCTAAAATCTTCACATTCCCGAACATTGATTTCAGACAATTTCTTGTCAGCAAAAACTTCAATAAAAGTCTTATACTGAGGATAAGCAGTTTGATAGGTTACGGGCTGAACAGTTTTCTTATAATAAGGCAAATAGACATCTTCCATAAATTTTGAAAATGGAATATCTAATTGTGGTCTTTTTGTACTAGCACTAGCTATTTTAGCATTGTATTCAGTTCTTATCCTACAGACTTCGTCAAAGGCTTGCTTTTCTGTTTTAAAATCAATCCCGAATTGATCTTTATAAGATTTAACCCTAAACCTCTTTCGGTCACCCGTAGATGGATCTACACTGAATTCAACCTCATAGTAAATTTTTCCTTTCTTATTTCGACTTACGCATTTATATTTTTTACTCATTTTGTTCCTTTCTTTCAGAAAGCAACTTAAAACCGAGTAATTCTTCTACAATATAAGTAGGAGCTAAATTAAGACGAGAATTGTCAAAAGGTGATTTACTTAATTCTACCATATTATTTGATAAAGCTCTAGATTCTTCAAATTGTCGGACAGCAATTAACTTGGCTTGTCTTATAATATCCCGTGCCGTATGTTCAGGAAAACCTAATTTCATTAATTCTGTATGATTTATTGTTTGCATTATCTCTTCCTTCTAATTCTTAATTACAGAGATTTCCATCTTTTGATAAGGCTTAGAGTAATTCAACAAATTAGATCATTAACCAAAAGCCTTATACTACTTTTCTTTAAAATAATTGTACATCGCATAATAGTCAAATTCCATCTTAATGCCAGTTCTTCCATTACGATTTTTTAAAACCACTAGCTCAATTTCTCTAGGATTTCTCGACTTAGCTTCATTAACATCAAAATTTGCTGGTCCAGTCCCCTTAAGTTGTAGTCCAATCAAAACATCGCTAGAATACTCGATTGCTCCGCTCTCCTTGAAAGACTGCATACTTACAACAGATTTGTAGTTTTCTCTATTAAAAGAAGAAATAGCAATTACTGGTGTTTTAAAGTCTCGGCTAATCCTTTTCAATTCTATTACCGATCTATCTGTGTTTTGTTTTTCAGTTAATCGTTCATTCACCGGGTATAGAATCTGTAAGTAATCAATAATAACGACAGGTACTTTTCCAGTATATTTGAGATGATTTTCAACAGTTTTCCGAATTAGCTCCACACCAATAGGTCCAGTACCTTCGACAATGTAAATATTTTTGCAGTATTGAGAGTAATTTTCTCCAGCTTTTTTAATCAAATCAATCTCTGGGGTGCTGTAACCTGCATATCTACTTCCCTCAGTAATTCCTCGTGCTGTTTTTGCATTTCTGATATCACTATTAGAGGCAATAGATTCGATAACAGTGTGACGACTAAGACTTTTACTAATTATTTCCCATCTCGACATTTCAATACTAAAAATCAAAACATCTGTTCCCTGTGCTGCAATTTGATCAGCAATCTGAGTTACAAATGTTGTCTTTCCAAGGGAGGAAATTGCACCAACACAATACAAGCCTTCGTAAAGACCACCTTCCAATAGATCATCTAAACCTTCAAAATTTGTTTTAACACATGAAGTATTTGAACCATTCGTAATATCATTAAAAAACTTCGGAAGATGATTAGCTGTTGAATATTCAAGATACCGCTCTTTTTCACTTTTTGTTTGATTGATTGCATATTCTACCATTTTGTTAAATACTCCTTTATTTTTCACTAACATATCGTTAGGATCTTTTACATCATCAATAGTTAATTTGAAAGAAATAAATTTAATTTTCTTATTTCTAAATTGCTCTGCTAATTTTAGTTCAGCCTCTCTCCCCTTTTCGTCTTGGTCCAATGAGAGAATGAATGTACGATCAATTTTAAGATCAGAAACAAGATTAATTAATTTATTTATATTTCCAATACTGCCAAGTGCTACTGCCTTTCCACCAACTTCAACGATGCTCATGGCATCTATTTCGCCTTCTACAATAAAAATGGGATCCGTAGATTTTTTGAAGAGTTCGCTTTTATTAAAAATATCGCTCCCTCCCACCTTCTGCTTAATATAGTTCAATTGAGGTTCGGGTACAATATCTCTTGTATCACGAGCAAAATAACAACTACCGCTTAAAGGGATAATTAATCTTGGTGTTTCAGGGACATTTGGATTAGTCACCTTGGGATGCTTCCATTTTTTTACGTAGCCAACTTTAAACCGTTGGACTGTTGAAAAACTCAACCCTCGTTTAAGAAAATAGTCAGTTTCACAAAGATGCTTTGTTGCCTCATTATAAAAGCTTGAATAATTATCTTTTTTCTCTTCTTCCTTTAAAGGAAAAACAGCATTGGAATTCAAATATTCACTCTTCTGGTAATTGAATCCATCACATTCAGTTGATAGATTAAACAACTCTCTGACACGCTTCAATTGATCCTTAAATTTAACAAGTCCTTCTACATAGCCGATAAGATCAAAGATATCTCCACCTCTATCGCAAGAGAAACATTTCCACTGGATTTCATCGTAAATGTGAAAAGCACCAGTTCTGTTTCTTCCTTCACCACTGTGGCAAAGAGGGCAAATATATGCTCCCTTACCACCTTTACGACTTTGTTCAGAGATTTGTTCAATGAATGCTTTCAAATAAGATTTTTCTTCTTCAAACATATTTGTACTCCTTTTTTCATTTCCTGTAAAAAAATAAAATCCGGATTTTTTTCTTTACAGGAAAAATTATAGCATTGCCTTCAATACGAAAATTGAAGGCATATGCTGCTTATTAATATTATTAGTATTGAAAATCAGAGATGCTAAAATATCAGTTATACCAAGGGTGAAAATTTTTTTTACAAAATCAACATACCCCCTATTCTAATTCAACATACCCCCAATTCTAATTCAACATACCCTATCCATAAATCCTGATTTAATCGAAGCAAATCAATAAATCAGTGAATTTAAATCCCTGAAACCTTAAAATGAACCCTATATTTTTGAAAATCAAAAAAAGAATCCATCTTTATCTGTTTTTTTGATAAAGGTTCACAATTTGGATTACAGTATTCCCAACAAACTAGGATTTTATCATCGGCTAGTTTATCAAGTGAATTAGTTAAGCTCTCCTCAATTCTTGAACGCCAACCACCTTTTTTCAATCTAACTTCTTCTATTGCTGGAATTTTAGGACATACATTTAACAGAGCTTCAACTGATATGACTTCATGAATTTTTTTCTTTCTATTATTATTGAGACTTTGATGATAGACTAGTTTCTTTGCGATAGAATAAACATTTTTACTACGTTCATCAATTTTAAAAAGTCTGAGAGGGAAATTTGTCACATAAGAAGTAATTAAATATCTAACGAATTTTTCAGTCAATTGAACTGTATAAACTCCTTTTTTGCATTTGAATTCCTCAATCAGTTTCATATCTTTGAATTCTTTGATTTCCGATTTTCTCTTTTCTGCGGTACTAATAGAAAGATCGTTTAGCAAACTTAATGCCTCTTCAATGATACGACGTACATTTTTCTTCGTTGAAGTACTTTTTAGATTATTTTTCCCCATCAGTTCTGCATACTGTTTAATTGAAAATTCAACCAAGCAATTAACAGCCTCTTCTTCACTTAGTCTATATTGGTTCTTCTTCCCTACAAGCAAAATTAATAAATCTAACATCTTCAAAACTCGGAGTTTGAAATAATCTTTGTTAGCATCAAAATTTTCAATATGAATCGTACCAGGCCCTAAATGAATCGATGTTCGATTAGTGATTCGATCCCTTACTTTGTCATCTGTTTTCAAATTAACAGAAGGTAGCAAATTCAAAGTCGGTGTATTTAAAATCTTCTCGATTTTCTTGTTTTTATCAACAGGCATTATATAACCTCTTTTTTTATTTATTTGAAAAGATTATTGAGGGCACAAAAAAAGAGCTGTTAGCTTGGCTTGTTTGCTAACAACTCTCTTGCTCTCAATAAATTTTTTTCTTTCCATACTAATAGTCTGCCATTTTTTGATGAAAGTAAAAAAAAGAAAAATCAAAAAAAGTCGCTTTTTCTACCAAAAATTGCTCAATTTTCTACTAAAATTTAAAAAGGACACTTTACAAAGTGCCCTTTAAAATAGCGGAAATAGTGATATTTTAAGGATTTTAATACACATTATAAGATCTTCCATATAGGATTAAAATTTTTTTGAGCAAATTAAAAAAATTTTTATTAATTTTTTCTAATAACCTTAGACAGGTTATAACCCTAAACGGTCAGAATCCCAATTTCCATAATCATCGTATCCAAAACCATCGGGATCCATTGCATCAATTCCAGCCTGCTCAAGTGAATTACTGCAGAAATTACAATAATAGAAACCAGTTTCTGGATCGCTAAATTCCCAATCAATATCATCTTCATCAAAGTCGTTTCCACATTCAGTACAAACATATTGTCCTACAAATCGATGCATCTCTCTAAATTGCTGCTTTTGTTCATCCGTTCCTCCTCGAACGAAGATTTTACCATTTTTACTATGGCAAAAATGACAGTCTGGAGATTTTCTGTTTTGAGGATAATTTTTATTATTTTTAATTTGTGGTTCCTTCAACACAACCTGCTCATCATTTATAGTACTTATATAGCTTGACTCATTTATATTAGATTCAAAACTCTCATTATAATCATACTCATTCTCATATATTTCTTTCCTATTCCTATCTTCATTTAAAACTTAAACAACACTTTTTAAGATAGTAATAGCTGCATATTCTATAATTTCTACACGATTATCTTTAACCCACTTAAAACTTTTTTGACTCACATCAACCGTTTTGTCTACTATCGCTTGTGATAAATCCTTCATCCCATTTATAAATTTCATCTTTCTCCAAACCCTTCTAAATATAAAATTTTAACGAAATAGTATATTCCTTAAGATTTTTCATTTTATCATGCTTTTGTCTCTTAATAATTGTTGGATTTTCAATTTGCTTTTTCCACATCGCAATTCCCTTTCAGTTCGATATATAAATTATAACTCACTTTTACATATTAAGTAATCACTTTTGGGATATTTAGGTCCCGAAAATAGAACTGACATATAATAACTAATCTACATCAAATATAAAATAACACAATTTTAGATTTAACTAAAGTATATTAAAATAAAAATGACATTCAAGAAAGTCATCTTGAATGTCTATATAAGTTAGTATTAGCTTATTTATTAACGTTTTGAGAATTGTGAAGCTTTACGAGCTTTCTTAAGACCTGGTTGGAAACACTTTTATTTGAATAAGTTTCAATATCCGCTTAAAATCAATGTT
Organism: Streptococcus parasanguinis; assembly: GCA_032560535.1. Classification (GTDB taxonomy): domain Bacteria; phylum Bacillota; class Bacilli; order Lactobacillales; family Streptococcaceae; genus Streptococcus; species Streptococcus parasanguinis_AF. The sequence goes on along the minus strand of JAWGIA010000002.1, from coordinate 20,365 downwards.
TTCCCACGTTTTCAGAAAGAACAATTTCATCTAATTTGAATATATTTCATTTGAATGGTGTGAATTTTACCCTAAAAATACACGAATTGAGCTAGATTTTACCAAAAAGTTCACACCATTTTTGTTATTGTTTTGTAAATTTTGTATTTATATTTTTTCAAAATCAGTTTTATAATATAATGGTATCTAGGAATCAACTAGAATTACTTTACAAGTATAGTCCAACATAAATTTTCTAATTACAAAAAATGAAAGAGTAAAACTTCATAAATATATGTCTAATATGAATTTAAATTGTGAATTTCTTGAAAAATATCCTTTATATTCGCTAATAAATTTTCTGGAGTATTATTTTTATAAATTACATAAAGATTTTTCTTGGCTCTTGAAAAAGCAACATATAAAAGATTGCGAACTTCTTGAAATTGTGGATCAGAATCAATTGAAGTATTATATTTTTCAAAAAAATACTTACAATAATTTTCTTTTTTTGCAAATTTATCTTGTAGTACAACAACTACATTATCAAATTCTAGCCCCTTTGAACCATGCAATGTGTAATAGCTAATTCCTTCATTTTTTAAATCATCAAAAATATAATTATACCACTTGATAAATTGAGAAATATCTAGATTAAAAAATTCATCAACAACTGTCATTTCTCTTTCTGATTCCTCCGAATCTTGAGAATAGTAAAAATAATCATAAGCGCGATTCTTTATATTCAACAAAATGTTCTCAGTGGTATCATCTATCAAGAATATTTTTTTTAGAATATCATTACCTGAGATTGGTTCCTGGATATTAGCAATTTCATCAATACATTTATCAATTTTCAATGTTGATAAATTAAGGTCTCTCAAACTATTGATAAATTGTTTCATCTCTGCAAATGTTAGTGTTGATTTATACGGAATTGCGAACTGGACAATCTCCCTGACAGTTGAATTATCATCCCCTGCCCTTTGAATAAAGTCTATGAAAGTTAAAATCTCTCTCAAAAACCATCCCATATGCTGTAAATTTTTCTGCAAAAATTCATTAGACACATTATCAAAGTTCGCACCACTAAATCGAGGGAACTTTTTCAACACTGATAATATTTCATCAAATCCTCTTGCTTTGGAAATATCATCATTTTTCATAAGAAGACAAGCCGTTTTATTAATCAGGTGATTTTCCTGTAAAAAAGTATCTATATTAAAATCATCACCTGAGATATAAAAATTATAAGATCCATTATCAAAATCAGTATATATGGACTGCTGACCAAAATCGTCATTCCTAATTTTTTCAATTAACTCTACTATTTGCTTAGATGAACGGCGATTAAAAACTTTTTCAATACTCTTATATTTTTCTTTATTTGGCAGGACACCTATACCTGAACCATAAATATTTTGTAAGGAATCACCAAAAAAACCTACTACTAACTTTTTCCTAGAATTTGAATATTCCCTTATACTATCAATAATAGCAACAACTTTTTCATCTGTATCTTGGTACTCATCAATTAAGATATATGGATATCTATCTGAAAATAATCTCTTTAATATATCTTGATTAGTAATTATATTTTTACAATAAAGTAATAATGTATCATGACTAATGACATAATTTTCAAGTTTATCACGGTTTTGAACTGGATTATAAATGATTTTTTTAGATTCTTTGTCTTCAATTTTCTTTAATGATATTTCAAGTTTATACTTTTTATTAATATCCTTAACTAAACTGCTAAACTTATTAACATTACTTAAATATGATTTAAAGTTTTTATTATAGCCTATAATCTTCTCTTTGAAATCTTTTGCTGGACTACTAGGTGTATTGTAGAAAATTTTCATAAATTTGTCATCATTAATCATATTCTGGAAATCAACCAGATTAACACTATTAGAAAGAGAATTTTCATTTATTTTATGATCAATAGTATCAAGTTCATCAATTATTTTATTCCTATGTTCTATAGTCAGTAACTCTTGCTGAATAGAAATAAATTCCCATAAAAATTCATGGATTGTAGAGACCAGTATAGCAGAATTTTTACCAAGCCGACTAAGAATCTCATCTTTTGCGGCATTAGTGTATGTGATACATAAGATTTTTTGATTCCGTAATTTTAAATTTTCTCCCTCCATCTTCAAAATATGTTCAATTGATTTTTGTAATGCATAGGTTTTCCCTGCACCAGCACCAGCGTCGAAACAAAAGCTCTCAAAATTATCTAAACAATCATTAATTTTTTGCTGAATATCTAACTCTAATTGTTTATTTTCTGGATTAATTGTATATATCATTATTTACTCCTCAAAATAATCACAAAGTAATTTCAAACCTGATTCAATATACTTAGGTTGTTTAAGGTTAAAGTCATCATCGGTTACAGATAAATATACAATTCCAGTAGAAAACTTTGATTTCCCATCAGATAATTTAGCTTGATACATATAAGACTTATCTGCTATTTCTGAAGATTCATCAATATCTCTAAAATATTTCTTCTTTGGATGAACAAATTGTAGAAGTTTAATAAGTGATTGTTTATTTTTATGGCTACCTTCACTGTTTTTAGCATTCGTTAAAACAATTGCTTCCTCAAAGCTAGTAGCATAGTACTCATTTATTTTACCTTGAGAGAACAGAGTGATGTTATTGTAATCAATAATTAATTCTTCATTGTTATTAAGCTTTTCGATTATCTTGTTATTAATCTCACCATATTTAGCTTCTTCATCTTTTAGCTCCTTTTTTATAAAATATTGCAGAGTACCGTTCGTACTCAAAGAGCTTACCGCAGTTGCAAATTTTTCTAAATCTGATATGTTTTGTGGAATCACATCAGGTTCATCATTATCTTTTATATCAACTTTCTTTTCATCTTCAGATCTTTTTAAATCCAAATCTGTAAAAATAACCGTTTTGATTTCTAACAAATCTAATAAACTAATAAACTGGTGAGCATAAGCTCCATCAATTCTATAAACTTTAATATGATGATTTTTCAATATTGGATGTTTATCAATTTCATATCTTAAATAGTTTTCTTCTGAAACACCCTCAACTAGAATGACTGCATCAGCAAAGAAAACATCTGATACCTCTAGCCTTAAGTATTTCTTGATATATTCATAAGCTTTTTTGTCAATATCTCTACCAGATACTATTGCGTCATCACTTATGTTTTTTATAATATTATTTGTACCTGCTTGACCTAGATAACTAATATTATTTAGAGTGTTTCCTGATTGAATCTTACTGTTTAAAATATGGGTTGAGTGAGTTGTGATGATAATTTGAAAGGTATCTAGTTGTTGTTTTTTACCTAGTAATGTCGCAATTGCTTTTGAAATATTTTTTATAAATAATTCTTGCATCTGTGGATGCATAAATGACTCTGGTTCTTCAATACAAAGAATATTTACTGAACCATTAATATCTTTCTCACTGTATAGCTCAATATAATCAACAATTTTTGCGATAATTACCATCAAATTTGTATACCCCATGCCAAACTGGCTCTCAGGTATGTTGTTATTTCCCTCTTGGTACTCATAAATAATGCTATTTGCAAAAATTTTCTCTAAATTTACATCTGGATGTAAATTCATCTTTAGATTCTTAGTTGATTCAATACTAGACACGGCACTTTGAAGAATATCCTTTATATTGGCATCAACCATCCCCTTTACTTGATAATTAATACCACCAACCAAACTATTAATCTCTTCAATATCATTATTTTTTATATAAGTTGAAACTATTCTATTGTAAGCTTGCGAAAGTGTCTTGTCATTTTTAACCGTATTCGCTTCTATTGTATCCACCTTTAACAATGAGGATAGAGAAAACTCTTTAGCTGGCTCCTCTCTTCCTATAGGGTAAAAATTTAATACAAAGTAATTACTGCTAAATAAAGCTAAAAATTGTCGATATTGAAGTTCTTTTTTATATGGTTCATCGTACTGTTGACTATCATTAAAATGGCTAGTCTTAATTTTAACCAGATCTTCTAAAAAAGCCACTTCATCCGCAACTTCATACTTAACATCGATAGTCACTTCAGCGATCTCTTGATTCTCTTGAGTTTCTACTGTTTTTATACCACTTACAACTAATATATCTTCGAAACTTGAAATCAAATCATTTCCATCATCAATTCCTAATATCAACCGAAACTCTAGTTTAGGAAAATGAGATCTATCAATACTTTTTATCTCTTCTTCAGATTTATTGTCAATATTTTCATGATACCAATCTGATAATATTTTTAAATTAAAATCGGTATGTTTAAAAACACTACGGCTGCCTGATTTACTATTTTGTAGTGTATTCAATAATTTAACAATTGTACTTTTACCAGAATTATTTTTACCTACAATTAATGACGAACTTTTTGATATATACTCTTCTGTTATATTTATTTTCTCTGTTTCATCTTCATCTCCTGGAATTTCTGGCCATTTGCTATGAGCGAAGTTAATTACCTGAACCTCTTCGCCATATTTTCTATAATTTTTTATTGATAAACTTTTTAAATACATAAAAATTCTCTCCTATTTTGGAGTTCTCATACTTAACTCCCTCAACCGTTCCTGCCCTATCTTCAACATCTCCTCCTCTACCTTACTCCATTTTCCGAAGAGGCATTCTTGTAAAACTTCTGCTGCTGAAATTTGATCTACTTGCGAATTATAAACGCACGATTGATCTCTTTGATAAATTTGAATTTGTCTAAAAAGCTGATCCTTTTCCAACTCCCGTAAATTATCAACCAAATGTTCTACAATTCCATCATGGTGTGCTTTAGGAGTTGCTCTGGCTTGACTAGGATTTATAGCATAGAGCTCTTCATAACGTATCAAAGTGCTGAGATAGGACAATTCAGGCTTGGTCGCAATCAGTGCTAGTGAGACTTGGTAACCTCTAGTTGTCAATAATTGTGCCGTTTTTCGAGGAACTTCTGTTGTTCTCAAGGTGCCCTCGATTAACAAATGATAACCTTGTTTACTCAATTCATCTACGAGATATTCAACCATCCGACCCGCAAATACTTTAGTATAATCCACACTATCTTTTCCATACTTTTCCTGTAGGCCAAGGTAGTTCGGATGAAAAGAGCGATAACTATCTCCATCAATGATAATGAGATTCCCTTGAAATTCCCTTTGTTTCACACGATGAATCGTTGTTTTCCCAGCACCACTCTGTCCACCTAGCAAGATAGCCTTGGGCTGAGACGAAGTTGTTTTACCACGAGTTAAAGAACGAACGAGTCGTTTGGAGGCTCGTTCAAAATCACCTTGACTAAATTCTTCTAGTTTCATTAAGCCACCACCAGATGAGTAGCTTGTTCTAGCATACGTTCAATGCCATCCAAATAGCCATTAAACCGCTCTATATCCTCAAAACTTGCAACAAGATAAATCCTCGTGTTCAGCAAATCAGACAAATCATCGCTCATTAGAACCCAAGGATTAGAAGTATCATCAAATGCAATTCCTTGTTCATCTTGAAAACGATAAAGTTGTGCTAAGATATTCGCCCCTCGTTCTTTAATCACTTCAATTTTCAGAGTTAACTGATAATCTTCTACTGGTGTGAGCAGCTTTTCCTCTCCTACGATATCGATATAGGAAACATTAAATTTCTGGCAGATACGGTCTATTAATTCTGTCGAAACTGAACTTGTTCCATTTTCATAACGACTCAAGCTATTTCGAGAGATACCAACAATCTTTGCGAACTCAGGCTGGGTTAGATCATGTGTTTTACGTAACGCTTTAATATTTTCTCCGATCATGAGAGCCCTCCTTTTATTTATTTCTATTATAGCACAAAAAAGATGAACGCACCATTTTTGGTGCGTTGTTGCTAATGGATAGAATACCACATATTTAGTTATTGAAGAAAAAGTACTATGAGGCTGTTCAAAAAGTCTTTAAGAATATAAAAAAGTAAAAAAACTACAATCGAAAACATATTGGAGATATGAATCTATGGTATACTAGTGATAATAAATAGTTATCGCTAGGAGAACATTGTATGAAAATTCTATTCTTAGCCCAATTTGCACCTAATCATGATTTTTATATCGAACCACAGAATGATATGGAAGTTTTCTATGCTGAAACTTACCATCATAAGATTTATGAAGTATTATCCAAAACAGGCCATAAGATAATCACATCAAATAATGTTGACTATCTAATTAAAAACTATGAAGAAATTGATTTGGTATGGTCATTTTACAATAGGATTGGATTCAGAAATTCAGAGATTTTTGTACAATCATTGTGTGAATATTTAAAAATACCATATATTGGAGCAGCACCTAATGTCAGAGCTTTGGTAGAAGACAAGAATTTATCAAAAAATCTGGCTGAGCATTTGGGAATAAATACTGCAAATTGGCAAATTGGTAACATAGAGTTTCCATTGGTAGAACATCCACCATTTTCTGGCCCTTATTTCATAAAACCACGATTTGGTAGTGGTTCAGAAGGTATTGATGAATCATGCTATTGTGAAACATGGAAAGAAGTTAAAGAAAAAGAGAAAGAATTTTATCTCAAGCAAACTGAAATAATTGTTGAAGAATTTATTGATGGAAGATTGTATGGTGTTCCATTCATTAAGGGGGTCAATGGTGAAATTATTATAGGAACTCCGCATTTTTCAACTTCAGATAAAAAAGGAAACATTATCAGTACAAGTCAAAAACGAAGAACTGAAGCAGGTCTGAAAACAGAAATAAGTAAGGATGAAGAATTAAACAAGGAATTGTTTACTTTATCAATGAAATATTTCCAAAGTATGCAACCATCTGACTATGGAAGAATAGACTTTATTATAGGGACAGATAGAAAACCATACTTTTTAGAAGTAAATACTATGATGAACCTTGGTATTCATAGTGGCTCTGTGCTAAGCTTCTTAAACAGTGGTTTTGAGACTTATGAAGATATTATTCTCACTCTATTACAAATTGGTATAGAACGAGTAAAACATCCAATAAAGTAAAAAAATACCAGTTTACCCCCACAGTTGATTTGGTTGTAAACTGGTTATCTTTATTTAATAGCATAATTTTTCAGGAAACAACAGTTTTACATCATAATATCTATAAAAAAGATAACCTGGGCAAAATAATTTTTTCCAGTCCGAATCAGTATATTTTTGACCATCCTCAATTTTTTGTAAATAGTGAAAGGCTAGCTCCTCAACATAATGATCATCGTTTCTAAATGGACTTGTATCTAGAGTATCCAGATATTCAGAAATATCTACATCGTTCATATAGAAGTAGAGAAGTTGATTAATCTCAAAAAATCGCTTGGTTTGATAAACAGGAGAATTATCTACCAGAGATTTAACTTGAGAAAATAATTTATTTGCTTCTAAAGATGAAACTTTAGCTAAGTAGAGTGTTAGATTGATCCTAGAGTAAATAAAGGGAGTCTCCGAACCAGTTTCATCTTCTGATATCATATTGAAGTATAGTGTAGGATTTTGATTTGTAAAATTCATTAAATATAAGGAAAAGTTATTATATAAATATTCATATCTACTATCCTTTAGCAATAGTATTTGCTGTATTTCAGTTTCTAAATTTTGCAACTCTTCTCTTAGCATTTCTATTGTACTAAATTTCATTAAGAAGCAAATATAATTCGATAATGTTCGATTATAATTAATATCGTCTGTTCCTTTGAAAATCTCTAAAATATTCTTATAGGCTATCATCCCCTCTTCAAAAGGAAGATAAAATGCAATATTTCGTAATAAGTAAGGATAATATTTAGAACCGACAAAGTTTTTATAGAAAAATTTTCCTGTTCCATTAAGTATTTCTCGATACCCAGTGGAATTATTCCTGTTAATATAAGCAACGAATAAGTTTGACAATACTAAGCATTGCTCATCTTTGTCTACTGAAGTCTCTAATAGATGTTGTAAAAGGTCAAGGTGGTCTGACGACCGCAATCGCTCTTTGACTAAAGCTTGTAGTAGCAGATAACTTCTTTCATTACTATATTGCGGATATTTTTGAAGTAGGTGAAAAACTTCATTGAAATAGAAACGATTATACAGTAGTCGACCAATTGTTAAGAGCTCAGTTAAATTATCTAATTCACAAGAAACTAATTGTAACAAATAATCAGTATCTATTTCATCTCTCTGAAGTTTTAGGAGACCTAATAGAAAATATTTTTTCTTTGATAATTGCTTATTGGTATAACTAATTCCATATTTACAAAGTTCTACAGATAACTCTTCTGTTTCGGAGATTACATCAACAAGCGTATTTATAAGCAATGTTTCTTCAATTTTGTTTTGTGTATAGGAAAAACCGGTATTAGCTAAAATTATCCTCCCTGAATCTAAATATTCTATAAATCCATCCTGTGATAGTTTACGAATTAATTCCGAAACGTCAGAGTTCTCTTCATTTAGAGTTAATGTTTTTTGGAGATAAGTCCGATAAACTTTATCTAAGAATTTTAATGACAAGGGACACCTTAATTGTGTTAGAGAACCTAAAACGATTTGTTCAAAGATAGTCAATTCACGCTCGAAATCATATTTCTTTATGCATGACATAATAGCATGTATGCTAAAATTTGAAGCTGATATTTTAGACAAACTCTTTTCATCTAATTCGGCTTGATAGCTCTCGAAAAAATGGTATGTTTCTTGATTATCTGGGCGTAAAAATTTCTGTTTCCACGTATATGGATTAGTAATTTCAGATTTTGAAAGGAACTTAATAACTTCATTTTTGTCTTTATTTGGTACCGCGACTATTAAGTCAACTTTATGCTGTATAAGTATTTTTAGGAAATCAATATTTCTCTCATCTAATTCTTCTATGATAAGAGCAACTCTTGGATTAATCTTATTTAGGTATTCAATAAGAGCTCGTTCGAGCTTATAGTCTTCATAATGTATCGCATCTACGCTAAGTGTACTATCAATACAATCAATAATATTTACAATTGTAGAACCTATATTGGGAATAAAAGGGATGCAATCAAGTGGATATACCATTGTCTTGAGTATCGTCAAAATAACTTCTCGTTTAGGATACTTTGATATTTTTTTCTCAACTTCTTCAATAGTGATAGCATTAAAAATCTGTCTGAAAATTTGTTTTGCAATATTTTCACTACCACTAATATAAAAACTTGTTAATTCCTGGCTATTAAAAAACTCGGTTGTATATTTTAAAAAGTAACTTAGTCCGCTCTCATCATCAGACTGGAGTAAAATAATTCTCTTATCTACATTATTTAGAAGGTCTTCCGGAGTAATTTTTCGATTTACGTAGACTTCATTCATATGCAAATTCTCCTTCTCCTAGCGATAACTATTTATTATCACTATACAAAGCATTCAAATAAGTATATAATAGCATGATTATTGATAAAGGAGTTATTCATGGATTATAAACATATTTCTACTTTCTTAGACTACTGCAAAACCCATAGACGCTTGAGTTCACATACGATTCGAGCTTACAAAAATGATCTTTTGCAATTTTACAATTCAAATTACAGCAGTGTGGAAACCTATGTTGAACATTTGACGAAATCCAATATTAAATCTAATACATTACGTCGCAAAATTGCTAGTTTGAAGGTGTTTTACAGCTACTTAAAATATCATAATTTAGTTGATGAGAATCCTTTTAATCAATTACGTTATCAATTTAGAACGGAAAAAATATTACCTAAAACGATTCCTTATGATATTTTGAAAAGTATTTTTTTACATCTAGAACAGAAAATTACCTATTCAAAAACTAAATATCAAAAACAAAAAGCTGAAAGAAATTTGCTAATCATTTCCCTATTGCTTTCAACTGGTATTAGGATTTCCGAACTTTGTCATATTCATCTTAAAAATATTAATCTTTCAAATAGGACTCTCCATATTATGGGAAAAGGTAAGAAAGAACGTATCCTATTTTTAGGAGATCAAATAACATTTAGCTTACTAGAAACATATATAAATAACTACTGTTTTCAACCCAGTAACTACCTATTCTCTGGAAAATATTCTTTCAAACCATTGTCAGAGCAAAGTGTACGTTTAATTCTAAATACCCTTATTAAACAACATAACTTAACTACACCTATTACCCCCCATATGTTTAGACATAGTTTCGCAACAATGCTTCTAGATAGTGATGTAGATATTCGATACATTCAACAAATTCTTGGACATAGTTCTATCTCAGTCACACAAATCTATACTCATGTATCTCAGTCAAAGCAAAAAGAAATTCTAACTCTGTGTAATCCCATTGCTTCGATTCATTCACAGTCAAAAAAATAGGGCTACCTTCATAGAGGTAACCCTATCCTGAATAGTCAAGTCCAGTATCGTCACGGGCTTTGCCGTTATAGACAAAGGGATTCCCTGTTGTGTCTGTACTTGCCTTGCTTGCCCCATAGAGATGATATCGACTGATCCTTGGCTCATTGTCAACTGTAGTGGGTTGATATAAAGTTACAATCTGGAGAGGACTAAATCGGTTCTCTCCTTTTTAATGTTCAAAGTGATGAGAATTATTCCTATAACCGTCAATTTCTTGTAAACCTTTTCATTTTTTTGTATAATATATTTGAAAAAGGGTGACATAAAGTAGTAATACCCAATTTGTAAAATTAATAAGATGCGCAAGTTTTAATTAATTTGGGCATTTTTGATTACTCCAAAGGGCTGCCATCCGATATTGACTTCATTGACATGAAGGTGTTCATTATACTAAAAAAGCAAAGACGAGGTAATTACTTCGTCTTTGCTTTTTTACGATTTTCCACTATACATATAGTAGAATACTTTTCCTGATAAAATTCTTTTTCTTATATTTTAGTGAACTCCATGCTGAATCACTGAGTCAAACAAGTTCTAAAATCTTGAAATTCTAACAAATGCCACGTAACCTCATCGTCATCTAAGACTGTCACAGTCTCGCCTTTAAAACAATGTGGGATAGGGACAGTTTTCTTTTGAAATGGATGTAAAACAACCATATCTTCTAATTTATTGTTGAAAATTATATGCAGACAAAGGATGTCATCAATATGATTTTCAACCACTAGATAAGTTTATAACTCTAGATGATTGTACAAACTTGGCGGTTGTGTCATATAGTATTCAAAATTTTTCATCCTTAAACTTCCACTTCCTTCATTGTTCTATAGACTAAAATGATTATCTCAGTTGTAAGTGAGTAGACTAATTTACAAAAGCTGATTTCAACGAGACAATTCGATCACATTGTTTCGCATGGTCTAAATTATGTGTGACGATTAGAATTGTTTTTCCAAACTGATCTCTCAACGACCGAATTAAGTCAAATGATTTTTGAGCCATATCAGGATCCAATGAACCTGTTGGTTCATCTGCCAAGATGATATCACCTGGTTTTAGAATAGCTCTCACGATGGCGATTCTCTGCTGCTCACCTCCAGATAATTCATTGACCTTGCTATCTAGTCTATTTTCCAAACCAACAAACCGCAAGGTTTCTTTAATCTTTTTCTCCTTCTCTTCCTTAGAGAAATTAGTAAAGTTCATAGCAAGCATGAGATTATCTTTTACACTGGATGTAGAGATGAGTGCATTTGATTGAAATAGATAGTTGATAACATTCTTTCGATAGTTAACCGCAGAACGCGAATTCACTTTTGGTAAGATCTTCCCGTTGATTAAAATCTTACCACTATCAATATTATCCAAAAGGCCAATCATATTAAGTAACGTAGATTTTCCAGAACCAGATGGCCCTACTAAAGCTACAAATTCATTTTCCTCAACATCAAAACTTAAGTCTTTTAAAATCTCACGTGACCCAAATTTTTTTGACACATTTTGTACGGAAATCATAGACATTAAATCACCCCTTAAACGATTGTATGAGACTTTCTACTTCTTTACGGAATAGATTGAAGTAAAGAAGTAATAATTGGAAAGCAAATGTAACTAGTGTTAAAACTATTCCCAACTTAGAACCTAGTAAGATAGAAACAAGTAGTTCTATCGCAGAAACACCAACGACAAGAGAAAGAACACCGCTATACCTCTTCCAAGGAGAAAAGCCCATGAAGTATTGTACATACAGTTTTTCTTCGAAAAGCAAGCGATAAATCAAGACAAAACTCCAAAAGATAGCCATCATAGTAAAGACAATAATAGCAATGATACTTCCAAATAGGTAGAAAGTATAGCCGAGATCTTTCTGAAGTCCATTGATATAATTCTTAACCGTTGTAAATTTCAGTGCATTGTCTGATAAATCAGGGAACTCATTTTCTAAAATTGATTTTACCTGATTCATTGTTTCCTTATCACGAACTTTCAAAATTCCGTCATATCCACTCACAGATAGGTTTGCTGATTCCATGAAGTACAAGTTTTCAGGAGCTGCTACAAAAATAACAGGTTCTTCACTAGTTACACCTCGATCGATTGATCTTGACCAAGTAAAAATGGACTTAGATGGCTGATAGGTTCTAAATAAAAATCTTGGATTTTCTGTAAACTTAGTCCCTATATCCCCTGGTTTTACTCGAACAACTTCTTGTAAATAAGCCTTCATGGTTTCAACATCCGCTGAACCTAGAGTATCAGGAATAAGGTACAATCTGGCACCATTACGTATTTCGGATAATTCTTCATTACTTAACTCAACTCCTAGTTCAGATAAGTAATTATAAGAATAGGTTAAATACCAAAATGGTTTTTTAGGAACATTTTGATACGTACCATAGATTGTATCAAGGTATTCTTGCCCGAGATATTCTCCCTGAGCAATATAAACACCTGGAATCTCTGAAATTCGTTGGTAAAAGTGATACATGCTGCTTTCTAATGAATTTGTATTACCAGAGTAGGTTCCTATATCATCCCCTTCTACAAAATCCGAAATAACATACATATTTTCGACACTTTTCCACTCCCTAGCTACTTTGACATTATCAATGAACTGATTCATTGGCGCATCTAAGGAATGACTAACTGCTATTAATAAACCAGCTACTAAAGTATAGAATAACAAACTGGTTGCCATTAATGGTTTCATTGGTAACCGTTTATGAATTGCAGCTAATGGAGAAACCAAATAAACAACAATACTTGGAATAATTAATGTTAGCAATAGTAACAAGATTGAAAGACTTGTACCCGCAAAGACTAACACAAATGATGATAATCCAAAACTAGCCCAACCTGACAAAAACCAAGTTGCTAGTGCGGAAACAGGTGCAATATAAATAGAAAACAGAAGAGAATCCTTGAAGAGGGCAGACCACAACTCCTTCCTATCCCATCCAAGTAGTATCAATGTCCCAAAATGTTTAAAGGATTGTAAAACACATATTAGGAAAAGAACAAGAAGAACCATAGCATTTACTGCAATACTAGCAGCTAAAACGATTGGCACAATTCCCTCAACAGTATTACTGCCAAAACTCTCTCTAATCAAGTCTTCAACAGAAATCCCAGTAATGGATGAGAGATTTGATAAAAACGTTTCTCTTGAGAGGTTGTCCTGAAGACCATTGATATGATATATCCCGTTTATTGTATTTGTTTCTTGAAAAATATGGTCTAACCGATTAATAACAACAGGGGTTGTAAATAACAAGCTCGGTAATTCATAGAGCATATTATCAGTTCCCTTATCAAGTCCAATAGTCAAGTTATTGTCACTATGGGATAATAAATCTGAAATTTGTTGGCGTGATAAAATTATTTTACCACCGTTTGTAAAATCTGAAAAACCTTCAGGATTGCCAAGAACATCTAAATATATTCTATTTATTGAACCATCCCTACTACTATTTGTAGTACGTTTCGTCCAAATAGACAAGTCACTTTGTTCCAAAAAGTATTGGTATACACTTTGCGACTGTTCTTCAGATAATCTTTGAAGATAAACTGTAACTGTCCTAGAATTACGGTTATAACTTTGCCATGCCTCCTCATACTGAACACCTGTAAAAAAAATTGCCATCAGAGCAAGTAGTACGCTCTGAATGGCAATCAAAAACAGGATTAAGTACTTCATTTTACCTAATAACATGTTTTTGTATGTCATAGGCGCTTACCTACAATTCCAGTAACATTGTGCTGTACCACTTCCAATATATCTAGATGCACGTGCTTCAATTCCTGGCCGTTTCCAACCTGAGAAACCTCCGTTAGCACTTGCTGCGTGTTCATACACACCAGATTGAACGTGTGAGTAACTCCAAAGTCCTACTGTACGACCATAGTTCCAATAAACGGCAGAACCTTTATAATAAACTGTTGCGGCAGAAGCGATTGAACCACCTGCACCAGCTAGGGTAAGAGCAAGTAACGATGTTGAAATAATCTTCTTAATTCTTTTCTTCATAACATAGTCTCCATTTCATTTTTGACTAAAACTAACAATTACAACTCTTTTTTAGTAACTTATGACAACTTAGTACATTGGCAACTATCCTTTCTTTGAACTGGTAATACTACCAGCTTATTCATAAAATTTTACAATTCATATTTTAAAATTTTACAGAATATAATTCTCCAGGATCAAAGCCTAAAGGGGCGGGAGCGGGATTTATCGATGGTTTACCAACAATAACTAATAAACCCGCTAATAAAACTGCGACAACAAACTTTTTAGTTGCTTTCTTCATATCTTGCAACCCCTTTCATATTCCTTGATTGTATTCTATCACGCAGAAAATTATTTGTCAATTGTATTTATAAAGATTTTTTTATTTTATTTTTTTATTATGAATATGTTTATTTTAACCGTAGAAATAACTCGTTTCATGAGAGATGTTATAATAAATGCATATAAAAAACAACACAGTAAAGACTGAGTTGTCTATAACAATTATGCTGGGAATGTTTCATTGATAAAACGCTCAAGGTCTAAAGCCATCTTATCATTTCCCTCTAGCAGGTATGCACGCTGCGCTGTTACAAAGTACTGTTTAACGGCATCTTTATGGGCAAAACCTTCACTAACATTCCCAAGTAAACAGTAAAGATTAGCTAAACAGTAGAAACTATTATTTTTGAGACAAATACCAATCGTTTCAAAAGTCTCACTTATCGCTCTCTCTGTTTGCTGGTTTAACCATAGATACCGACAAAAGTTATACCGACATTTAATCAGAATTTCAAGTTCATCAATTGTCCGAACCTTAACACTCTTAAAAAGATTGGTCATGCGATTATAGACTTCTTCAAATTTTGAGAGTTCATCCGTCTGAAAGTAAAAGTGTAATAAACTATTTGAGATATTCAAATATTCCCAATCATATTCGCTATATTTTGACAAAATAGCTTCTAATTTTTTGATCGCTTCATTCTGTTTAAGGTCATGGTTAAACAACACAATAGCCTCTATCCACTGAAGGTATAACTGATCGGAGAGAGGGAGTTTTACTGTCTTCGCAGCTTCTAACTCATAGATATATTTTAGTGAATCATAATCTCGTAAGTCTAAGAATTTCTTAGATACAGCACGAAATTGAGTCAAAAACTCCGATTCGACATGGATATCCTCGTCAAAAAAGTAGTCCATTGATACATTTAGCTTTTTTGCAAGGGCATATATTAAGTCTGAGCCAGGACTATAGTCTGCATCTCGCTCAATTTTACTGATTTGGGCCTGTTCACAGATACCAGCAGCCAATTCAACCTGAGACAAATTCAGTTCTTTTCTCCGACTACGCATTCGGCTCGCCAATAGTTTCCCCATATGGCCACCTCTATTCTATGTAATATTTATCTTTATATCACAAATTATAACATTATGACTTTTATTTTTCAATTATTCATACTCACCTAAAATCAAAAACTAATCCAACTTCTATGAACAATAGTACTGTCCAATGCAAGCTCCTAATCACTTCTTGCAACTTATCAATGACTTCATTGAGAGTTTTAAACATCTTGTTCTTGAACCCTCGCTTCCGAATCTCTGCCCAGACTTGCTCAAGAGGTAAATTCTTATCCCCAAATTCATGGAATTTCATATTTCAACTCCTTACTGTAGGACTTTCACTAGCTACATCCCTAGTTTGATGTTATTGTACTGATATTTTTAGACAGAGTTTTTATTATCCAACCTACAAAAAAGAGAGAACTTGCCACTCCTTTCTGAAACCTATACCTCCACCTATTTCTCCAGTTTTATCACCTTATCATAGCGCTTCAAGTCCTCTTCACTATAGTGATGAATCACTTCTACGAGTGTTTGAGGGAGCGAGAAGAGAAGTTGACTGATTTTCTCTTGATTTTTAAGGTCCAGATTGGCTTTGACTTCATCAGCTAGGATAAATTGGCGATTGTGATAGAGAGCACGTGCAATTTCTAACCGCTGCTTCTCACCGCCCGACAGAGTCTGGTTACTAGGGGTTTTGCTTTGAAGAGCTTTCAAACCAGTTTGTCGCAGGATTTCATCCATCTTTACGGAATCCAGTTCTTGTCCCAAAGCAATATTTTCCTCTAGGCTCAAACCATCAAAGATATGACTAGACTGGAGAATGTAGGCTCCTGCCTGATAAAGTTCATCCGAGGTTAGCTCTTGCCCATGGTAGCGAATCCGACCATGACTGGGCTTAATTTCACCATAAATTAGGTTCAGTAAGGTGGTTTTCCCAGACCCACTTTCTCCGATAATAGCAATCTTTTCGCCTTCCTCAATAGTTAGGTCACAAGGGGCTAGAATTTCTTGACCATCACGCACTACACTTACTTGCTTTAACTGGATAGGAAAGACAGAACCTTCGAGAACAGAAGGCATTTCAAAGCCCACTCCCAGCAATTTTTGATATTTATCACAGAGAGACTTAGCTGATTTTCTAGTATTGATAAAATAAGACAACTCCTGAAATTGATAGCCAATATTATACGATACTAGGTAAATCCCTACAAAGCTGGCTGCAGATAGGTAGTTATAATAGGTCATGAAACCACCAATGACAATAGGCGCGACCGAGCAAAAAGCATCAATTCCATTGATAAAGAGACTATTTATTGTCCGTTGCTTCTCATAGGCGATTTCTTCCTTTAGAGTCTTATGCAAATCTTTAGAAAACAATTTGAAAAACAAACTTTGTCCCCGATAATACCGTATGGAACGAGCACCTGCGATCATATTGGTTGCTTGAGAGACATAGACTTGGTTCGCTAGGGACTTCTCCTTCGTAATTTCATCCAAACGTTTAGAGCCAATTCCACTACAAAGAGTAGGTATCGAATAAAAAACGATAAAGAGCAAGCCAAGATAAAAATTAGTCCAAAGAGCATAACAGATAGAGACGGTTGTAAATCCCAAAGAAGAAATGATAATAACAGTCGACTCAATATAATTATCTTCTAGCTGTTTTACATCATTTTCCAAGTCTGACAAAACTTCCTCATCCGCAATCCGACGACTATATAAGAAAGTCTGAAAGATATCCTTCTTAATACCCAACTTGAAGTCTGTCAGTACTCGTGCATAGTAATAACGTTTCCCCGCCAAACCCAGCAAGAGAATCAAATTTCCAATAATCCCCCAAACCAAGACTTGCCATAGCAAATGCAACTGGTGATTGGTAAAACTAGAGACAATATACTGAATCAAAGCTGGTGTAATGATAGCCTCCAGCCAAGTAATCATAATCGCCACAAAATAGAAGAATAAGTGCTTCTTGGTTACATAAGATCTAAGCATAACGTATAAACCTCCTGAAATTATTTACCAACTTAGATAGTCGCTCTTTATCTCTAGAAAGGTATATAATTTGTTGTATGCAGTATTCCATAAGTTCTGGCTTGTGGCATTCTATGAATTCTCCATTCTCGTTAATGACAGTGGAATAACCATCAATTACATTGGCAACACATTCTATACACATACCTCTACACCAGCAATCTTTACACTTAGAAAAATTATCCTTATTATTAAATGTTTCAACATTTGGACTATTATGACTCCCCCAGAATCTAAAGCACAACTTCTTACTTCCATCTACGTCAAAAGTAATTGTATTGGAAGGATCAATATCATCGCAGAAAGTATGGTTTGTACTCTTGTAAATCATAGATATTAAAACATCGTATAAGATTGGGCTAATAAATGCTTTCTCATTACAATCAATTACATTCTGAATAGATGTATCTATAAAAGTTTTTCTTTCCGATAAACTTTTTTCCATTTCTTTAACAATAAGTACTTTATTTTTACTGAAGACATCATTAACATTAAAATGAACATCCATCTCAGTAAAATATTTGAAAATAGCTTCTCTACTAATACCATTTTTTTGATGAATACGAGTATACGTTGATGCAATTTCGAAATTATCATAATCAATACTTTTTAAATACTTAATGAATCTCAGAGTCTTTCTGTGACTTCCTTTTCCCCTTAACCTATCATGAACAACCTCTGGTCCATCTAAACTAATTGTTAAAAATGGATGAAATTTATTTAACATATGCTTTACTCGATGATTCAAAACAGTACCATTAGTAACAGTCTCAACTTTTAATATATTTAAAAATTTAGATAATTTCTCAATAAAATATACAAACAACTCAATATTTAAAAAAGGCTCTCCTCCAAAAAGTATTAATCGATTAATTTGTTTTATTCCCTTACTTACAATTTCCTGAATTATCTTATCAGCAGTATCAAAATCCATTACTCGATTGTCCATGCCATAGTTTCCACCATCAGCATAACAGTACGAACACGATAGATTACAGCTATTTGAAATATTTATTACAACTTTCTTCAAGATTCCATCATCAAGATTATCCAAAGTATTAGACGTATTTTTATATTCAGGTGAAGAAGACAAAGTAAAAGAAATGGAATCAAAATAATATGTACCAAAATCAGTATCAATTTTTTTAATCATAGCAATCCTCATTAATGAAAACAGAGATGGGGAAATTTTTCCCCACCTCGGAAGAAACTATCGACCGCCACCACAAGAATGACTTGGTCCACAGTTATTATTAACAACATAACCTTGATCAAACTCTAAAAGATCTTCAAGGTTAATAACTTGTAGTTCTTCCATTATTTTCACCTCCTATGTTTTATATAGATATCATATTACCATTTTAGGAGCGCTATAAAAAATTCCCTTATACACAATTTATTCTAAATCGTTCAACACTTGTTCTAAATGATGTTCAAACGTACATGCTAACTGTTGACTATTTACTAATTTCATTGTTGCGATACATTTTCTCATCTCAATTAAAGCATATTGATTATGAGTTTTCTTTAAATCGTACAAATTTTTCGCATAATGAAACACTAGTTTTTCATATATTTCAGTTTCTGAGAAGTTACAAAATTTTAGTTGTTTTTCAAAATAAAGAGCATCTATTAGCTCGTTTCGTTCAATACATGTTATATAGGCATTTAACAACATGGTCGATAGTAAACGACGATTATTTGGAATATCTCTATAAAATTCAGAGCGATGGCACATTTCTTTTGATAAAACCATCATAGTTTCATGATTTAAAACATCTAATGTATTCATAAACAACAACAATTCATAACACCCCCAGTATTCTACAGAAAATAAGTACTCACTGATAAAACTAATATCTTGATCTGTCACATAGATCTTTCCTGATAAGTCCTGTAAACGAATCTTAACCAAAATCGTATTTAGCTCATAAAAAGGGCCTTTCTTCTTTTTATTTTCCAACAAACTAATCAGTAAATTTTCCATACCAACGATATCTCGCTTTGCTACTAATAAACGAATTTTCTCTAACAATTCATTAAAGTCATCTCTATGAAAATCGCGCGCTGCGTATATAAATTCTTCAATTGGCATATTAATTGCTTCAAGTGCTAAAATGAATTTTGTAATAGTTAAGTCAGCTTCTTCATGCTCAAACCTTGACAGGTGAGAACTTGATACTCCACATTTAGAAACATCTTTTAGTGACAGTCCTCTTGATTCTCTAAATTTTTTAAAAATTTTTCCGTATTTCATTTAAAGTACCTCTTAAATTGTGTATAAGGGAATTTATTACAATATCTTGAATAACATTATATCATAGGAGAAAAAGAAAAGAGGTTGCTATTATGAATAAAAAATTATTTTTTTACTTATCTTTAGTAATACTTGGAGGAATCATAGTTATAGGAGTTGGATAATTTCACTCTCTTATAAAAAGAGGCTGGGACAAAAGTCCTAGCCTCTCAATTGTCTTTGGATTGTCAGCAATACGTAGTGGTTGAGTGGGCTCTACTACGCTGATTTCATCAGCTTTTACAGCCCTACTCAACTGTGCGGAGGTGGGACGATGAAATCGAATTCTAACGAATTAC
>JAWGIA010000001.1:0-125571 GCA_032560535.1 Streptococcus parasanguinis | reverse complement strand
CTGATTTCATCAGCTTTTACAGCCCTACTCAACTGTGCGGAGGTGGGACGATGAAATCGAATTCTAACGAATTACCGATTTCTGTCCCACTCTCTTTTTATAGTGTTTGACGTGCAAATAAATTAACCTAACGAAAACTATCTTTTTAAAATCAATTATTTTAAGGGTCTTTTTTATATCATTCGTAAAGTCAGGTAATGTAAAATAAGTTGTGTAACTGTTACATATTATCTATATATTCTATCTACTTCTAGTCCACAAACATATAAAAAAGAGGCATTTAAGCCTCTTTTACTCTCCTTCAAACACTCTGTCACTGTCCATTTACTGTCCAATATAATGTAATATTATTGAATATCGTTAATTTTTTGAACTCTAAAGCCTTTAAAATCAAGATTTCTAATGATATCAAGACCTAAAGAATCTTAAATTAAGTCTTCGGAGCTTATGTAATTGTTAAGTTAAATAGTTTTTAATTTTTGTTCTCAATAATATTAAGCTGCATATCCCTTATTTCTAAAATTTTATTAGAGTGTACTCTCTCTAACAAGTAACCATCATGTGATATAAGTATAAAAGCACCCTCATAACTATTTAAAAACTCTTCTAAAGCTTCTAACGCCATTAAATCCAAGAAATTTGTCGGCTCATCAAGAATCAACAAATTTGCATCACAAGAAAGGGTTGGAAACACTTTTATTTGAATAAGTTTCAATATCTGCTTGAAATCAATGTTTTCCCACATTTACAGAAAACAGAATTTCATCTAATTTGAATAAATTTCATTTGAATGGTGTGAATTTTACCCTAAAAATAAACGAATTGAGCTAGATTTCACCAAAAAGTTCACACCATTTGAATTGTTACTGTTTTGTACTTTTTATAGATTTAGAATTCTTTGTTTTCAAATAGTTTAGTGTCAATGTAAAAAATTACTATTGAATAAATAACAGTTAAAAGTAGTTGAATGGTGTAGCTAATTATCGAAATATTCCTTGAAACAGGGTTTAAAATATTCAATACTCCTAATGGGCTAAAAGATAATAATAAGTTATTTTTGTCTAATAAACTTCTTGAAATCAGTTCTCCTAAACCTCTTAACAAAACAACTCCAACTAGGGTACTAGATAAAGAATTTGTTATCAAAAATAAACAAATAATTGTAGTACTATAAAAAATAGTTGTAAAAAACGTTGTAATAATTTGAATGAATCCGGCCGTAAAAGTAAGCATATTATCTGTAGATGAAGAGTAAGCTCCAACTTTAAAAAATCCAAATAGTAATGTTGTCGCTATAAAAGATGTTAGACATAAAACAACTAAAATTAAGAATGAGGCAAAAATAGATGCTAACAATTTCGAAAATAAAATTTCTACTCGTTTAACCGGTGTGACTAACAATGATTTAATTGTTTTTTGCTGAATTTCTTGATAAAACGGTACTAATGCTACTATAACTCCTACTATCAAAGCAAATATCGAAAATGTATCGCTGGAGGTTTTAAAAACATTTCCAAATGAAGATTCTGGTGCAACCATTCTTAGATACAGTATCAATAGAGAAATGACACAAACAAACCCTCCAAAAACATAGAAAATCTTTTTCCCAGCAAATAATTTGAACAACTCAATCTTTATTAATTTAAGCATATCAAACCTCCATATCTCTCTGCATTTTGATAAAAATATCTTCAAAATTATTTTGTTTCTCAGAAAAATTTATGATGGAGATATCCTGACGTAATAACTCTGTGAGTAATTTCTCCTTTACCTCTTTCATTGATTCTATATCTAAAGATAACTCAAGTTGCTCTATTCTTTCAGTAAAAACAATGTTTAAGTTATTTAAGATAGACTTTGTAAGTTCTATGTTATCAGTTTTCAACAACCAAACGTTCTTTATAGATCCAAGTGATAAAAATTCTGTCTTTTTCCCTTGGAAAATTACTTTCCCTTGATTGATAATTGTAACTGTATCTACTAACTTACTTAATTCTTCCAATGAATGACTCGAAATTACAATCCCAACTCCTTTTTTAGACAATTCAATGAGCAAGTCTCTAAACTCTTTCATTCCTATGGGATCTAACCCATTGAATGGTTCATCTAATAATAAGATAGTTGGCTGATGGATTAAGGCTTGAGCAAGCCCCAAACGTTGTTTCATACCTAATGAAAAACTAGATACTTTACAATCCACACTATTGTCTAAACCTACTAAATGCAGATAGTTTAAAAAATCTTCTTTTGATAAGTTTACTTCATCATAAAGACTGGAAATAAGCATTAAATTCTGTCTAGCTGTTAAAGATTCATAAAATGTAGGGTATTCAATAATCGTACCGATAGTATTCAAATAGCCCTTTGAGTTCCCTTCAATTAGTTTCCCATTGATTTTAATTTCACCAGATTCTTTTTTTACTAAACCTAAAATCGTCTTGAATATTGTAGTTTTCCCAGAACCATTTTGTCCGATGAGGCCCATTATTTCGCCACTCTGCAACTCAAATGACAAATCTTCAATTACTTTCTTTTTGTTATACGATTTATTTAGACCAATAATTTGTAATAGTGCCATTTTGTCTTCCCTTCTAGTTAACAACGTTTATATTCAAACATACTATTTATTTACTTATCTAAGGGAAATCCATCATAAATGATTCTTCCTTTATCCATAACAATAAATCTATCTACAAATTTCATGAAGCTATCTTCATGAAAAATACTTATTATTATCATGTTTTTTTAATTGAATTTAAATATTCAAAAACTTTTTTCTCGGATTATTTATCAAAACTACTTGTCGCCTCATCTAATAATAAAATTTCAGGATTACTTAGTATAGCTCTAGCTAATCCAACTTTTTGTTTTTGACCACCAGATAAGTTCTATCCATTTTCTAGAAGAAATAGCCTTAGCCCATTTCCCTCTGATGTAAGTTCAAATAAACCAAATTCGATACAAATCCTATTGATTTCTTCATCTACAATCATTGAATTTCCCAAAGTTAAATTATCTCTCAGTGTCCCTTCAAATACATAGGGATCCTGACTAACGTATGCTAACTTACTTCTTATATAAAGGAGAGAACCAATTTAGTCATCTCCAGATTGTAACTTTTTATCAAGCCACTACAGTTGACAATGAGCCTTTATTATTAATTTGACCCTAAGTCTTTTTCTACGATTCTTAATCCGATTGGAAAATCATCTTTTCCCAATTTTAATTTCTGTTTCTCAATCAACTTAGCATCCTTGAGACTATATTGTAATAAATGTTGATCAGTAGCTAGATACAACATATTTTCATTTGAAATTGTAAAAGAATTTATTTCCTCTGGTGTTTCACCTGAATTGTCATCCAACACAATCGCTTTTATAGTTTCATTTTGTAAATCAAGAACAGATAAAATATTCTTTCCTTCTACCTCGTGCTTGACGACAAGGTAATGATTATCTGGACTTGGATAAAGCATATTAGGATAAGGATTGGGTAAGGTAAATAATTTCCTTTCTCCAGTGTGCAAATTGATTGACAACAATTGGTTTCCTGCCACCTTCTCAAAAGTATCTGTATCACGAATTGCAGAGATACTTACGAATGCCCTATCTTTGACAATTGCCAAGCCTTCTAACATTTCAACCTTTTTACCATCTGAAGTTAATCGAATTCTATCTTTTTCTTTCCAATGCTCTTTTTCATTTAGTACTATTAAATCTGAATCCAACACGCCTTCTGGACGATTTCGTTTTGGATCTTGATAAGCAATCTCAGCATATACGTTAGAATTATTTGCAACAATCTGACTCGAAATTGCTGTCATTTGGTTAAATTTTTTCTGAAAAACTTGCTTTCCATTAAGAGAAAAGACTGTTAATATTCCTGAGTTTGCATCTGTTTGAGCAGTATAAAAGTAATTAGAAGAGATACCTGATCCCATCATTGCATAATTCTTAGTATGATTTTTCCTTATCTCGCCTTTGGAAAAATCAATTGAAATGATATTTTGATGATCTATTGGTGCAAAATCATCACCTTCAGTTACGATCATCTTATCACCACTGTTTAAACACGAAAACCAGAGATTAACATACGTTGCTACATCAATTTTTTCTACTCGATGTAACTCGAGCTTATTCTCTTTCTTAGTATATGATTGAATACTTTTTGAGGTGACCAAGTAAAGATTCGATTCTGGATCAACTTGAAACATTGGTGTTTGGACCTTAGAACAAGAAAGCAAAAGGAAGAATAGAAATAAAATCCCAAAAAGATAAGAGCGTTTCATAGGTTATCCCTCCTATCCATTTCACGACTCACTTTCTCACCAAGCATAATTTTTCTCACCGCATGTAACCATGGCTGCTAATAACTCCTCTGGTGTCAGTTTCTTCAAGCCTCCATAGGTTGGATCCTGTACATGTGTATCGGGGTCTAGATAATAGATTGCTGCGATGTCCTTGCCATCTGCTGTCAATTCATAGCCTACTCCAATCACATTATGTTCCCCACTTTTTCCAGGATAGATTTGTGCCACATTGAAGGTGTAATAGAGAGGATAGCCATCATCAATATCTTTGCGCACGCGTTCTTTAAAGATTCGGATATCTTCAGAATCTGGACGAGCGTCTATTACAGTAGCTAGTCGATAACCTGCTTGGTTTCCACTTGGTTCTGGATAGCCAAATAGATTCTGATTCAAGACGCGAATCGCATCTCGATTATGAGTCCCATAGGGATTATAAGTCCCCATTTCCTTAGCTAATTGATGTTGAGAGACGCTAACCCCTCGACTAGCCAGCATCATATGGACTGTCGCCGGAGCACAGAAATACCATTCTTCTTGAAGTTTTAGAGGAATAGGCAATAGTTTTCGGATCACTTGATTCACTTTGCTAGAAGATTCTTGCTTGAGCGATTGAGAAGGTTGCGTGTTCTCTGGCATTGAAGCTTGTTCCTTGGTTGAAGATGGCAAAGTTTCCTGACCACCGGCTTCCGTATTGCCTTCCTTAATTTTTAATCGCTCTGCTACTTCTGCTGGCATTGGTGGATTAGGTTCTGTACGCTCCTTTGTTTTTACAGTAACTGTTGTTGATGAAGAGGATGTGACCTTACGAGAGCTGGAAGGACTTGTTTGGCTTTCTTTTTGTGTCGCTGTACAGCCAGACAAACCAAGCAAAGCTAAAAATACAAGAAATAAATGAACTTTTCTCATGATTTTTCTCCTTTCTACCATTCTTGATAGCGCATTACGGAGTTTTCATTTCGATAGATTTCACCTTTTGGAATCTCACTATCTTTCTTTTTGAATTGAATCCATAGAATCCCTTTATCCGATAGTAAAATGGGGCCATGATCATATAAATAATGAATCCGATGCCTCAAATCCCACAAATAATATTGAGATTTAACGCGCTCCTCACTTCTTCTTTCTCCCATATATGTGAGATAAATATTGCGATATATGGAGGTTTCTGCCTGTGAAGTAGAAAATATCTTTTTATGGTTTTTATTTTCGAAGGTAAACGAAGCATCTTTATTATTTGCAACCAAGTATAGAAGATTGTGCCCGTTCGTCAATAAATCGACATAATAGCGTTGATCATCCTTTGTTTGATCTATAACTTTTTTCTGCCCATCATTTAAGGAGTAGGCTACAATTTTTGTAGTTAAAGCTATATTATCAATTTGTACATAATACAAGTGATCTTTAAAGACAGTCGGAAAACCGCTATTTTCTGATTCAATCGTCTGATGAGTCCCTGTTTCAAGGTCAAATTCTTCAATTTGATATAGGCTATCGCCTACTTCATAATTTATAAAGAGTTTCTGGTTGGATCGAGCTACTTGAGTAACTGGAACCGTTCCAATAGGTCTCCTATCGATCAGTGTCGTTAAAGATTTGTCTTTTATCTTCCAAAGATAGTAGATCCCTGTCTGATTGAGTTGATCATACTCTTCAAAAACAACAATATCATGATCTACATAGCTAACAGCTACATGAGTCAGATTGGATGTCTTTTCAACATCTTTTATCTTTTGAAATTCCTGGGTATGTAAATTCATACTGGCAAGATAATTCTGATCTTCATGTCCTTGGTCAACAGCCTCGCCATAAGCAATCCCATCATTTGACAGTGCGGTAGGTGTAAAGATTTTCCCATCTGGATAAGGGATAGAAATAGAATTTTTTAATAGATCTTCTGCCTTTCTTTCCTCGAATCCTATTTTCCTAGACACATTGGTACTACCGGAAGGAGATTTTTTTTGTGGTCCTACAAGAGTGCAGGCTGATAAGAGAATGATAATACCAAGGATGATAAAAGTTAAAAATTTTTGTTTGACAAGATCTTTTTTCTTCATCAGCCTATACCTCCTGACTTAAGCATTACTTCATTACCTATTTATCTACAATAAAAAGATAACGAACGATTTTAAAATTGAAATCTATTTTTTTCTTTCTAGAATAATAATACACAAAATAAAAAAGCAAATGTCAAATTGTCTCTTATATACACATTTTATACTTAGATAAATGAACTCAAAATATTTTCCTCAGTATTTATTGGTTCAAACTATGCTATCAAAGTCTCATGAACGGAAATCTCTTTATTTGATAATTGAAAATAATTGTATTTCATATTAAAAACACCTCAAATATTAGATGAACTCTAACATTTGAGGTGCAATTCAAAATTATTATTTGTTAAATTAAATGATCATTTTTTCAAATATTGCTTAACTAGCTGATCTAACGGGATAATGTGTAGGTTGCCATCCCTTACCCAATAACCATTGAGCATGGATACAACAATATGTCGATTATATCTTCAAACCGTTTTATGACTAAATCCATTTAGAAACTCATTTCTTGAAAAAGCGATTCACATCGGACTGACATGCTTCCAACAGTGTTTTTTCATCCGTTAATTCGAGTAGCTGTAATCCTTCATCGACCAACTTTTTATCCGTTAAACAAATTCCAAGTGTCACTTTAGCATTTCCTAGAAAATCATATCGCTTACTTTTTTTTGCCGTATCTAACAATAGATAACTGATACTCGTACATTTCTCCATCAAACCATTCCATAGAAAAATACTGGCTAAATTTGAGAGTAATTTATACTTGGTTGGAAGAATCTCTGTATAATCAGAGTAATCATTGAGCCTATCTATCACTTCATCACAGATAGAAATCACTGTTTCTAGTGGAAGTGTAAATAAAATAACGACAATTAATTTGAGGTCACTATGATACCAGACATCCTGATTTTTAATTTCGTTCCAAGCTTCCGTTGCCATTATTCTTACCTTTTCATTTGGACCAGATTCTCGTAAACAAAGAATGACCTCTACTCTCTTTAGTATATTTGACACAGGAATATCATTAGGATGTTTTTTTAAATAAGCTACACCCTTATTCTTCAGTTCCAATAATTTATCATTTGATTGGTAGGCATTGTTATCTTCTGCCAATAAGATAATTTCTTCTCTATCGGAATGGTGGTAAGAATGACATATATATCGAAATTCTTCGAAATCTAGGCCAACTTGCTTTAGAAGATGCTCCATCAACTCAAAACTAGGCACTACTTGGTTCGATTCAATACGCGACAAGTGCGCTCTTGAAGTGTAATCCTGGCAAACTTCCTCTTGACTAATATGTTTTGATTTCCGTATTTTTTTATAGATCGTACCGTAATCCCAACGCATAACAACTTCACCTCTAATTATGTGTATAAATGTTACATTTTTACACTTCGTTATGTATTTAGTATATCATATATATAGAAGAAGGAGGTTCAGATATGCAAAAGAAAATCACTATTTATTTTTTGTATTAATGCTTTCACAATCCAAATAACTGGGGTGCATTTTCAAATTATTACCATGATTACAAATATCACTGGTCAAGCGTAACTCGTGCAAGAGATAGTAAATCATCATATGCTTACGCTCCTTCTCATCAGACCTCAAGAGCTTTTATAAATAGAAATTTTGGTGAAACAGTATATTTTAACTACGGATTTAAAAAAATTCATAGCTCATAGAAAAGATTATATTACTATTCATGAAAATTTTAGAAAGTGAGTAAAGTATGAAGCGCTTATTTGTCATCCTTTCAAATATCTTTATAACAAGTTTTCTACTTTGGATTTGTTTTTCAACCTCATATGTGGTTATTCACAATAGTTTTCCAGCTATTAGTATTTTTTCCCAGAACAAAGAGGTATCAAAAGATCAGGTAAAATACAGTTTAGATCAATTAGCAAATGAAACAGACAGTGTGATTGGTGAACAAATTGAAACAATAGACGATAAAGGTAAGGTTCATTTTTCCTATGCAATATTTGGATCTGGCCATATCCCAAACGGCCTTGTTAAAGCTAGTGAAGAAGATTTTTACAATAGTGGCTTATTGTCCAATTATTATATTTTATCTGGAAATCTCACTCTAGATAGATTAAATCATGAACTTCAATCATTGGGTTTCACACAAACATTTGTTTCATATCCAAATATTTTTCTTAGCTTATTTACGTATATGGGAAATGGTAGTCAATTACTCGTTTTGGTCATTTTTCTACTAACTTTTATAGCCTTAATGATTATTCAAAAAACCAAGGAAATGCGAACAGTTGGGATTCGATATATTTCTGGATTGCACCTAACTCAGATTTTTGGAAACTCAATGATTAGTGATTGTGGAGATTTACTTTTAGGGATAATTACAGGGGTTTTTCTTGGAATCTGTGGTGTAAGTCTATTCCATATCACACCATTTTCTATTCCAGTTATTTTTTCAGCTAGCATAACTTATAATTTGTTACTTTTGTTCCTTTCTATACTCTTTAGCTTTCTTTATGTTTTAAGTATTAAAGCGGTACATTTGGTTTCTTTACTCAAAGGAAAGTTACCTTTGAAACAGATTATGGGTATTCTTTACTTGGGGCAATTGGTTGCTTTTCTTTTAATAGTACTTACCATTCATAGAACAAGTATCTATTCAACTATTTGGCAATTGCATCAGGCTGGAGATACAGCATGGTCAAATCAAAAAGATTGGGTATTGCTTTCAACAAATAGGGAGTTTGGGGCAGAGGCTAGAAATCATGATAGTAGAAAAATGTTGGAAGAACAATGGAAAAGCTTCATAGAAACTGGCATTCAGAATGGAGGAATGCTTGTTCAGCATCCACTTGCATCATTCGATCTAAAAGGTCTGTCTTCACATCCCTTAATGGGAAAAATGTCGATAAATGACTACAATCCGTATGCTAATAGCTTATATGTGACTCCTAATTATCTAGATGTTCAGAATGTAGAATTAAATGAAGAAGATAAGAAGAGCATTAATAGCCTTGGAGAAGGAGAATTTGGACTACTATTGCCTGAAAAATTAAAAGATCAAGAAGATAAATTGCGTCAAATTTATGAAGATTTCCTAGCGATTCGAAACGATAAGGGAAATAAAATTCAACAGGCTATGAAAGCTCGTGTTTTCTATATTTCAAACAATAAGAAGCGTTTCGTATATAATTCTACACCAATCTCATATCAACAATTTCTAAGTGATCCTATACTTATTGTCCTTAAACCAAGCTCTTTTGGAAAAAATCGAAATGATTTCTTCACTTATCCATCTGATTATCTGTATTTTAAAGGTTTGGATGCCACTAAAAAACTAGTTGAACAAGGTGGAATAAAGAAATATATCAGTCAGTATGATCTTGCCTATTATGTTTATCGTGGTATGAGTCACAACATTCAAGTTGAAATATTGACAATCATTGCTGGTGGTTTTCTAGGTATTGCTACCTCAATTCTACTCTTTAATACAATGACAATCCTCTACTTTGAAGAATTTCGTAAAACTATTCTTATTAAGAAAATATCAGGATTAAATTTTTTTGAGTTACACCAGAAATTTTTTATCTGGCAAATAGTTATCTTCATTTTGGGAGGGGCTATTGGTCTTTTGCTAACAAATAAACTTTGGGTAGTCTTTCTAACCTCTTGCGTCTTTGGTTTGAATTCTATTTTAATACTAATGCATCGTTCTCGTAAGGAAGATAGGATGGCTAGTATTATATTGAAAGGAGCATAGAAATGATTAAAATCCATCAACTAACAAAAACCTTTGGGGACCGGACGGTATTTAGTGATTTGAACTTAAATTTTGATGCAGGTAAAGTCTATGCTCTTATCGGAAATAGTGGTTGTGGCAAAA
This sequence comes from Streptococcus parasanguinis, assembly GCA_032560535.1. GTDB lineage: Bacteria > Bacillota > Bacilli > Lactobacillales > Streptococcaceae > Streptococcus > Streptococcus parasanguinis_AF. The sequence goes on along the minus strand of JAWGIA010000001.1, from coordinate 115,340 downwards.
CAACCTTACTAAATATGGTAGCCAAGCTAGAACCTTATGATCAGGGAAGTATTCAATATAAAGGAAAAGATTTACGAAAGATTAAACCAACAAACTATTTCAGAAATGAACTCGGTTATCTCTTCCAGAATTTTGGACTAATCGATAATAAAACTGTTTCAGAAAATTTAGATTTGGGATTAATTGGTCATAAATTAGACAAACAAAAAAAGAGAGAGACTAAAGAAGAAGTATTAGATAGAGTAGGACTATCTTATATTCAACTAGATCAAAAAGTATATGAGCTTTCTGGAGGAGAAGCACAACGTGTAGCCTTGGCAAAGATCATTTTAAAAGATCCTCCTCTAATTTTGGCAGATGAATTAACTGCCGCTCTTGATCCTGAGACCTCACAGGAGATTATGGACTTACTCCTAACATTAAAAAATAAGGAACGTCTGATCATTATTGCAACACATAATCCAACCATTTGGAAACAAGCTGATCAAGTGGTAAGCCTAAAAATTAGTCAATGAAGAATAGGGTAATAGCACAGATTTTCATTACGTTACATATTCATTTCCTGACAAAACATCCCGAAAGTTAAGTGCACCGAAATAGATAGATTAATAATTTATCCAAAGGATTTAGTTCTGTATTGCACAGGACTGAGTCCTTTTCTACTATTTGTATAGAAATGTATACATTTTTAATCTATAGTCGTAGAGATTTAGTAAAACTACAGCGCAAACTTCCTCTTGACTAATATGTTTTGATTTCCGTATTTTTTTATAGATCGTACCGTAATCCCAACGCATAACAGCTCCACCTCTAATTATGTGTATATATGTGACATTTTTACATTTCGATATATGTTTAGTATATAATATATATTAAAGAAAGATGTGGTAAACGTGAAAAAAATCACTATTTATTCTTTATAGCATCACTCCCACTCTTCAACTTGTTAGATAGTTGGCGATGGTGGGGATTCCATTCATTGAAGGGATGTGTCCATAGATGAACAAAAGAAGCTTCAAAAAAATGTCTCTAATATTTATTTTAGGTATCATTGTAGGTCTATTCTTAATCCCATTACTTAGACCACTTATAGTTGATTGGCTAAAAACTATATTTGGTTAATAGTAACGATAACCTTATTTAACAAAAAAGTTTTCCCTTATATTTTTTAACAGCATTGTTTTGACAAATTAACTTCCACATTTATTGGCGGTAGAAGTTGGTTTGAGAATTTAGCACTTTGATGACTTTAGATCATTATAATCCTACAAGTACAGGTATGACTTTTAGTTTTAGATATTCTCATTAGTTTAATTAAAGGAGATCCGTGTTATGGTAACGAAGTATTACAAGTACATTCCTTGGTTGATCTTAGGAGCTATTGGATCTTATGAATCCGCAACTTATTTTGGACATAGTACATTTGATATACTGTATTTATCTATTGTTTTTATGATTGTTTACGTAGCTTTGTTCATTCTACACGAAAAATATCTGAAATATAAATATAAAGAAATATTTACACAGATTATGAGCAATCCTGAAAAAGATCATCATCATTAGTAAGATATAGCATACTAAAGCACTTCGAGAAATGACCTATTTTTGTCAAAATTCATTTAAGCTCTATTTTCTTTGAGCTTGTAGTTTTATTAGTGAGGGGGGACAAATGGTTAAAGTTAGCGAATATAAAACTTACCTTGTATTGTATGTTAAAAGTATACTCTATCTGTGGAAAACATCGCCATTCAATATTTTAATTTTGATTATCACGATACCGATCCAGGCATTATTGCCTTCGTTATCATTGTATATTGCGAATATACTCATTAATAGAATGAACAACCTGTCACAACAATTATTATTCTTATTGCTTGGAGTATGGGGTGTTGCTTTCCTTTTAAATAATATATTTACGCCGTTAACAACAATGATTCAAGGCAAGTTAACAGATGATCTTACCTATACATTGAACTGTGATATTATGAAAAAGTCTGAGGAAATTCAGACGATTGACTATTTTGAAGACAATAATTTTTATAATGATATTCAATTATTAAGTTCAGAAGCCAGTTGGAGACCTGTGAATTTATTGGTCTTTGGGACTAGTATTATTTCAAATGCAATACTGTTTATTTCAATGCTGGTTATATTTGCATCATTTCATCCAGTCATTGCCTTGCTCATGTTGCTGGTTTTAGTTCCACAAGGGTTGATTTCTTATTCCCTTCAACAGCAAGCTTTTGAAGTCCTTGTTTCCAACAGTGAAGAATCAAGAAAACTGGAATATTACAGTCAAGTTTTGCTATCATCAGAGGCGATCAAAGATGTGAGACTATACAACCTCTACAACTTCTTTATGAAGAAGTATACTCAATCTTTCTCCAGTATAAAAAGAAATATTCAAAAGACAAGGTTAAAAAAATTTAACAGTTCTGTCATTTTTTTGATTTTAACTGCTCTATTAAGTGTAGGAAGTTTTATCTATATCATCTATTCTATCAAAGTAGGACAATTGGGAATTGGAGCTGTAATGCTTTTTTCTTCAAGTATTGTGTATGCAATTAATAGTATGTCAAGATTGATTGAAGATTCTAGTTTGCTGTACGACACCTTGCTTTATATGGAAAAATTTTTCAAGTTTATTGCACTGCCATCAGACTCTAAGAGTGCTACAGTTGCTGTGCCATCAAGTATTGAAAAAATAGATTTCGTAGACGTATCATTTAAGTATCCAACTAGTGAAAACTATGCCTTAAAAAATATCAGCTTCAGTGTCAATAAGGGAGAAAAGATTGCTATTGTTGGAGAAAACGGCGCAGGAAAAACCACATTGATTAAGTTACTTACCCGATTTTACAATATTGAAGAAGGTGAATTATTGATCAATAACATCTCGATTAGCAACTTTGACCCAGAGAAATTTAGGGAAAATGTCTCCGCTATTTTTCAGGATTTTTCTAAATTTGATCTTACCCTTAGAGAGAATGTGGGCATTTCGAATATACAGGAGATCAATGCAGATGATCAAATCCTAAAGGCATTAGAGGACAGTGGGTTTGAAAGTAGTCTATCAGATCTAAATACTATTCTTGGAAAAAAATTTGATCATAGTCATGACCTTTCAGGAGGTCAATGGCAAAAAGTTGCACTGGCAAGAGCTTTCTTCTCTCATTCACCTATACTGATTCTAGACGAGCCTACAGCTGCACTCGATGCCCGAACCGAATATGAATTATTTGAGAAATTCTTAAAATTAACGGAAGGAAAAACCGTATTTTTCATTACACATCGATTATCAAGCGTCCGACAAGCAGATAAAATTTTGTTATTAAGAAATGGAAGGATTGAAGGATTTGATAAACATGACGCTTTAATGAAAACCAACAAATACTATGAAGAGCTTTATACCATGCAATCTTCTTTATATTACAAAGAATTAAACTAACTTTCAATTGCTATCGGTATAAGAGCGTATTCTTATGAAAACAAGCAAAAACAACCGGAAAAGAAACAGTTCACGACTGCTTCTTCTCTGGTTGTTTTTTATACTAACAATTTTTCCGACTTAATTGATAAGAATATAGGATCGGAACGAGAACAATGATGAGGATGACGATCCCCATTACATAAGGGACAGCGAATTGAGGGCCTGCTTCAAGAAGAAGGATCAAACCTCCGAGGACCCACAATTTCCCTGCCAAGCGATGGGTTTTGTGCCAGTTATCTTCACTCTGCAGGGTCCAAGGTAGGCGGATTCCAACCGTGTGATTCACTTTCAACTTAGGCATGTAATTGCCCATGACCACAAAGATGAGCCCTAGCAACACCGAAAGAAAAACTGATGGATTGGTAGTAGATCCTAGCGCCTTGCTATAGATGAGATAGGAGATACTTAAAGAAACGATTGGAGTCAACCAGTGGTTTACTTTGACCATTTTCTCATTCATCATGCGATTCTTAGGATCACGTCCGATCATAAAGATCACAAACAGATGCACCAAGAGAAGGAGAATAGGAAGGCCAAACACAACCAGGGGTTTTGGTTGGAAGTTATCGGCCTGATCAGCAATATTAAAGTGAATCGGGATTTGGTTAGGCAATTGTGACCAAATCATCAACCCTCAAAGTATGAAGTGAAATAGGGGTTCACTACACGTCAATAGATGTGAGAAACCTTGATTTTAAGCGATTTTTGAAATTCTAAATTTCACTACATTGCAATATAAATCAACCGAATCACTACCTTTTTCACTATCTTTTTTGAAATAAAAATAATGATTCGGATATATATAAAGAAGAGGAACTTTAGTATGAAGCTCCTCTTTTTGTTATTTGTTCTTTTACTTACAAATCGTACTATAAATAAAAGATCGCTTTTAAAACGATCTTCACTCTCACATAATATACATCTAACTTTTACTCCGCCTTTTCCTATTTGGCTACCCCACCGTTAACGCTAGATGTAATTAGGAGAATTCCTGAAAAAATTAACATAAAAATCACTCTCCTACTGTTAGTTTTATTTTCCCAAAAAATGAGTTCAATAAATTTTTCAAATAGAACAGAAGTAATTATGCCAAAGCAGTTAGTAATTAGAGCGAATGATGGGGGTAGGATTCGAACCTACAATACTAATTACTCTATTCAGGTAAATATATTATACTACTTTTTTTAAAATTAATAAAGATATTTCTTTCACAGGACTAAGCCTAGTGAATGTCTGTTATAATAGACAATATCTGATTTTTCTATTATAACAGACATTAATTGTATTAATTCTGTAATGATATTTTGGTATACTATATTGAAAAAGGAGGCAAAGATTATGAGAAAAATAATAGGTATACTACTACTTTCGTTATCAATAATCACGTTAATTGCTTGCTCAAAAAACAACTACCAATCTTTAGATGGGGAGTATTATTGGATCTCAAGTGAAAGAAACGAGTTGGTATTTACTATTAAAGGAGATAGTGCTTCCATTGAGCATGGAGAAGCCGATAGTTTTATCATTAACAAAAAAAAGAATACGATCGAATTAACTGGACAAAATATTGCAAGTCGAACAGAAGAATATTCATTTAAAGATGGGGTCTTTTCTGTTGATATTAGTGGAGTTAAGCACGACTACTATCTTAAAGATAGCGAAGCATATAATAACGCACTAAAACAATATGGATATAAATAACATCATTCACACCTATTTTCCCGAATAGGTGTTTTTTTGTGCTAAATAGATTCCTTCAAAAAACTTTTAAGCTTATTATTAACCGAAAGTCAAATCTATTTTTTGTTCAAATTTTGGTCATAGTTTGGTCAAAGAAACAAAATATACCATCCTATTTTAAAAAACCGAATTGTGATGATTGCCGATAAACAAACACTTTGATTTTTCTTTTTATTTCTTTATTCTTCTTATCATGCAAGATTCAGAGAATAAAGCTAGTTGCAGCCACTGCTCCAACACTAATTAAGGCTTTAGTTTTGACTTTATTTAACATCTTAGACCTTCTTTCTAAAAAACTAGGTCAAGAATAACAAAAAAGATTTGTAAGTTTTATCACATCACAACGAAAGGTAATTCCTACATTTCTGGCGCAAAATCGTACAGTTCAGAGAAAAAATTAAAACCAGCTGTCCTTGGGGTATAATAGACTTATTGGAAAAAATAAAGTGCCATACTGTACTATGCTATACTATAGTTAAGAAAACTATTTACGAAAAACCATGCAACTAACTCCTGAGAACTTTAAATTATTTATTAGTGTCAAAAAGGATACCTTCCCAACAAAGATATCCTGTCTAGATACAACTTATAAATCCAAACACTGTAAAGGAGGAGGCACAAAAACTTTAAGTCTAGAAAAACAGTTAATTCTGAACTTGCATTATTTATGCTATTAATCAACTCAACATCTTCTAGTTTTTTGATTTTGGTCTTGGACTAGTGAACATTAACATTCGTAGAATACACTCTTCATTCCTCAAGTCTATTTGACTTAGAAAACTTAAAATTAACAAGTGTCACTATAGCTATTGATGTCACAGAAAGTCCTATTTCAATGTCCTAAAAGAAACCAAAGTAAGAATTATCCTGGAAAAAGATATACACCATAAAGACACAATCATAATCGATTTAACGACACTTCGTGCCTGTCAATTAGTTTTTTGAGACGGTCATACACATGATTTTACTCTTTTTAAAGAAAGTATAGGTCAAGTTTGTCAGAGCAATTACTTGTTTTTGTTATTTAGATACTATGAATATTCATGAGATATCTTTTTTCCTTTAAAAAGTTCTAAAAAGCATGTATCGACTGTAGAGGATAAGAAGTTTAATAGAGATAGTTGTAATACGTATTAAAATTGAGCGTTTAAATGCTAAGTTTAAAACTTTTCAATTTGTGGAATCATCAACTGTGAGTTAAAATAATTTACAAACAGAGGCTTTCCAAAAAACTTGATATCATACTTTTTATTGTGGAAATATTTATTTCATTTTCTCCTAGTATTGAATTTTCACACACTCATTAATTTTATTGATATAATCCAATAATAATGATAATATCAAATAATAATAATAAAAAGATTTGATAGTATTTTTTCATAATCTGTCACGCTTTCTAATGATTTTTTATGGTAAATGGAGATAAATATGATTTTAGGTGAAACTTATAGGAAAATAAGAGAAGAAAAGGGAATTTCTATTTCTTCATTAGCAGGTGCTGAAATTTCAAAATCTCAAATATCTAGATTTGAATTAGGAGAAACAGAGATTTCTGTCTTTAAGTTATTGTATCTTCTTGAAAGAATAGGAGTAACACTAGAGGAATTTCTGCTTATCTGTAATCATTATCAACCTTCGGATTTTAATACCTTAATAGCTTCTGTTAAACAGGCCGCATATAATGAAGATTCTCAAGCATTACTAGATATGGTAGAGAAAGAAATAGAACTTTTTCATAGGACAAATTCTCATTACCATAAATTAAATGCTATTTTCATTGAAAGTATTGTTTCGGGAATGGATAAGAATCATCAATTGAGTCGTCAAGACGCCTCTTATCTTACAAACTATTTATTTTCTGTTGAAAACTGGGGTTATTACGAAACGCTCATCCTTGGAAATTGCTGTCGTGTTCTATCTCCAGATTTATTATTTAGATATGCCAAAGAGGCGCTCAAAAAAGGGAAGTTGTATAGCTCTATACCTAAAAATAGACAATCTCTCATTCAACTACTTCTCAATTCTTTGATTATAATGATTGAGAACGACTTATATGAGGAATCTTTATTTTTAAAACAGGCTACGAAGAATATATTAGCGGATTCCACAGATTTTTTTGAACAAACTATTTTGCTGTATTTAGATGGATATTTGGAACTGAAATTCTATCATAATCAAAAATCACTTTTAAAAATCGAAGAAGCTTTAAAAATTTTCGAACTCTTCAATAAAACAATCTACAAAAATTACAAAGAATACTTTGAGAAACACATCATTCATTTAGTAGACTAGGCCATTTATCTATAGGGTAATAACGTGATCAAACTCTTCCAATATTTCTGGATTTTGATCATGAGTAATGACAATAACAATTGCATCTTTAATGGATAGAATGTAGTCCATCATTGCTTTGGCTTTTATTGGATCAAGGTTGCTTGTAGGTTCGTCAAAAATATATACAGAATATGGTTTGGCTAAAAACCTAGCTAAATCAATTCGTTGCTTTTCTCCTTCTGAAATGGTTTGATTTGATTGAGATAGACTCTTATTAAGGAAGTCTTCATTAAATCCTAAGGCTTTTCTTAATTTTTCAGTTAAATAAAGGTTTCTGGACAGTTTGATATTCTCTAGGATATTTCCTTCAATCAGAAAATCATTTTTTTGCACAAATGCAATATCTTTATATAACTCCTCTGAGGGAATATCAATATTCTGTTTTCCGTTGATTTTTATTTCCCCATCATAAAGATTTTTGGAATAATAGTTTAGTATTAATTTTACTAAAGTTGTTTTCCCAGCTCCTGAAGCACCTATAATCGCATAGCGTTTGCCTTTTTTAAATTCATAGGAAAAATGATCAAATAATATTTTATTTTCAATTTCATAATGTAATTGGCTAATAGAAATGGTCGAAATGTTATCACAATCAATTGTCCTTGTTTTATGGAAAATTTCATGATTTGTCTCATATAAATTTTCTTGGATATTATCAATAATGGACTTGCTACTGCTGATTAAATTTTTATTGTAAAGAATAGATTGTAATGGAGCAAAAACACCGTTTAATAATTGAATACTTGCTACTAGTAATCCAATAGTCAGTAAGTTATTTCTTACAAAAAAGATACCAGCAACCATACAGGATAGTTGAGAGCCAAAACTTAGTAAAATTCCAGTAGTTGAAGCTAAGTCTTTTAAGAATTGATATGTTTTTCTGGACTCTTCAAATTCTAAACTGATTTCCTGAATTTTTTCTTGGGTCCAGCTTTGAATATTTAATAACTTAATTTGTTCAAAACCATTAATAAAGTTTGTCATTTTTGACAAATAGTGATTATTTTGTAGAGAATAATTATTTGTTGATTTAGTCATTAACTTTCCAGGAATTTGTGATAGAAAAATCGTTAGACTCGACAATAAAAGAAAGACTAATGCTAATCGCCATTCTATATAAATAATAGCAACCACACTCATGATAAGGCTCCCTAAATTTGCAATTAGAGAGATTTTAGGGATTAATAAATTTTCTTGAATAAGGTCACTGTTTTTGGTGATATTATTTAAGAAATCTGAATGGTTACGGTTGTCAATTTGGTTAAATTCACGCGATAAATAATGTAATAAGAGACGCCTTTTTAGATCTAAAATAACTTTTTTTACATATTGGTTTTTAAGATAGGAATAGGAACAAGAAATCAAGAACCACAGTAAAATCGAACTTACACAAATAGTGATATGAAAGAGTAATCCACTATTTGAATTAGATATACTATCAAGTATTCTTCCTAATTGGAGAGAGAAGAATGTCATTAAAAGAGCACTTGTCAGACTTAATAAAATAAGCAAGAAATATAGTAATTTATATTGTTTCATAATCTGGTTCATATCTTACTCCTTAAGTAACTCTGATGAGAGTATTATAATCCAAATATGAAAATCAGAAACAAACCTCCCGTATTTGGGACGCACTGAATAGTTTACACTAAGTATAAAAAAATTATAAAATAATTATTTTTTAAAATAAGAGGAGAACTCATATTTTTATTTATACTCAATGAAAATCAAAGAGCAAACTAGTAAACTAGCCGCAGGTTGCTAAAAACACTGTTTTGAGGTTGAAATGGAACTGACGTAGTCAGTATCCCTACACATACGGCAAGGCGACGTTGACGCGGTTTGAATTTTATTTTCGAAGAGTATTAACAATGAATATATCACACTAAACCAGATAGAATATACAAGGTATATATAGATAGCTAAAAAAGCCTTGGAATCATTCCAAGGCTTTCTCTATATTCTATTGCATCAATTTTCTTATTCCGATTTCAGTTGCGATAATTTCACGTATATTTAAAATAGATACTTAAATTATATTACTGTTTTTCAAAAGTTCCGTCTGCTACACGAAAATCACTGTTAACAGTTTCAATTGAATTAAATTGAATCTTTAAATATTTTACTTCTTTTTCATCTTTTCCAGGTAATTCAGCTTTAGCACTCGCTGCACTAGAAACCTTTAATTTGACGTATTTCCCAGCGATTTTCCAAGTTCCATCTCTAGATTCGTCTTTATTATTTGTTACTTCTAGTGTTTTATCGCTATTGAAAACGATAGTTGAATCGTGTTTACTATCATACCAAGTACCAATAATTTGCTTCTCTGGTCCTGAATTTTGATTCAAGAAAAAGAATACTCCACCGGCAACCGCAAGTACTAAAACAACTAAAGCAATAATTTTTTTCATTATTTTTCCTCCTATAAATATCTAAAGATATTTATTATTTTTTTAATATACCTAGTTTCACTAAAATCATTAGTAAAAAATCAAATTTTGAATGATAAACTTTTATTCATTACTACAATAAGAAATACTTACCAGCTTTTATTAATCACGATGTTTCCGTGATACTGAAATACCAAAACTACAAAGAACAATTCCCATTGCAAACACTAACCAATTCTCAATTGAACTTGTATTAGGCAAGGCTCTATTTGCAGCATATTTAGCTTGATTTCCAGCATAGCTATATACTCGTTCATTAGAAGTACTTTCTGGTATACTCTTTTCTAACGCAGGATTCAGAGAAATCATCTTGTGATCTACTTTATCGTTAAAGACTTCGCTTTGTCTTGTACGAGTATTTAAATAGGCTTCCCTAACTGCTTCATATTGTGCAGTTGCATCTAATTGATCTTGTAGAAATATTTTAAGTTTAGCTTCCTCTCTTGCTACATTCTCAAGTGCTAAACGATGCTCTTCAACTGCATTCTCATATGCTTCTTTTGCTTTCTTCAAATATGCATCAGCATTTTCAAGATGATCCAAAAGTGTTTCTAAAGCAACTAAATTAGTCTTTAATTTAGAAATTTCATTCTTTATTTGACTTTCTTTATCTTTTAACTCTTCAACCTTATTCTGACGGTTTCTGAGTTCTGCTTCATCTGTAGCTTTTACAGCTTTCATATCTGAAAGAACTTTAAGTTCTTTATCCAATTCTGCACGCGCATCTGCTAAAACTTTTTGTTTTGTTTGAATATCTGCATTTAGATTTTCAACCGCTGTTTGGGCTTTTGCATAACGAGTCTTGGCAGCAATCAATTGTCGAGAAGCCTCATCTAAATTCTTTTTCGCAAGAGGTGTCTTATCTGAGATTGAGTTTAATCTTGCAATCGTTTGACGTGTAGCATTTAAGGCTGCCAAATGTTTTTCATGAATTTTTGTTGCTTCATCTAAATTGTTTCTTGCAGTCTTATCTGTTGCTGTTGCTTTTTCAAGCTGCTCTTTTGCAGTTTCTAATGCTTTTTGCTTAACTTGAAGGTCTGCATTTAAGTTATCCAGAGCTGTTTGAGCTTTGATATATCTTGTTTCAGCATCTTCTTTTAGTTGTTTCGCATTGTCGTATTTCTTTTGTGCACTTGGAGTTTGATCAGGAACTGACATTAATTCTGCTACAAGTTTTTGAGTTTGTTTCAGATTTTGATTCGCATTTTGATTTTCTAGTTTTGCTTTTTCAAGATCAGATTTAGCTTTTACTTCTGCTGTTGTAGCCTGGTCTAAATTGTCTTTTGCATTTGCTAAAGCTTGACGCTTGCTTTGAATATCAGCATTTAATTGATCAAGTGCATCTTGAGCCTTATTAAATTGGGTTTGGGCTTCATTATAATTTTGTGTAGCGATTTCCAATTTAGTAGTAGCTGCAGGTGTTTGATCAGGAGTAGCTTTCAGAGCATCTAATTTTGCTGTCGTTTCTTTGAGAGCTTTTGTACTTTTATCGTTTTCTGATTTAGCTTTTTTCAAACGATTCTGTGCAGAATCATTTGCCGTATTTGCTGTAGTCTGCTTAGCTTTAGCAGCTGTTAATTCATCTTCCATTTTTGAAGTATCAAATGGAGTAGCTAGAGGTTTAGCAATCCCTTTATCATAATAATCGTCAACAGTTACAAAATGGTATTCACCAGTTTGTTCATCTTTAACATATTCAAGATGTGCATCTTGACCTTTGAATTCAATAAAGTGCATGCGTCCAACACCACTTGGTGTGAAACTATTTGCAGCTCCAATTGCCCGAATATTTGTAGGAGCTTTCTGCCCAATCATAAGTTTCATATGTCCAAAATAAGCATGAACATCATTTGTCATAAAACTAATTACAGCATCATATACCTCACGATACAATTGAGACATTGTTGCTTTACGAGTTTCTTTAGCTTCTGAATAATACGCACCATAACCAAGCAAAGTATTATCATAGCTCATGTTTTCTCCAGTCCATACGATGGAATCTAATCCATCTTTCGCTAAAGCAGTATCGCTGTGACTTGTGCTATATGGTTTATTTTCTTCAGCATAGGCTTTTGCAATGTTTTTGACACCCTGAACAGATTCTTCAGTGACAATATAATGATGACTACCCCAAACTTGGTCTTGCAGATTGTTGGCGAGAAGTGCATAATATTGGCTCAAAGCTTCAATTTGCTTGTCAGTTAAATTGTCTAAATCTACGACTGAATCATCGATCGGCAAAACAATATCCTTGTTTGACCATTCCTTTATGAATATATTTTGGTGTTCAGGGGAATATTCTGTTAATGCAGTTCCAAAATCATATTTACTATCTTTGAACCATTTTTGAATAACGTCGTTTAAGGCATTTTTATTTGCGTCTGAGTCATCAGCAAGGTAAGCCTTATAGGCATCAATGACATCTTGAGGCAATTGAGGAATAGTGAGATTTTTAATTGCTGCAATTTGTTGATTCAGCATTTCAACTGCTTGATCAGCCTTCTCTTTATTCTCTTTTGCTTCCTGAGCTACTGATGTTGCACTCGCTAGCTCATTTGAAGTTTCATTTACTTTAGCCTCTTCTTGGTTTTTCTTAGTAGTTAAAGCTGAAATTTCTGAAGCTTTTTTAGCATCATTTTGTTTAGCTGTTTTGAGCTCTTCTTCTGCACGAATCTTACTATTTTGTTTATTTGCTAAATCATTTGCTTTACTATCACGATTTGCAATTGTTTGGGCAAGTTGTGATTCAGAAGCATCAAGATTACTTTGCGCTGATACCTTATTTTCTTGAGCTTTCTTTAGATTCTCTTGTGCTTGTTTTTGTTTTTCCTCAGCAGATGACAAGTTTTTCGCCGTTTCTTGGCTTTTCTTTATTTGATCTGTTTCGACAGACTTTGCATTTTTTAGTGCAGTAGCTTTTTTATCATCCGCTTCTTTGGCACGATCGAGTTCCTGTTTTGCTGTATTTTCAGTTGCTGTTTTAGCATCTAAATTTATTTTAGCAGCATCACGTTCTGCTACAATTTCTTCAACGCCAGTACCGTCTAAAACTTTCTGAGCAGTTTCTTTCTCTTTTTGAGCCTTCACTAATGCACTCGCTGCTTCTTCTGCAACCTTTTTAGCATCTGCTAATTGTTTAGCAGAAACCTGACTAGCACTAAGTTGCGTTTTTTCATCAGCTGAAGCTTTACTGAGTTCTTCAGCTTTATTTTTGTCTTCGCTAATAGCATTTTCCAAAGCCTTTTTCGCTGATTCTTCTGCTGATTCTTTTTCAGCTACATCACTTTTTGCTTTGTCTCTTTCAGCAATGATTTCCGATGCTCCAGTACCATCAAGATTTTTTTGTGCAGTTTCTACTGCTTCCTCAGCTGTCGAAACTTTCTTTTCTTGCTCTGAAATTTTATCTTGATCTTTTTTAATAACCTCTGATTGCTGATTACGTTTCTTCTCAGCTTCTAGAACTTTATCAGTTGCATCTTTTTGTGAAGTTTCCTTTTTCTCAATATCAGCTTTTACTTCTGATATTTCATTCTTGGTTTTTTCAATTTTTTCAGGCGTAGCTGATTCTTTATTTGCTTCAGCATTCTTTAAGTTAACACTTTCTTTGGAAACTTTTGATCCAGCGACTGCTTCCGAAGTCTTAGCGTCTTCTAATGCACTTTCTTGATTTGAAACCGATTGATCCGTTTCTTCCTTGATCGTTCTTGCTTCTTCTACAACTTCAGAAGTTGGCGTTTTCGTTACAGTTGCAACTCCATTATGTACAAATACTCCGTCTACTTGTTTTATATTTGTAGACGAAGAAGTTGTCGATCCAGTACTTAATGTCGACTCATTTGGCTGAGTTGCAGTTACTTCATCCGCTTGTACAACGGAAATTCCCGCAAAAGCTGTAGCTATTGATACAGCAGATACAGTTGCTTTGATCGTTTTCTTTTTCATAATTCCCACCTTTATGATAGAGTATTGAGCAAATTATCACTATATAATTATAAACAACCGAATTATACTATATTTTAGCAACTTTGTAAAGTTGTAACCAACCTTTTAAGAACTAGAACCTAACCTTATAAGGCTGTAAAATAGTCTTAAGAGGTGAGCAATGTCAGAATTACAAAAGTATATAAGCAAACGAATACGGATTCTGCGGACCCAGTCAGGAATGACTCAGGAACAATTAGAAGAAAAAGCAGATCTTGGTACCAATTACGCGTATAAGTTAGAAAATTTAGAGCCCAATATAAAAATTAGTACTCTGGAGAAAATTATAGATGCGTTGAATGTTGATCTACAAACTTTTTTTGATTTAACACTTAAAGAAGAAAGTACTGACTTAGCACAGCTTATCGACACTATCAAATCTTTACCAGAGTACAAACAAAATAAAGTCATTTCAGCTATTAACACAATTATTAACGAGACAAAATAAAAAGAGTGGAAAAGGATAAGTATAAAAACGATTCCTTTCCCACTCTTTTTGTGCGTAAAAATATGGTTATTAGCTATTGGAGCCTGCGATTCTTGGGTAACCAAACGTCATATCGAGGTTATCATTCTCGTAATTCTTGATTAATTCCCAGAAATCTGCTACTGATAAAGCTGCAATTGATTCATGCCAATTGAATTTAAAAAACAAATCTAAGAGAAATTTAAATACTCGATGAACTTTGGCTGTCTGTTCTACAGTATCAAATGTAATCAAAATTTTCTCACACAATGGATCAATCAATTCAATTTCAATGCTATCATTTACAAAATTGAAAGACACTTCTTGATCCTGCTCATTCAAGATTGAGATATACTGATCCTCTTCAAATGTTGAATAAAACATTCTAATATTGACTTCTTCATTGTGATTAATTAACTCTGTAAGATATTGTTGGGTTAAATTAATCACATGGTTTTTATACGTTTTCATTTTGTTTTCCTCCGATTATTATTAAAAAATATTTTTCATTCGTGAATTTTCACGGTGGCCTTACTCTCTTTAATATTATTATTAAACGATTGTTCTTGAGCATCTGCTACCCCCTTTTTTTAAGGAACAAAAAAAGACAGTTCACCACTGCCTTTTTTTATCTATACTATTATTATGCCATTTTTTTGTAAAAATAAAAACAACATTTCCACTCCTAAAATAACGATGTTTTTCTTCTATCTTTATTTTTATAAAAATATGGCATACTATTATTATAAATTAAATTGAATTGAATAAGTAGAGCCATTAGTCATATGGGAGAAAGTTTGTTACCGGACACGGTTAACATACTTATTTCTCATATGCTAGTCATTGCAAAGGAAAAAACTAAGAAAAAAAGAAAGAAAATCTAAATGGTTATTCTCTACTGAATAACATGAAGTAAAGAATAACCATTTAGTAGATAAAAAAGTAAAGAAAAACGTGTTTAAGGTAAAATAAAAAAGGTAAAAATAAAAGTAAAAACTAAAAAAATAACTAGTTTAGCAAAGTAAAAAAATAATGTAATAAAAAAAGTAAAATAGAAAAGTTTTATTAGCTCGAACAAGCAATGACATCTTTATGATCCTTCCAAACATAGATCACGGTGAGTACTGAAAATCTATCGAAAACATTAAACTTCAAGAGTTAGCCTCGATGGGAAGAATCAAAAGCATACCCAGCTTTTAAAAAAAGGGTGGGAGGCAGTTTAACAATAATATGTACTATTTTAGATAGAAAGGAATGTATAATGCCAAGAAAAAGAAATTCCCTCAAGCACGATTTATTTATTGCAGCTTCAAAAAATATCACAAACAATCGAACGAGGACAAGCTATAAAAGAGCAATTACTCGCTTCACAAAGTGGGCTAAAGAACACAACATTAGGAAAAAATCAGATATTACTGAAGAAGCGATTCAACTATATCAACTAGATCTAAATGATGATCCAAAGCAATACTCTGTTGCTACAATTCATACTTATTTAGCACCTATCTGCAAAGCAGTTGATATCAATATGAATAGAATTAGAAAAGACAAGCGTTCAAGTGACAAAATTATCCGAGGTCGTGTAAAATCAAAAAACTCACAAGGTAAACATCAAGAAACAGACTCTCGCTTCTCTCGGCTGGTTAATTTTCAGAGGGCAGTTGGGATTCGTAGATCCGAATTAAAAAAATTAAAAGGAAAAGATATTCGAAAAGATAATAATGGAAATTACTATGTTTTAGTTCAGCGTGGGAAGGGAGGAAAATTTCAACCTCAACTTATTCTTCCTCAAGATGTTCCAGTAGTCCTCGATACTTTTAAAAATAAACAAGAGGATGATTATATCTTTACAGATGTGGAAATGAATAATCTAATCAATCTACATGGGATGCGAGCTCAACATGCAAGAGAGTGTTATTACTTCTACTTGAAGAAACTCCAAGATAATCCAAATTTCAAGGTGAATTTAAAAAATTTTTTAATAGAACGTTGGGAGGTTGGTCACCAAAATTTAAGGGATAAATCATTAAAGAAATTTGAAAAACAAAAGAAAAACTTCATTAATGAACTAAGAGATGAACCTTATAAAATTCGTGGATCAAACTATAAAAAAGCCTTAAATTCAGCCCTGCCTACAAAATATAATCGTTTAGCCTTGATGGCTGTCTCGGTCTTCCATCTTTCCCACTGGCGTCTATCCGTTACAGTGACCAACTATATTCTTTAAAGTATTTCATTTTCGACTAAAAAATGAAGAAAAAAAAACGGAAAAAAACAGTTTTTCGACGTTTTTATGGCATACTTAAAATATGGGTTGTTGTATGGCTAATAGTTTTAACACATTTTACAGACATGGTATAAATTTAAAGGAGAAAAAGATGTCAATTAAAAATCAGTTACAAAGAGAATTCAAAGGTTCAAATTTTGAAATTCGTGAAAAATTAATAACAGATACCTACTTCACTAGCTTTTTAGAATACGTTAGTTCACCTGAATCAATCTCAAAATTAATTGAAGAAGGCTATGCTGATAAAAGAAATCAGTTAAATGAATACATTGATTTTGCACTTTATCATAATTTAATTACTATGCGAAATAGTATTATTCAAGCTACTGATCTTGGTTTAGCTTGGGTGTGGTGGGCATATGCACCAGTTGAAGGCGATGATTGGATTTAGTTTAAAACATCACCATGCTTTCTGCATAAGGTAAAACTAACAAAGGGATTATATAGTCTATTTTGTTGTAGAAAAAAATCCCCGCCAAGATCTAACTTGGCGGGGATTTGGTGGGGAATAACTCCCCTCTTTAAGATTTAAATCACCTTAAGCAATTCTTAACCTTAATATACTAGGCTTTCGCATTCAATTTGCGTTACTCTATTATTTAAGAGTAACAATTTGCAAATCCTATTTTCTCCCAGTATTAATGGGTTAATTCCTCAATTTTCAACTCTGGCAGGAATTTGGTAGGTAAATTGATAATCCAAGATTATCTAAACTGTTTGTAATCTCTTCTGAAATTGTTGAATCACCTGAATAATACCAATGACTATATGTATTCAACGTGGTTGACTTATCAGCGTGTCCTAATCGATATGAAACATATAAAGTATCCTTATGTAACACATTTATAAGATAAGATGCATGACTATGTCTTAATCCTTTCCCCGTAATTTCTGGTACCCCAGTAATCTTAGCATGCCTTTTTATTATCCTAGAAATTGTAGACTTACACAAGGGGGCACCAAAACGTGATATTACATAATCTTTATCATCATTCTTGATTTGAACTTCTCGCCATTTTTTAAGTATTGTAATCGTAAAATCATCTAAATCAATTTTACGATTCCCTGCTACTGTCTTTGTTTGTTGTTTAGCATACCATACACCGTTTTTATCCTTCTCAATCGTCGAATGAACATGAATCCATTTACGTTCAAAATCAATATCTTCCCATTTAAGAGCAATACCCTCACTAACTCTTAAACCAGTCATAAAATATAACCAGATCGTCATGTAATTATGGAGTCCCTCATACTCACTAATATCAAAAGAGTTTATTACCTTCTTAAATTCATCAAATGTCCAAAATTTTGTATCAGGGTGCTTTCCTCTAGGATTATCTAATCCTTTAAAAGGAACTCTATCAATATAACCCAATCTTTCTGCATAGCCCAGACATGCTTTAAATCTAGACCACATATTTTTAGCATAGTTACTAGAATACTTGTCTATAATAGCTAAGCGAAATCTTTCACAGTCAATAGTACTAATATCTGATAATTTTTTACTACCAAATTGCTTAATAAATAACTGATGATGTGGTAAAGCGGTCTGATAAGTTACAAATTGAACTTTTTGTTGATAATATTTTAAATAAATCTCTTCCATAAAATCTCTAAAAGTTAGAAAACTATTATTAATAGTAGAGTTCACAAATTCATGTTTTAAACGAAGTATCTCTTCATAAGCTTCCTTAAAAGAATTAAACGGTAGTCCCTGTTGATTTTTCCTTCCTTTCTTTTGAATTCTTTTCCCAGTTATTGGATCAACTCCTAATTCAATTTGAAAGTAAATTTTTCCTTTTGAATCTTTGTATACACCTTTATATTTCTTTGTCTTTGATATAACCATTTTTCTCACCTTCTATATCTGAAAAAGAAATACCAATTAAATTTTCTACAATATTTTTAGGAGCAATGCCTAACCTTTTATTATCGAAAGGTGAACATCCTAATTGTACCGCATTCTTATCATTTTTTCTAGCTTCTTCAAACTTTTTTACAGCAATCTTTTTTGCTTGTCTAATAATATTCCTCGATGTGTGCTCTGGAAAACCAATCGCAACTAAATCTTTATAGTTTACTGTTTCCATGATTTTACTACTTCCTTTCTTAGATTTTTTCACCTCCATGGCATGACTGATGAAGTCATCATAAGAATTTCACTTGCTGCTCTTTTACGGTGGCAGCCTGAACGGTCAGAAGTATCATTGTATATCATTTGTATCATGGCATATAAAGTATCGCTCTATTTTATTGATGGTTTTAAAATCGCTCTTGTCATGGCGAGCCATTCAAATCTGCTCCACAAATGAGGAAAGTACCATTTTGGACTATTTAATTGTCAAAGAACAAATAAAAAATCTCCTCATTTTCACACTCTATGAAATTGAGGAGATTATTTTCTAAAGCGAATTTTATCAGGAAAATCTGTCAATCCCAATAGATAGTCTGTACTGACATCGTAAAAGTTTGAGAGAGTTACCAATACATCTGCCGTCAAGGCATGCTCACCCCGTTCAATTTTAGCATAAGCTGAGTTTGTAAACGAAAGTATTTTAGCTATTTGTTTTTGGGTAAAATCGTGATCTTCCCTCAAATCTCTCAAACGTCTGTACATCTAGCTTTCTCCTGAGAAAAGTATAATATATAAAACTAAGAAATCTTTCAAAGTGTCCAAACTGGACATTTTGAACTAAAATTAATTTATTAAACACTTCTCATAAGCATATCTATTAACCGTCTGAGAGCAAAGATTTTATCAACTATTTAAAATTACTGGCTTTCAAAAATTAGTCTTATTGTAAAATAAAATGAAACACAAAAGACATGTTTATCTAATATATTATAGTCTCAAAAATATTACAAAATTATAGGAAAATGTTCACAAATCAATCATACAAGCACTTCTCTGAAGCTGAACAATACTAAATTTTAGTTTTATTTAAACAAAGGAAAAAACTGCTTATACTGCTCGTCGTTAGGATAGAAAACGTTCTATTTTTACTTGTAAAACTAATCGAGATTCTGTAATACCGGTGAAACAAATCAATGATAGAAGATCTACTGATAACAGTATTATGCAAATCCAATCTAGAATTTTCATTATCATTCTATAGAAGCTAGCTATTACTTGTAACTAAATAAGATTTAGCCTGACTTTCTGATAGAGTTCACATAGGTGAAGAAAGAAAAACCGAGGGGAAATAGTATGAAAACTTTTATTCACACTTATAAATTCCAACATTTTGATTATGTGACTATTAGTCAGCATATTTCAGGAGTATAAAAAATTAAGCATTGAAAGTTGCACACTATATTTTACTACTGATTATTCCAAAACATTCCCTCCTAATAACAAGCTACTCTAAGTTGATCCCAGTGGGAATGATTGGTGATATTACTACTCATGGGAGTTTCACCCACTATCTTTTTACGATGGCAGCCTAAACGGTTAGAAGTATCATTGTCCTCGCTTGTGTCATGGCAGATAGAGTACCACTCTATTTTATAGCTGACAGTTCCCGCTCATATCACAGCGTGTCTGGCTAAATTGCTCCACAAATGATTAACGTCCCACCTTGGTCTATTCAGTTGTCAAGGGTCATTGGAGAAAAATATTATTTTTCCCTCACTTATTTAAGAAAATTACCAATGATATCTTCGAGCAATTCCCAACATTGGACATCTGTTCTCTCACTAACTCAGAAGCTGTTTTAGTTGAAAACGGAACTAGAAAATTAATGAGTATTTAGATTATTCAATTATAGGGTGTAAAAAGAACTTTGAAACAGTTCTATATTAATGATAAAAAAGAGACTAACTTATGAACTGCACCCCAAAAATTAGACAGAAAAATCTAACTTTTGGGGTGCAGTTCAAGCTTTATTTATCACCAGTTTTAGATGGCTTTAACAGCGAAATTATCTCCTACAATCTTTCTACTTCGCCGAACTTAGTACAAATGAAAGCTATGCTAGAACAAGCCTTTACAGCGAACCATTACGAAAATACAATTCTCCATAGTGACCAAGGATGGCAATACCAACACGATTTCTATCATCATTTTTTAAAGAATAAGGGAATCCAACCATCTATGTCACGTAAGGGAAATAGCCCAGATAACGGTATGATGGAATCTTTCTTTGGCATTCTTAAGTCTGAAATGTTTTATGGTTATGAGAATACGTTTCAGTCACTTGAGCAATTGGAGTAAGCTATTGTAGACTATATTGATTATTACAACAACAAACGAATTATGATAAAACTAAAAGGACTCAGTCCTGTGCAATACAGAACTAAATCCTTTGCTTAAATTAATTGTCTAACTTTTTGGGGGCAGTACAATCTGGTTGCTAGGGCTTTATTATGCTATATCTTACTAGGGATGATGATCTTTTTCAGAATTGCTCATAATATGTGTAAATATTTCTTTATATTTATATTTCAGATATTTTTCGTGTAGAATGAATAAAGCTACGTAAACAATCATAAAAACAATAGATAAATACAACTTATCAAAAGTACTATATCCAAAATAAGTTGCGGATTCATAAGATCCAATAGCTCCTAAGATTAACCAAGGAATATACTTGTAATACTTAGTTACCATAACACAGTCCCTCCTTTAATTAAACTAATGAGAATATCTTCCTCAAAATAACATGGAATAAAGATAATTTTCTTTTGAAATGGGTGCAAAATAACCATATCTAATAATTTATTGTTAGCAATGATATGTAGATAAATAAGGTCATCAATATGATTTTCAACCAGTACATGTGTTTTTAACTCCAAACGATTAGACAAACTTGGCTGTTTTATAATATCGTATGTAATTTTTTTTGTGTTTGAACTCTCCTCCTTCGATATTCCATAATCTAAAGTAACCATATCAACTGTTAATAATGGTTGAGTTAATTTACAAGAACCGACTCCAGTGAAATGATCCTATCACATTGCCGTGCTTGCTCCATGTTATGCGTAACAACCAAAATTGTTTTACCAAATTGATCTCTCAAAGTTCGAATCAAATCGAATGCTTTTTGAGACATTTCAGGATCTAACGATCCGGTTGGTTCATCTGCTAGGACAATATCTCCGGGCTTTAAAATAGCTCTCACAATCGCAATTCTCTGCTGTTCACCTCCCGACAATTCATTGATTTTACTATTTAACCGATTTTGTAGACCAACAAATTCTAGCGTTTCCTTGATTCTCTGCTCCTTCTCCTGTCTAGAGAAATTCGAAAAAGTCATGGCAAGCATCAGGTTATCTTTCACACTAGATGTAGAAATGAGTGCATTGGATTGAAAAAGATAGTTGATGACATTCCTTCGGTAATGAACTGCTGATTGCGAATTTACCTTAGGCAAAACTTTTCCGTTGATTAGGATTTTACCACTGTCAACAGTATCCAATAGTCCAATCATATTGAGGATAGTCGATTTTCCAGAACCAGAAGGTCCTACTAAAGCTACAAATTCATTTTCCTCAATATCAAAGCTTAAGTCTTTGAAAATGTCTCTTGAACCAAATTGTTTTGATACATTTTGTACTGAAATTCTAGACATGAGATTACTCCTTAAATAATTGTATGATACTCTCTCCTTCTTTACGGAACAAGCTGAAGTAAAGAAGCATTATCTGAAAAGCAAATGTAGCTAGTGTCATGAATACTCCCAACTTAGAACCCACTAAGATAGAAACGATTAGTTCCATCACAGAAAAACTAATAATGAGAGAAAGCACACCAATATATCTTTTCCATGGTGAGAATCCCATAAAGTATTGAACATACAATTTTTCTTTAAATAACAAGCGGTACATTAAGACAAAACTCCAGAAAATAGCCATCATCGTAATTATGATAATCGCTATGATCGTGCCGAAAAGATAAAATGTATAACTCAGATCTTTTTGAAGACCATTGATAAAGTTCCTGACAGTTGTAAAACTCAACCGATTATCCGTTAAATCTGGAAATTCTGTTTCTAAAACGGACACTACCTGTTCCATCGTTTCCCTATCACGAATCTTCAAAAGACCATTATAGCCACTAACAACTAAGTTTGCCGACTCCATGAAGTATAAATTCTCTGGTGTTGAGACAAAAATAACTGGATTCTCACTAGTTGTACCATAAGAAATGGAATCTGACCAAGTAAATATTGGTCGAGACGGTTGATAAACCTTGAACATAAATTTCGGCTTTTCTGTGAAATTAGTTTGTAAATCTCCCGGTTTTACAGTGACACTTTTCTGTAAATACGCCTTCATCACCTCAAGTTCTTCTGTATTGAGCGTGTTAGGTAGAAAATAAAGTCGAGTACCATTCCTCATCTCTAGCAACTCTTCATCACTTAGGGGAATACCTAGGTCTTGCAGGTAATTATAGGAGAATTTCAAATACCAAAATGGTTTTTTAGGAACATGCTGGTATGTCCCATAGACTGCATCAAGGGACTCCTGATTAAGAAATTGTCCTTGGGCAATATAGACACCTGCAAGCTTAGATATACGCTGGTAAAAGTTATACATACTACGCTCAAGGGAATTTGTAGTTCCTGCATATGTACCTACATCATCTCCCTCAACAAAGCTGGATATAACGTACATATCTTCAACATTCTTCCACTCCCTAGATACTTTCATATTATCAATAAACTGATTCATTGGAGCATCTAAAGAGTAACTGACTGCGATTAACAAACCAGCTACCAAGGTATAGAATAACAAGCAGGTTACCATTAAAGGCTTCATTGGTAATCGTTTATGAATTGCGGCTAATGGAGAAACCGAATAAACAACAATCGTTGGAATAATGAATATAAATAGTAGTAACAAGACTGAGAGGCTGACTCCAGCAAAAACTAGAATAAACGATGATAAACCAAAACTAGACCAGCCTGACAACAACCAACTACATAAAGAGATAATTGGAATAATGTAGATTGAAAATAGTAGAGAATTTTTGAAAAAAGCAGACCATAATTCTTTTCTATCCCATCCTAAAAGAATCAATGTTCCGAAATGTTTAAAGGATTGAAGAACACAGATTAAGAATAGGATCAGTAAAATGAAGGCATTTACTAAGATGCTGATAGCAAGTATTATTCCCCAAATTCCCTGATCAGTATTACTTCCAAAACTTTCTTTTGTCAAATCCTCAACAGAGATGCCTGACATCTTTGAAAGATGCAACAGAAAGTTATCTCTTGAGACAGCATCGTGGAGACCATTGATATGGTATATCCCATTAATCGTATTAGTGTTTTGGAAAGTAAAATCTAATCGTTCAATGACTACAGGTGTGCTAAATAATAAATCTGGAAGCTCGTAAAGCATATTATTTGAGCCTTTGTCAAGTCCAATAGTCATACTATTGTCACTATGAGATAATAAATTTGCAAATTGTTGTTGTGAGACAACTATTTTACCCATACTTTCAAAATCTGAAAAACCAGCAGAGCTACCAAGGATGTCTATATAAATCCTATTTAGACCTTCTCCTGTATCACTACTTTCAGAACGTTTTGTCCATATGGACAAGTCAGTCTGTTCTAAAAAACAATTAAATACATCTTGTGATTGCTCTTCTGTTAACTTCTGAAGATAAACTGTTACGGTCCCAGAATGATGATTATAACTCTGCCATGACTGTTGATACTTTAACCTGCTAAAAAAATTGCCACCAGAGCAAGTAAGACACTCTGGATGGCAATCAAAAACAGGATTAAGTATTTCATTTTACCTAATAACATGTTTTTGTATGTCATACGTACTTACCTACAATTCCACGTTTTTTTGTTACGCAATGAAACCCCTTTCTGATTCCTTGTTTTTATTCTAACATATATATTTTTATTTAGCTAATTTTTTTATTGTTTTTTTGGACTTTTTTTTATTTTTATTACCATAAAGAATATTTTATTCCTTTAACTTGCTATTTTGAACTAAAAATTTTATAATGAAATTAAGCAAATAGGAAGGTTTATTATCTTTAATGAATACACTCGCAGAGAAATTCAGATTAAAAAGAAAAGAGCTAGGACTCTCCCAACAAACTCTTGCAGAAGGAATTTGTGAACAAAGCCAGATTAGTAAAATTGAGAGAGGGCATTTCATTCCCTCCGCAGACCTTTTGTTCAAACTCTCACAACGACTTGAAGTACCATTAGATTATTTTTTTAATGAACAAATTGAAATTAAATCTAACCTCTCTAATTTCAAGCAATTATCTGCTCGACTATTAGATGACAGAAATTATGAAGATTTGGAATATATTTATAGAATAGAGATTGAACGAAGTACTTTTCTAACACTAGAAGATCGAACTTACCTTGAATGGATTAAAGCTATTATTGACTTCTATCAATATGACAGTAAGTGTGAGGCTATTTCTTCATTGGAAAATATATTATTAAAAGTCTCCTCAAATACTCTGATTTATTTAAAGGCATTGAATACTCTATCTAATTTCTATTCCTTAGTGGGTCGTGAACAAGAATATGAGGCAAACTACTCTCATTTAATGGAGTTATATCAGACAAAAAATTTCGAGCATCAAGAGTTTTTATTTGGCTACATCAGAGTTCGTTACAACTACGCTCACTACCTAGTGTCAAAGGAAAAATATAACGAAGCCATCCAAGAAGCTCTTGAGACGATTGAACTCTGTAAACAAAGACAGACAAGCTACCAACTGGCTCCCCTACTTATTCTTGTAGGAAATGCTGGAGCCAAGTTTCTAGACAAAGAACAAGTCAAAAATTATTATATAGAAGCAAGAGAGTTATGTAAGATTTATAACAATCCTTTAATGTTGATGAAGATAGAAAATTATTTGAAAGAATTAGATACTATTTAGTTAATCTTGACACTATAGTTTTTCTGAAACGTTAAATAACCTGTAAGGCTGATAGTGAAATTAATACTATCAGCCTTATAATTTTTTCATGGTATCTCAAATAACTATACTGATTTTGTTTCCCGTTCTAATTTGGTAACATTTTGATTTCTTGTGTTATCAAGTATATTGATAAAATTCTCTAATCCCCTAATTTTATATTCGTAATCATCTATCCATTTAGTCATAAATCTTTGATTTTCTTCGATTTCTTTCTCCACCTGCTCCAGTTTGATAGCTGAAGTCAGGTTCATCTTGGCAAAGAGATTGAAAAGAAAAATAATAAATAAGAGTAAACGATAAGATAAAACCATTGAGCAGTTGAATTTATCCAACAAATCAATAAAAAAACTAGTAAGAAAATAAGTGAATAAATATAAGGAGATATTTGCTCAAAATGATGATTTTTTTGTATCGTATGTGATAACTAAATCTACGACTGATGCAATAAAAATTATCATAATTTCAAATATGTTTTATAAAAGATACACATTTTATATAATGGTTGTCTGGGTTCCTATTTTTGAAAACATATCCCTTCTTCTTTTGAAATTTTCTTACTCAAACGATTGATAAACTTATTCACTTTAAATACGATATTTTCATATCTATTGCTCTCTAATTCTATCTGGATACCTAACTCATTCAATTCCTTCTCAACAACATCAATGCCAATTTTATCAGTTATATTCAATTTTGAAAGATTCAATTTCATTTTTTGCTTATTTTCAACTGAAGCCAGTAAATATTCTGCTACTTGATTTAAGGTTGTCACTCGTTCTTGCAAAGCATTGATTCTCAATTCTGAAGCTGCTAATTCATGAATTAAATCATCTTTAATTGTAATATAAGAGTGCTTATCCATATCCAGCTCAAGTAAAGTATACACTTCCTCAATCTTCTCTTTAATCATATCGACTGTCGTTTTTCTGCGGAATGGAATCGTTTGATTTTCAGAGCTGAACTGTCTAATCAAGGTTCGACCTTTCATGTAGCGATTCTTCTCAGGATCGTCTTTATGATAGACATAGTAGGAGCTAGTTTCTCTAATAAAAACTTTCACCTTCTCCTCTTCAATATCGAGCTGCATATTCGGCACAAAGATAAGCCCCTCCTGACGAATACCAAACTTGACCTTGATGTAAATACCATCATCTACTACTTTTTCAATTTGATTGAGTGACAACTCTACCTCAAACTCATGAACGGCATCTCTGTTGCTCTTGAACTCTTGATAGGATTCCCAGAACTTCTCATCTCTTGGAAGTTCTTTTTCTTTGGAAAATTTTTCTTCTTGATAAAATTGAACCAAATCCTCAATTTCTGGATTTTGCCAATCTTTTCTACTCTCAAAATAATCTTGGAAAAATTCTACACCATAAAGATTTTTCTGGTCTAGTTCTGTCTCTTTCACCTCCACTCCTGCCAACTGGAAATACACATGCTTTTGTTTGGGAATGATAGTTAGATCAAAAAGTTTCGCAGTTTCAATCAAGTCATCTATATTCTCAGCCTTTGATAAGAGAAATTCCATGAGTTCTTCCATTTCCCTTTTGGCAAAGTAATTCTTAAAAAATTCTTCTGTATAAGGTTGCTTGCAATTGAGTTTATTGCCACGCACCACCTGTTTCATGGATGAGTCCGTCATAAAAAAGGTCGCATGCTTGTGGCTAAAATCCATTTCTACATGTAGTAGTGGAGCATTCTTTTTGAAATCCTCAAAGTCTCTAGAATGTTCCATCAAAAAATAGAGTCGCTGCTTGAGTTCATACTTGTGATTGGTCTTGCGATAAACTTCATACTGCTGGTGAGAATAGCGATTCTCGATAATTTTTGCACCTGCAATTTTAGAAAATCTATCTGAAATCATGCGAAGATTTCGTTCGACTTTATAATCCCACTTAAGTTTTTTGTCAGAATTGCTGTCAACCGAGTTTATAATGATGTGATTATGCAGATGGCCTTTATCAACGTGGGTCGTAACGATAAAGCGAAACTTTCCACCAGTCAATTCTTTCATGGTCTCATAACCAATCTGATTGATTTGTTCAGGAGTGAGATTGTCCTCTGGCGAAAAGGACTGAATAATATGATGAGCATGGATTTGTCGTTGTTTCTCCTCCAGCCTATCGTGTAGAAAATCGTAAAGCGTGTCATTGTTGATAAAATTTTCATGATACATCTGCACCATCTCCTCATAGCTAGGAAAATCCAGAAAATTCCTCATACCATAGTCCGATACTAATGCAAGATTCTTGGTCTTCTCAGGATTAAGAATATACTTGATGATTTTTTTGCGATAACTCTTTCCGTGAACGGCAAAATGTTTAGTGATGACCATGAAACTCCCTCAACTTTTTAGCTTGAATACTAAACTCTTTCTCTACCTCTCTTATCAATTCGGAGATTCCTTTTTTCAAGTTCTGCAATTCATCATTTGAAATTAACTGAGATTGGTTTACACTTCGGGCAATCTGATTAATATTGTTGCCAATCCTCTTCAACTCAAACACCAAATCTTGATAACCAGTTGTATCAATGGTGATGAAATTCATACCAGGATCGAGTAGGGTTCGTCGAGCATATTCCGAAAAAGATTGACAACCGCTTTGGTCGATACAATGTTTCAACTGACCCAATTCGCTATCAGACAGGAAAACTTTCTTTAGATTGTTTCGGTAACGATTTTCCATGTGCCTACCTCATGTATTTTTTACGGAAGTCTTGACTAAGAGGAATGGAGTTCCCTATTTCTTGAATCAATTCCTGAACGCAGGTTAAGAGAATGGATACATGTTCTTGGGTGACTTGATGTTCTGCCCTTGATAAGATTAAAATCTCATAAACATCACGACTGATTTGTTCTAGCTTTTGAGATTGCCAAAGGGTGAACCATATCTCTATCTGTTTTTGTAAATCAGAGGAGAGTAAACTTTTACGGAGAAAATCTGAAAAATTAGTCTCTCCCTGCTCTCTCATCAAAGCTAAAATTTGCTTTTCCTCTTCATCTGTTAGGCGAAATTGTTTCCGAATATCACGCACGTCTCGTTTCATACTGCTACTTCCTTTCCAAAATACCTGTACTGACAATGTCTGCTACCGTACAATGTCCGTACACTTTTACACCAACTGATTTTCATTCTTGTAAGGCTTTGCGAGCTCAGATATTGTGTCCACAATATCCCAAAAATCAAATCGCCAGCTGACCAAAACCTTCGAGTTTTGACAGCCAACGATAAGATAACTTGGTGACTTCGCCCCCAAACCCCCATAGAAAATCAAGACTTGATTTTCTTAGGAATGATATTAGGATAACAGGGAAGATTTGAAAAAGGTATCACAGCTAATATAGTTGTGATTGACTTTCTCTGATTCTATGATAAAATTTCTGTAAACTAATTTTTGGAGAAATAAAAATGCTGAGTCTAGATCAAATACATTTACTATTGAATACTCCCGAAGATGTGTTTCATGATTTTAAACAAAAATGGCATCATTCAAAAACTGAATTGGTGCGTGATATCTTAAATTTTGTCAATACATCACATCACGAAGATTGTTATATCATCTTTGGAATTGATAATATCACTTTAGATATAATCGGTGTAAACAATGATGATAATAGAA
The DNA here is from genome assembly GCA_032560535.1 of Streptococcus parasanguinis. Lineage (GTDB taxonomy): Bacteria > Bacillota > Bacilli > Lactobacillales > Streptococcaceae > Streptococcus > Streptococcus parasanguinis_AF. The sequence continues at coordinate 86,060 of JAWGIA010000001.1, read as the reverse complement.
GAAATGAAGAAGATCTAACAGATTTACTACATAAACTCTTTATATCGACAAATAATCAAATTAAAATTAGCATACAAACTGAAACTATAGACAACAAAGAAATTGACATCTTAATTATTCATGATACAGATAAAGTTCCTGTATTTTTAACAAAAGATTATAAGCCTAAGAAAGATACGGCATTACCAAAAGGATTAATATATGCTAGAAATGGCTCTATAAATACTCCTAAAGACTCCTCTGCTCCTTTTGAGTTAATAAATAAGTTGTTTCAAAAGTTTAATCATACCGACTTAAATATCAAAGAACAGTATTTCCATGTTTTAAAAGACTATAAAAATTGGTTCTTCATTGAAAATGAAGACGGAAGATTTTTTATTTATAATCCTAATCCCGATTTTTATATTAAACTTGCCGACGATGATGCAAATCGTTTCAAAACTATGCCTTATAGTTTAAATCAATACCAGACTAATATTGATTGGCAATTAGTACAACTTCGATATCGTCATCTTACAATTGACGAATGTATGGCTATGTATTTAGATCAAGGTAATTGTCTAGTCCCTTCCCCTGAAGTAGAAAGTTTTAAAATAGATTATCAGGAGACTATTTATTATCACTGTTTATACAAAAATACTTTAAAGTACCAATTGCTGAAAGTATTTTCTTCAATACCTGGTCTCGAAAAATATCCTTTAACTAGATTTAAAAATAGTATAGTAATTTATGACACAAAAAGAGAATTGAAAAAGACTCACAACTTGATAAATAGTAAATTCTCATCAAAAGACATAGTGAATCAACTTGAAGTTACAGAAAAAGATTTCGATTTTTACTATAAAAAAGCTAGACATAAAAATCCTGATTATAGCATACAAGAAAATCAAGTAAATCTAACTGAATTAAACTTAGTTAGGTTATTGAAAAGTTTTCAAAAAACATATCTTGATAACCCACTATAATCAATCTTTTTAACTAGTAAAAAAGATAAAACAAGGCATAGAAATTAGTTTATCTAAAAAACTAATTTCTATGCCTTAATCATTATTAATTAATAACATCAACTAAATTGGATTGGGTCAGCAATGAATATATATCATTAATATTTCTATTATTTTGTGGACTATTATTTCTCAATTTACAGTATGTGAATATTAAGTGACTTTTTGCTCTTGAAAGTGCGACAAAGAACGCACTTTTATCTTCTTCCGGTTGATCATTATAACTCCAGAATGCAGAATCCTCCAGCCCTAAAAAATAAACTGCCTCATATTCTAATCCTTTACTCTTATTTATAGTCATAATTGGAATTGAGTTTTCACCCTTGAAACTAGAGACTGTATCTAGCCATTCACCTTGTGTTTGAGAATATTCTATGTATAATAACTTTGAAAAGTTCTTGACAATGATATCTAGGTCACTTTTTCCATTGTATGTTGAAAAATTGGAAATAATTCTTTTTTCATCTATTTTTTCAATAATACAATCAATTAATTTTAGCATACTTTCTTCATTGGGAATAAAATTTGAAATTAGGTAAGTAATATCACTAACTATATTGTCAATCTCCTTATAGGATTTTGCTAAAATTAATTCATCAGTAAATTATCTATTCCATTGATATTTCCATAAAAATTACTAATATTTTCCCAAATTAAAGGATCTCGTTTTCCTTTACTGCTTAATGTAGTTATCAATTTTGAACTATAATCATCAACCTTCTGTTTTGCTAGGATACAAATTTCTGATGCTCGTATACCTCCTTGAATTTTTGATTCTATATCATTTGAGGTGAAATAGGGATTCACTACACGTCAATAGACGTTAGAAACCTTGATTTTAAGCGATTTTTGAAATTCTAAATTTCACTACATTGCAATAGAAATCAACCGAATCACTACCTTTTTTGAAATAAAAATAATGATTCGGATATTTAAAAGAAGAGGAACTTTAGTGTGAAGCTCCTCTTTTTGTTATTTTTTCTTTTACTTATAAATTGTAATACCTGTTCTGAACACCTCGTATTTGAATGAATTTCAATATATGCTTAATATCGATGTTTCCACATGTTTTTAAGAAAGAAATATTTCATCTAATTTGAATAACTTTCAATTGAATGGTGTGAATTTTACCTTAAAAATAAACGAATTGAGTTAGATTTCACCAAAAAGTTCACACCATTTGAATTGTTACTGTTTTGTACTTTTTATAGATTTAGAATTTTTTGTTTTCAAATAGTTTAGTGTCAATGTAAAAAATTACTATTGAATAAATAACAGTTAAAAGTAGTTGAATGGTGTAGCTAATTATCGAAATATTCTTTGAAACAGGGTTTAAAATATTCAATACTCCTAATAGGCTAAAAGATAATAACAAGTTACTTTGCTCTAATAAACTTCTTGAAATCAGTTCTCGTAAACCATTAACAAAATGATCAAACAAGAATTTAGATTTAGAAACTTTTCAAACTTTAAGAAGCACGCTTTCATGTCCCCGACATCAAAAAAGAAAGGACAAACATATCCTTCCTCGTTGTTAAAATTTTCGTCCCCCACTACAGTTAACAAAGAGCCTAAAAAGGCAGAGTCCTGATAAGTTCTACCTTAAATTTCGTTATGAAACAAGTTTATTTCTTTCTAACGTCCTCAAGACCCTCATCGCCTTTCAACTCAAAGACTCTGTGATTCTATTATTTGTAAAACTTCTTTCATATTTTCAACTTTCCATTGCGCTTTGTCATTAAAAAATGGTAATCGGCTATCATAATAACCAATAGTTGCAATTCCGGCGCTAGTTGAAGATTCAATTCCAGAGTATGAATCTTCAATTGCAATACATTGTTCTGCTTGCAATTCTAACTTATGTAGCGTTGTTAAATAGATAGACGGATTTGGCTTACTTTCTACAAAATTCTCTCCGCTAACGATGACATCAAAATATTTTTTTATGTCACACCTTTCTAAAACTTCATTAATATGCTCATATTTTGATGATGATGCTACAGCTAATTTGATTCCGTTTTTCAATGCATAGTCAATAATTTTTAGAATTTCTTTTCTAAAAAGTAAAGAATAATCAATTTTTTCATATCTCTCATCACTAAAAGAAGCATATTCTTTTTCTATAGTTTTTATATCATATTGTTTCCCAATAAATTGCTGTAAAAGCCTATAAAGATTAAAATATGATTTACCAACTAATACCAATAGCTCAGAATCTTCGTAACTAGATTTTGGATTAAGGTGTTTGATAAAATCTTTCTGTATTAGAAAATCTTGGTACTCTGTATCAACTATAACTCCATCCATATCGAAGATTATACCTTTCAAATTCATAAATCCTCCTTTAAAATCAAAATCTATCATATATAATACCCGTGTTGCTAGTTGATAAAAAATCCTAAATTATAGACCAAAATAGCCCGTTCGATCTCTAATTGCAAACCTGCTAAAGAGCGAGCAAGCGGATGTTCAATGTTAAACAACGCATTTAGGACAGAGATCCGAGTTTCGATGGTCCTTCGGATTGCCAGGATAGCAGGATTGTTGTGCTCAGCTGCTCCTTTCATATTTTTACGAATCGGCGTCAAAAAGTCTATTCCCTTGGCTTCCAATCGTTTTTTCAGTTCCTTACCCAAGTAGCCCAAATCCGCTAAAACAGGAGAATAGGGGATAGCATCCAGCAACTCTTCTCCCACCTGTTTCGGTGGCTTTTTAAAATACTATACATTAAAATACTCTTGTTTAATTTTTGTAAGCAGATTGTTAGCAACCGAAGTTACACCAACATGCATCAGTTCAGGATCAGAATAATCTAGATTACGAGCATAGCCTTCTGCAACAGTCTGAGCAATACGCTTATCCAATTTATAATTAGAGGCTTTTAATAGTGCTTGAAATAATTCTGAACTATATAGTTTAATATTATTTTCCAATGATACTACTGCCATTTTTGTAACTCCTCTCCTGTTTTTGATTGATAAACCTTCTCTATTTTCATTATATCACAAAAAGATTGGTTGTGGATGGATAATTGTTTAAAAGAATATGGTTTTCTAAACTCAGCAAGCATTTCTTCTTTTGTAATTTCATTCTGACGAAAACGAGCTAAAGCTTGGGTTGGATTGTCATCAGTCTGAACACCATAGATAAAATCAAAATGGTGTTGTAATTCATCTGGATTTTCCCGATTTTAAACGACAAATTCCGCAAAATCTAAATCTGACTCTGACTTTTTATGTTTTGCAAAATAGTGACAATGATAGTCAGGGTTCTTAAAAATTTCTATAAAATTTGAAATACGAAATTCTACTATAATTCCTACTACTTCTTCTGAGTCAAAAATACTATTATTAGAGGTGCTTCGATTTAATACTTCAACTTGCTTGTTAATAAATTTTCTAGCTTGTTCAAAGTCAGGCGTGATATAGAAACCAGGTCCAAAGTCTAGCTCACTTCCTAAATTAAATTTAACATCGATTCCTTTTTTTAAGGATTCTAAATGTCTCAATAATGTAGCATGAAACCACTGCGTCTGACCTAGTTGCTGTTCCTGCTTGGTAGTCAACTCCAAAATATTTACTTCCTTCTCTAGTCTATACTAAAAGTATAACACAAGACTTTATTCAAGTAAAAGAAAATTTTATGAAACTATTCACTTCCTTCCGTCTTTCCTAAATCTCTCTAAATTCTTCTCCAATTGTTCCATATGAAGTTGATTCTTAGCTTCCTTTAATGTGTCGTCCAATGTTTCTTCTCTATAAGTTGCTTCTGTTTTTAGTTGTTCTGATCCTTGATCTGGAGTGAAAATGATATCTAGCAGTCGGTCTATTTTTTCAAGATCTTGGACAGACATATCAGATAGTCTATGAATCAGCTTTTTAAATACATCACTATTGTCGTGATTTTTCTTAAAAAATGTTATAAACATCTATAACCTCTCAAAAAAAGCAGCCTATCGGGACTGCTTAGTGTAATTCCGAAATCGCATCATAAATGGACTGCAATTTCTTATTATCTTTATTCTTTGTGTCAATCAACGTATGTAGCTCTTCAATTTTCTTTTGACTACTTTCTATATCGCTATTGTTATCCGCAATAAGTCTTTTAAGATGTTGCTGATAACTTGTAGTGATATCTGTCTCTTTTCCTGTTCTAACCTCTGTAACTTTGGGTTTAGAACTAGAATTTGATTCCGTCACAGGTGCTTGTTTTCGCTTTTGAAAAGCTGCTTCATAATTTACATCATTACCTCCTTGATGATTTCCAAATAAGGCCGCAATTTTATCTGGATCTTCTTGATTTTCTGATTTACTTTCTAATGGTTGATTAAAATTCCAATCTTTTGTCATTCACTCATTTCATCCTTTCTAAATTCAGAATCATCGAATTGTCTTTCTCTACCAAAGGCATGATCAAGAGCTTCTTCAAAACTCATGTGACTGATGCTTTGACGCTTTTTGAACGTCGCAAACATCGCTGTCTCCAGTTGCTCTTTGTAAGCAGCGAGTTTTTCTGTCTCTCTTGCTATCTTACTTTCTTGCCTAGTGACCTTTTCTTCTAAGCGTTCAATAATGGTCATATACGATCCTCCTTCATTCTAATATTAGCTAAAACATCTTGATTTTGTTATCACAATTCTAAACATTGAGAGGTTTTTCTTACTGGTTGATTCCTCAATGTCTCTTTTGCATTCTCGATCATCAATTGTAAATCTGATTTCTTTTCTCTAAGGACATCATTCCAGTCTACTTTTTCTTTCCCAGATTTATTATCAGGGAAATCCAGGAAAACAGGAAATCCTGATTGAGATAACTTATCAGAAAAATCTTTTCCTGCATCATCACAATCTACCGAAAGTGTCAATAAATCAGGATGATTATCAAAATAGCTGGTGGTATCACGAATTGTATTAATTAAAGGCAATAACTTTGAAGGTATTACTGTATCCAAAAATTCCAACCTCTGATTTTCTTCAGCTATCAGTCGTAAAGTTTGATAAGCAACAACAGACCTTTTTAATCCTTCCATAGATACCAAACGAACATCCGATAGACTTTGTTGATGAAGTTCGTAATAGCTCATTAAGTCGATGAACGATTCACAAAAGACCAGTCTATTAGGTTTACCAATATCAAAGGATATTCCAACATGTCCATGGCTTCCTTTTAGAATCGTTTTTAACCTCTCTCTAGGAAGAGAGTGATTCTTATAAATCCCTTGGAGACTTGCTGCCTGCAGCTTGTGACGATGATTAAAGCTTTTAAAAACAATAACAGGTTCAACTGTTTCATTTGTTTTCCAACTAGCTTGTGCTATCAAACCTTGTTGAATCATCTTTTGTATGATTTCTTCTGAGATTCCTCTACATTCTGTTAAATAATATCTAGCCAGACTACAGTTAGAATCTTCTACTCTCTTTAAAGGATAATAAAATGGTCTCTCTCTTTTTTCTTGAACAGTTTCTTTTTGAAAAGGTTCTTCAGAAAGAAAGGCTAGAGCTTCTTTAAAGGAAATTCCCTTAACAAGTCGAACAAAATCAATGACATCACCTTGAATGTCTCTTGAAAACCATTTAAAAGTATTGGTAGTTGAAAAAATTCGGAATGAATCGTGTTCAGGATGTTCATAGACACGGCTAGAAACTTGTTTAAAGGAGATACCTAATCGATTTGCTACATCAAGAATTGAAATTTGCTTACATTCCTCTATATTCATAAAACATCATCATTTTGTCGTAGTATTTGGCAGTGATGGTATTGATGATGATTCTTCTAAAGTTTTAGGAGTTGCCTTATCTAAATCATCTAACCCAGATTTCCAAACCTGTACTTGATTGACCAATAACTTACCTGGTAGTTTCGAATAAGACAACTTAACCGTTCTGGTTTCTGTCTGATTGGTCTTTGATTGGTTGGCATTCTTTAAATCGGATACATAGGTTACATTATAAGACACCATAGCAATGGCTTGATTCGTAGTCTGGTTTACAAATATATCAGCTTTTTCAAAATGATAATCCAAAATATAATCCTTATACACTTGGTTCATGGCATCATTTTGACTTGACAATTCTTGAGAATAAGCCGATTCAGTCATATAAGGTTGAATACGTGTATTATTTTCTCCAAGCTTTTCTTTCGTATAGTACTGTGTCAAAAATTCTTTTACAGTATCCGATGACAAAATACTTGCTTTATCTTCTGCTTGTTTGTCCTCTACAAGTTTAGCTGCAGCCAATTCGATTTCTTTACGACTTTGTTTAGCAGTAGAATGTTGACCAGCAGTATATCCCATCATGAGAATAAAACTAGTTGCAGCCACTGCTCCAACACTAATTAAGGCTTTAGTTTTGACTTTATTTAACATCTTAGACCTTCTTTCTATAAAAACTAGGTCAAGAATAGCAGATAAATCTTGAAAAAAGTATCACAGAAGTAAAAATGCCACCCGAAGGTGGCCAATATAACTTACAAAATTAGTAATCCGTCTGATAAAGTTTTTTATACAAACCATTTTTCAGATACCATAAACATAATGATTTTCTCCTTAATTACTAATAGATTATCAAATATACCGTTTATTAGAATGAGTAATATGTGAAATTTTTGTAAATAAATTAAAAAAGCTACATCTTCTGCAGCTTTCTAATCTGGTGGAAAATAACCCAACTGCTCAGCGATATGAATCGCCTCCTGCCTGTTAGTCACTCCCAATTTTGAAAAGATATTGGCCAAGTGATTGGAAACTGTACGTTTACTCACATAGACCTTGTCACAGACATCATCAATGGTCAAGCCATTTCTAACCAGTTCTAGTATCTCGATTTCTCGTGGTGTTAGCACCTCTACCATCACTTCATCTGAAAAAACCTTACCACCTATATAAATCTTTTCCAGTTTTTTCACCAACTCATCTGGGTCCATACTTTTGTCCAGAAAGCCATAAGCCCCCATAACTTTAGCTCGGTGTTCATACATTTTTTTACTGTAACCTGTCAAAATCACAACCTTACTAGAACAACCATTGTCGATAATCTCTTGTGCCAAGGTCAGCCCATCATCTTGATACAGACTCGTCAGGTTGATGTCAATCAAAATAATGTCGTAGTCATTAAAAGCAATCTCCGAAATAGTCGAAAAATTATCCACTAACTGAACCTTTTTAATGTTTTTCGATAACTCTAAAATCATCTTGATACTTTGGCTAAATAATTTATGATCATCAATTAACAAAATTTTCATAACACAACTCCTTATCAATCGGGAGAGTAATTTCTACACGAAATCTCTTATTATTTTCAAAAATCTGCATTTGACCACCTAAAACACTAATTTTATTAGACATATTTTTCAAGCCATAACCTAAGGATTTTTCTTTTTGAAGGCAGTCATTTTCAGAAATGATAAAAATAGCGTCATCATGCACATCAATCTTCAAAGAAATCCTTCCACCACTAGCGTACTTAACGGCATTGGTCGCCAACTCCTCAACCAGACGATAGGCAATTTTATCGTAAGGAGATAAAAGCCTAAAGTGGGCAGGAAACTGTGTGACGACTTCATTTTCTGCGTGATAGCGTTTGACAATCCGATTAATCAGCCCTTGATACTGGATGTCTAACTGCTCGTCTGTTTCTACCATTGGCTGATAATAATCCATACGCTCACGAATCCGCTGAACCAACTCCTCTGTTACCAGATTGATCTGTTCACCAAAAGCTTGATTGCTACTATATTTATTGAAATTTTTTATTGCCATAACATTTTGCAGGATTTCATTGTGAAGAAATTCGGAGAACTGTTGTTCTGTATCTTCATTTGCCAGCAGATTTTTCACCATACGGTTACGCTTTAAAAAGAGAACTTTTACATAATCCCTAGAATCTAGCATTTCAGCAGAGCGAAAGAGGCGAATCAATTCTTCCGAACAAATCCCGAACAATAGTAACATGATATTCAAAACCAAAAAGCTCGTGTTTAAATCTAGACGAAAGATGATGAAAATGCCTACTAACAAAAACATAACCAGTAAAAACAAGCGTGAAAAAGCTTTTATATAGGACAATTTTAACTCTGATACCTTTTTTTGAAGTGAGCTGATAATTGTTTTGAAGTGTAAAAAAGCTAAGATACCAAGAATTTCTAGATACCAGATTAGGTTAGTCACTCCTGAGCCCGTCGTATTGATATACAAAAAGAAATAAGAAAGAGGCAATATCAAAGCTAATATCCACAAATTTCGTCTCTGATACTTGAGTTTACTTTTCAACTCTTTATGATATAAAATCAGTAAAATCAAGGGAACAAGGTTTAAAAAGAAAGACGCAAACAAGGACAGAAATAGAAAAATTGAAGGACTTAACAGATATGAACTAATGGTGATTAGTGTCAACACAAAGGACACACTCAACAGTTCTTCTCCTATTTTCTCTCCCAGAAAGATAATATACAGAGAACTATACACCAATAAAAAAGAGTTGAGCGGATGAAGAATATCAAAAAAGTGCAACAGGGTGCTCGCAGCTCCTTGATTAAATATGGATTGCCAGCTAATGAGAAACATCATCAGGAGCAACCAAAGTTTCAACTCACTATACCGAAAGGTCACAATATTACAAATATAGCTAAATACAATTAAAGCAATAATCAGCAATAAAACCATCTGCAAGGAAAAATCTGTCGAAAAGTCCAGAGTGATCCTATGATAAATATAAATCATTAAAGCTAGATGATTCAAAATCGTCAACCACCACAATAAAAGTGAGTTTTTCGAGAGCGATTTGACAAACTGTTTCATATATATCCACTTCCTGAACTACTTTAATATCATTATAACACAATACCAGAATTGTCGGATAGGCAACTCTGGTATTTGACTTAATTTTCAATAATTTGCCAACTTACTCTGTAAGTCACTAGCAGGTAAAGGACAAATAGTAAGACCGCTACTCCCAGATAGGTGATATCTATAGAAATACTGGTATTAGCGAAATTTTCAAAATAGCCTAGAAGTGCGGTACTTAAGGCAAGCGCTAGCGGACCTGCGATGACCAGCGGAACCAAGAAATAACTTAGAATCTGTTGCAAAAGAATAGAGCGATTTTGCTTCCTCTTATTCCCAAGAAGATATAAGATTTGATAATCATTGACACTATCCAAAGCACTTGTAGAAGTTTGAAGGGACAAGATACTGAGGGAAATAATGATAAAAATAACACTGACAAAAATCATGACAAAGACAATGACGCCCATAAATCCAAGATAAATCTCAAAAATTCTTCCTTTGGTTTGATAGGTGAACGGATTCAACTCTGCTCCATCACGAGTGAAGTAGTATTTTTCTATCCACTGACTTAAGAATGTTTCTACTTTCCGTTTGTCGATATTTTCTTTGAAATTGGCAACATAGGTCGTGTGGTCTTCCGTCAATCCAACTACTACCTTATCTGGTACAATTAAGGTTCCTGTGTCATTTGTACCCACTGACGATAAAAAGTAAACTGTTTCAAGCGGCTTTGAAGACGCAAGATTAAGAGAATAACCGTTAATCATGAGAGTTTTTGTCGTTAATAGAAAGTCCTGAATCTGCTTGGCAGTTCCTTTATAGTTAGCATTGACCAGAAATTGGTTATCTGCCAAGTCAACCGCTTTTTCCCCTTGCAGTTTGCGGAGATGATTGTAGGCAGAAATTCCTAAAATCGGTACTTTTGATTCAGGAAGTTCCTTATCATGCGCCCAGAGATTGCTAGTATCAATCAAATCTTTATAGATTAAATCACTAGAATAGATAGGATAGCTATACTCCTCTTTGATGAGGTTAAAGTCAAATCCATCTGCTTTTAATCTGTCTTTGACAGATTCCTGAGAAAACTGGAACTCCTGACCACGATAGAGATTGACAGTTACATCATAAGGTGAGTATTTGTTCAGCTCTCGGTTCATAGTCGTATAGGCACTACCACTAAAAACTAGTAAGCTGAGAGCCAGGGTCAAGGTTAAGGATAAGACAGCCAACGTGACCGAATTACTATCAGCTTGTTTTGAAAATTGACGAATTTTAAAACTGTTTAGTTTGTGATAGTAGGTTTGAGGCAGTTTTCTAAGGGAAACCAAGATAAAATGGCTCAAGGTATTGTAAAATAAAATCACAAAAATCACGAAGACAGATACCAGCAAGATACCCCAACTTTTCAAGAGTGATAGATGGTGATAGTCTGAAAAATAGAGAGCACCAAAACCGATAACAGCTGTCGAAAGAATAAAGAGAAGTGCTTGAAGAACTGGCTTGCCTTTTGCCAAGACAGATTTCTTGACCCCATTTTCTTGAATGAGTGCAATGATATTTTGCTTTCTAAAGGTAAGAATGTCCATGACACCAACAATAAAACTGGTTACCAAATAGGAATAAACTAGTAAGATGACAGACTTGCTATCAAAAAAAAGCAGACTACCAAAGTAATTGGCCATAAAAAACTCAGATGCAGCCTTAGATAGAATGACCAGTAAAATCAAGCCAAGCAAGAAACCTAGAATCAAGGAAAAGATATTGACCAGCATGGTTTCAAAGAACAGGGTACGGATAATCTGCTTCTTCTTCATTCCCAGCGTTGCATAAAGTCCCAGCTCTTTCTTACGCCGTCCCAGGACAAAGTTTGTGGAATAAACGACGAGAAAGGCAATCGCCGATAGAATCAGATAGGAAAGCAAGCCCATGTACTGACTCATCACCGTCGTCAACATTTCCTTTGCCCCTGATAAACTTTGCATCACTGGATGGCTTGGTAAAGCATTAAAAGCATAGAGCAAGCTATAAATCAAGGTTAGACTGAAAAAGTAGATGGTGTAAGTCTGTAAATTTCGAAATACATTTCGTAAAATTAATTTTGGATACATACTCTCATCCTCCTATCTGGTACGGCTGTAAATCTCTTGCAAATACTGTTCATTAGATAAGCTGTTACGTTCCAAATCATCCATAATCTTTCCATCGCTAAGTAGCACCATCCGTGAGGAATACTTTGCTGCGGCAGGGTCGTGGGTAACCAATAAAATGGTAATACCAAAACTTTTATTGATTTCCTGCAAAAGCGCCATCAGTTTTTCTGAATTGGCAGAGTCCAAGGCTCCTGTCGGCTCATCTGCGATAATCAGTTTAGAATCATCAATCAAGGCTCTAGCAGTTGCCACACGTTGTCGCTGACCACCTGATAACTGATTAGGAAACTTATTTTTTAAGTTTTGGATGGACAACTTATCCAAAATTTCCAAAATCTTATCCTGATGTTTTTTGATATTTTTCCCCTGAATTTGAAGAGGTAGAACAATATTTTCATAAACTGTCAAGGTTTCCACCAAGTTGTAAGCTTGGAAAATATAGGAAATGTTTTTAGCACGATAGTCAGCTAGTTCATTTTCCTTGGCATGGATGATGTCGAAATCTTCAAATCGAATCTCACCTGATGTTGGTTTATCAATCGTTGAAATACAGTTGAGAAGTGTTGTTTTTCCACTACCACTAGCCCCCATAATTGCCAGGAATTCACCTTTTTCAACGGACAAGTTCACATCTAATAAAGCATGAACGATATTATCCCCTTGACCAAATGTTTTCGTTAATCCTGTCACAATAAGCTGTTTCATCATTTCATTCCTCCGTTTCTTTATTACTCTCTCATTATACGGTTTCTTTCAAGGTTTTCCATGAGTATTTTGTGCAATATATTCAAGTTATAAAAAACCGATGCCTTTTTCAGGTATCGGTCGATTTGATTATTTGCGATCGTTTCTTTTTTTCATAAAGTAAACAATCCCTATGACAACAACTCCTAAGACCAGTACAGGTGCATAGAATTCTAGTGTCCCAATAATTCCTTCCATTTTATCCTCCTGTCAAAAAATAGAGAGTTTTATCCACAGCGCATGTTTGGCGAAAAAGAATATGTAAACTACCAACCACAGCGCCCCTGTGCTGTTAATCTAACAGCCGTCCCCCACCCAGCAGCAGATTTTCCATCCAATTCTTGGATATTAATTTCCATAATCCAAAGAATCAATCTCAAAGTTATCTTGTTTTATTTGTATTTCTCCCGTCAATATAACACTAAATCAAAGTGTTGTCAAAGTTTTGTAATAAAATACTAGAATTTTCCTTTTGTTTTATCTAACAACGAACATTATTTGTCGTACACTCATAGGAACAGGTGAAACACAATCCACAGCGACCTGCTAGTGTCATTTTAAAAGCTGTGTACCACCAGCTCCTGATTTCCCGGAAAGTTCTTGGTTTTCAACCTCGAAACTTAGAGAATCAATCTCTGGACGACTTGTATTTTTAGCCATAAGGTTGCCTCCTTCCTTCTTTTAGATGATCATCATTACAGTAACTAGTATAAACTCTAGTATTGGCTAAGTAATGAGTAAATCGTGCAAGTTTCTTATTTTCGAGAAAAATTTTTATAGTGCCCAATTAAAAAGTAGCTGAACAATCTCTTGTTCAGCTACTTTTTAATCTTCTTGTCCAACTAATAATTTTCAAAACACCACATACAAGCACGGCTAGATTAAATACCGCATAAAATCCTGTAAAACTGATCAGACCATTCTGGGATAAATCTTCCATATAAAGGGTCGGTTCAGTAAAGAACAGATAAATTCCATAGAACTCTACGAAAATAAGAAAACTGACAAAACCAATAAGGAAAAGTCCACTGGCAATAAGAAAGAGTCTCCATAAAAGAATGAGAATTCCTCCTACTGCTAAAAAAATTACTGGGATAAGGAGTAAATCATTCATGGCTTTCTCCTTTCTAGTCAATCAATTGACGATAATGGGTGGCAAGAGAGGAATCAAATTCCTCTAGCTTTTGAACTAAGTCCAAATACTCCTCTTTCTCATGTTCTTCAAAGTCCACACTTCGATGATTTTGAAGAGCGATTTCCAATTGGCTAGTGAGTTCTCGTATAGAAAAGCTGTAATCGCCTGTCACTTCCTCATAATGTTCCTTTAATTCCTTGTAGGCATTGTATTCTTCAGGTGTTTGAAATCCCTGTACCAAGGCCTCTTCTAATTGATAATAGGTATCTTCCATCATAATCGTTACCTCGTTTCTTTCTATTTTTATTTTACCGCGCTTTTCTTTTCTTGTCCGCTATTTATATATATTTTTTAATCTAATTCAAAAGAAAGTTGTTCTTGCTTTTCTTTTCCTTTTTCGTAGAATTGTCTTAAGGCCTGATCAATAATATCTAAATCTGTTTCTGTTTCAATTAATGGCGCGAGTACATCGTATTCGGCCTTTTTAGTTTGATAATCCTCTTCCTTTGGAAAATTTTTCTCAATTTCAACTTTAGCAGTAGTCCATTTATCCTTTAATTCATTCAATAAGTTCTGAGTTTTCACTTGGTCCTCTTTAATGTGATCAATCGTATGCTGAAGTCTTTGAATTGTCCCCAAAGGAGAATACAAATCTAAACTGACAGAATATTGATTTTCTCCTACAATCTTAACAGAGAAGGTTTCAGGAAGAGGTTGATTTGTTGGAAGACTAAGCATTTTTATTTCAAATCCTCTATAGCTTGCTAAGGTTCGGAATTCTTTGCTGTCAGCTTGATTATGACGGATAAGACGGTGTAGGGATTCCCCTGCTTCAGCTCGTTGATCAAAAGCTTGCTTGCCTACCGTCATAGAAAATGCCTGGTCTTTCGACATTTCAGACTGTTGAATGTCGCCTTTATACTTGCTTAATCGTTTCTCAAGAATGGGCATATTTTCTTCACAGTAAGAGATTGTATGACGATAGTGATCCTTGCTGCGTTGAAAGGCGCGTCTTTGATTTTCTAATAGAGTTAGATCATTCTCTAGTTCCATCTTATATTTGAGATAAGGATTACCTGTTGCTAGTGCCTTAAAATCAGAAGCTGTCATGGTCTGCTCATCAATGTCTTCTGCAGCACGAATCGGCTCCTTAGAAGTCATAATCTGCTTAATATAACGGAGTTTGTTCTCCTGAGTTGCCCATAGATAATTATCAAATGAACCTTTGGTAATATAGTGGTAAATATCCACTTCCTTATTTTCATTTCCTTGTCGGATAATACGTCCATTGCGTTGCTGAATGTCACTTGGTCTCCAAGGGACATCCAGGTGATGAACTGCTTTCATCTTGCTCTGAACATTTAAACCTGTTCCTCCTTTTTCAGTTGAGGCAAGGAGAATCCGCACCTCTCCTGCATTAACCTTTCGAGACAAACTATTCTTCTTTTCATCACTATTGGCATCATGTACAAAGGCAATTTCCTTACTAGGGATTCCTCTATCAACTAATAAAGCCTTAATCTCAGAATAAACATCAAAGCCATTATCCTTTTTCTTAGGTGTGCCAATATCTGAAAAAATCATCTGAGTAGCCTTATTTTCCATTCCCTCACGATAAATTCTCTCAACATTATCCACTACCTGAAGCAGTTTATGATTGTCTGCTAGACTATAGCTGGAGTCCAATAAACGCATATCAATAGCTAGTTTCCGCGCCTCACCCGTAATTTTTAACATGTTATCCTGGCTTGGATCAACTGTTCCACATTTGACCATATCTGACCTCATAACTAATTCTTCTAAATAGAGTTTCTGGTTTTCAGTTAACTCACTCTCAATAGGGATAATATGAGCTTCTGGAACAGGTAAATCCAACATATCTTGTGTTTGAATGTCGGCTGTTTCTTTATAAATTTTCATCAACTCAGGTAGATTGACAAACTTTTTAAATCGTTTCTTAGGTTGGTACTTATCCCCTGTAGGAGCTAATTCCATAGAGTTTTGAATTTCTCCAAAAGCACCTACCCAAGAGTCAAAATAATCAACTTGATAGCGTTTTAAGATATCTGGTTGAATATAGTTCATCATAGTATATAACTCACTAATAGAATTGGAAACAGGTGTTCCTGTCGCAAAGACAATATTTTTAAAATCATGTTCTTCCTGAATCTGTCTAACCTTCATTTCCATATCCACGTTCTTCTTAGAAGTTGTATTGGTAATCCCTGCTACATTTCCAAGTCCAGTAATTGGACGAATATTTTTAAAGTGATGTGCTTCATCCACAAAGAGAAAATCAATTCCTAAGTTCTCAAAATCAATAAAACTATCACGATTAAAGCGTTGGAGTTCTTCCAATTGTTTCTCTAGACCACTTATTGATTGCTCTGCTTCTTTAACGGTATACTTATTTTCAGAATGTGTTTTAATCTCTCGTAGTTCATTGAGTTTATCCTCGATATAATTCATCTGTCTTTCCTTACTGACAGGGATTTTTTCAAATTGAGAATCCCCAATGACAATGGCATCGTAATCTCCTGTAATAATACGTGACACAAATTGTTTTCTTCTCGACTTCACAAAATCTTTCTTAGTGGTCACAAAGACCTTTTTAGTAGGGAAAAATTTCATGATTTCTTGGCCAAATTGAGCAGACAAACTAGAGGGCACCACATACAAGGGTTTATGAACCATCCCTAACTCCTTTAATTTAAACCCAGCACCAAGCATGGTCAAGGTCTTTCCTGAACCTACCTCATGAGCTAATAAGGCTCTTTTTTCTTCTACGATTCTTTGAATGGCATTCTCTTGGTGAGGACGAAGACTTATGTTTTGTGCCAAGCCATCAATAACTAGATGGCTACCGTCATACTCTCGACTAACCGTTCGATTATAAAGACGATTATAGCTTTCCTCAATGACTTGTTGGACTTCTGGATACCGTGAGACAAATTCTTGAAAGAGCTCTTGTAAATGCTGCTCTTTTGCTCTTAGAACAGAGGTTTTTTCCAAATCTGTGATGGTCTTTTTCTTTTCCCCTTCCGTAACAGTCATAGTAATCGTCGGTTGGTTTGAATTAAGTAAATTCTCAAAAATCTTTCTTCCTGTATCATAACGTGAGCCACTGACTCCAAGACTACTATCTTTGGCACTTGGATAGCGATAAGCAAATGATGTCCTTAAATGAACCTGCCCATCGACAGGATTCACTTCAATGACTTGTTCAACATCAGGCGAAGACAATTCAAATTCACGATTGGTAAAACATTCAAAGGCAAATTTACCATAAACGGATTGAGGAATCCAACGTGACCCTATTTTAAACTCAATATCTGCCAGATGAATCCTTGGAGGGCGAACAGATTCTAACAAATCTAAAGCATGAGACCAGTCACATTCTTGATTGTTTTCCTCTACTAATAGTTGAACTATTTCTATCTTGTTGAGAATATCTCCTGACAAAAACTGGTTCTTAGAAAGATATTTTCTTTCCCCTCTTAAATAGCTTTCTGGATCCATTAAGATCTGGTCACCCAACTCATCTAAAATAGCTGCTTGGCTATGTTCAGGGTAAATTGATACCATATAGTCTAAATCAACCCCTCTACCATCCGATAAACTAGAGTTTAAGGCATCTAGAGCCGTTGAAACTCTTGCAATCACTCTCTCTGGCCTAACCAATGCTTTCTCAAAGGCTAAAGATTTTTTATATTTTACTTTCTGATCTTTAGAATCAATGTACTCATCTTCTAAACTTGCTAGTAAAGAATACTTATCGTCACTATCAAATAAGTTCCGATTGACTGAGGCATTCAAGTATCCAAATTGACTTACAAAACGGTCATAGTCACGATTCAATTTACTAAGCAACGCCTGAAAATCTGTCCGACTATAATCTGGATGACGTTGAATTTCAATTAAGGATTGATAGGTCTCTCTCAAATCAACCATGCCCTTAATGCGACTAATATCCTTATCCGATAAGGGACTTTCATAAAAGACAGTTTTTTTGAACAGTCCCTTATATTTCCCTCTTTTACTCGCTTCTTCTGACTTGTAAACATCTAGTGCTTCCTCATCTGTCAAATGAAGCTGCACGAATCGATCTATTTTATGTTCAGACAAAGAACTGTCCCAAGCTTTAAAATCTCCCTTCTCATCTACATAATAACTAATTTCGTCTACTTTTGAACTTTTCCGAATGCCATGCGTATCTCGGTAATAAATTTGATTTCCCTCATATCCAAAAGAATAGAGCGCTAAGTTCTCACGTATATGACTTGGGATAGAATTATCCACTTCTTCTTGGATAAAAACAGGTGCTTTCAAAGAATTGTCAATTTGTTTAGGTGCTTCTACATTCTCTAATGCTTCCATAATGTCAGTAGCTAATCTTTCTGATACCCCCTTAACATTGAGGGTTCCTCCATTAAAATTACGTACCTCATATTCACCCAAAACTTGTGTATTGTATTTCGCATCAAAATAAGGATTGATCCAGACACGCTTATCCTCCTCAAAGGGAATAGAGCCACTAAAGACAAGCTCCTCTTCATTAAGATTCTTTGTTTGATCCTTTTGAAAGAAGAGGAGATCTGTGCTCACTCGAGTACCTGCAATCTTTTTAAAAGCCGTATCCGGCAACCGAACTCCCCCTAAAAAATGAGTGCTAGATTTAATCTCTTGTAAGACATTATCTGTCCGCTTATCCATTGTCCCAATAGATGAGATAATCGACACTTGTCCTCCGTCTCTTACTAAATCAAGTGAGTGTTTGACAAAGTAATCATGAATCATATAAGGTTTATCATAGTTTTTATCTGCAATGCGAAAATTTCCAAATGGAACATTCGTTAAGACTAAATCAAAACTATTATTTTGATAGGAAACTTCTTCATATCCTCGCACTTCAATATGGGTATTGGGGTGGAGTTTTTTTGCGATTGCGCCTGTCACACTGTCTAATTCAACCCCATAAAGTTCTGATTTTTCTCGTATACTTCTAGGCATAGCCGCAAAGAAGTTCCCAGTTCCCATAGAAGGATCTAATATCCTTCCTCCCTCAAAACCATCATCCAGTAATTTTTGCCAAATCTGGCGAATAATCATTGGGTCTGTATAATAGGCTGTGAGAGAACTTTGTTTCATAGTGGAGTACTCTGATTTACTTACTAAACTCTTAAGAGTTAAACGTTCTGTTTCATACTTTGGATTGAGTTCATCGAAAAATTCATTGGCAAGACCGCCCCAGCCGACATACTTAGCTAGTAGCTCTTGTTCTTTTGGATTCGCTTGTCGTCCCTCTTTTTCTAATCTTTTAACAAGTTCAATTGCGGCGATATTCGTTTCAATCTTTTCTCGATTTGTCTTAGGATAAAAGTCCTCTAAATCATCTGGAAAAACAAAATCTAGAACAGGGACATCCGTCTCTTCTATGCCTACAATAAGCGTTTCTGTTTCCTTATCCTTATCCTTATCTTTTTCATTTTCTTCTTCCAGATAGGAAAACAAATCTATTTCCTGGCTTTCACTTGGTGATTCAATCTCAATATCTGAATCTTCTTTTTCAAGTTCTAAATGAGACAATACTTGTTCAATCTCTTCCAAACTGTTCAAGTATAAGATAGGATTCTCTTCAAATAACTGGTTGGAATCATTGAATAGCTCTAGGCGAACTAAGTCATTTAACTGTGCATTTTCAATCGAAACCAACTGAAATACTTGTCCTTTATAACTTACTTGTGAACCGATTGGATATTCCCTCAAAGCTTCTTCTACAATTTTATCTACTTTAGATAGGGAATGAACTTCCACATTTTCTTCTACCTGCTCAATATTATCTAAAGGTAAGACCGCTTCCGCTACTTGCTTAGACTTTTCAATTTTAGCTTTTACATCATCAAAGTGAGTAATAATCTTCAGCTTTTGTGTCAGTGGGAGTTGTTGGTAGTTTTCTTCATGATGGACAAGATCCGTAACGGTATCTAAAGTAGCCATTAATTCATAACCCAAATAGGCTAGAACAGCTCCCTCTTTTTCTTCAAAATGAATCTCAAGAACTTCTTTTTTAAGCTCTTTTGAGTCAACCATTAGAATAAATTCCTCTATATCTCTACTAATACGGTCAGATAGATTATTCGCAACCCGATAGACATTGACTAAATTGACATCCTGATTCTGATGAAATACAAGCTCACTTAATGGTGTTAGCTTCTCTTTTTCAGATTGGATGTAAAATCGAGTGGAAAGATTATAGGTTGCGACTTCTAGCACCAAGTTTTTCTCCCAATTACTTAATTGAGATAATTTACTTAGACCTGCTTGTCCAAAATTTCTTGTGTAACTTTCTAAATCTTGGTCATTATTTTCAGAACTAGCCTCTAGGAAAGAAATAATATCTTGATGAAACGAATACACATGAGGTATCTCTTCTATCTTGCCCTCTTCAGCCAAAAAACTCTCTACCAAGTCCTGCCATTTCTCATCAAAATGTTGCGCTTGATAACGAAGAAATAGGTCCATTTTCTCCCTATCTTTTGGAATTGTTCCACGAAACATAGCCAATAATTTCATTACTTCCATACTCGCTCCTTTCATCTATACGAAAATAGGAGAATCACATGATTCCCCTACAACTCTATCTCCATTTCAACCTTTTGAGGACTGGTTTCTAAATCACTAGACAAAAGAGAAATAGAATCTGTTCTCATGTAGTAAGTATATAAGTCTTCTAGGTCTTGTTCGTTTTCAATCCCTGTTTCAATACTAATAAGAGCCTGTATAAATTCCTTGTAGTGACTCTCCATCATATCTGAAATCTTTTGTTTCATTTCCATAAATACTGAAGACGGTTCAGTTATACTTGTTTGGTCTATGTCTTGTAAATCCTTTTCTAAGGGATTGGTTCCTTCTTCTACTTCCACTAAATCTGAACGACCATCACCATCAGAATCTGCGCTAAGAGGATTGGTTCCTAGCGCTAATTCTTGAGCATCAGTTAGTCCATCTTGATCCGAATCACGTTGATAAATGGCTTCCATATACTTCCTTCTTTCCTAGTTAATCTTTTTTCACTCCAATCCTACCAAATATTCCTTGAAAGAAGTATCACAACAAAAAAGAGAACGAGCCAAAACTGCGTTCTCCTGGAAATGATAAAAATATATTTTATGCCACAAAAGATATCTAAACTAATCTTTTAAATAATAAAAAAGTTCCGACGTTTGTAAATGTTTTGAGTAAATTGAAATTACTTTTTGACCTTTTGGAAATACTGTCTTTCTCTTCAAATCTAATAAAGATTGAGGAACAATTTTCCTTGATGTCTCTTTCAATGTTAATGCTAGTATCTGTTTTCTTGTACGTAAAGCATAATCAAACTCCAAATACAAATAACGTCCTGAACCAGTTAGATGAACATGCTTTCCCAATAACTCCTCAATGGATCCTAAAACTTGTAACTTTTGCATTGTGGTTCCATCTTTTTTTATTTTCAACTCATCAATTATGACATGCCTATTTAAACAATCGTCAAAGAAACTGCCTGCACCTTTTCGGTAATCAACACCACATAGGTGCATGAAATTAGTAGGTGAAAAATGAAGTTCAACACTTTCTATTTCTGTTTCATAATACATGATTTTACCAACAAAGTGTTCTTTAAAAAAAGAAGCCGCAATTTGTAACTGAGTAAAAAAACGCTGAAGTTTTATTTTTTCGGTGTAATTTGGATTACGATAATCTCTAGAATTTGCCATATTTTCCTCACAAAAAAGGTGGTTTACAGAGTCTGTAAGCCACCTAGTCAGTCGGTTTATTCTGGTGTCTGCCACCGCTTGGCCCTTACGTCCAAGATTGCTATCGGATTTCGTTCTGGTGTCCGCCACCGCTTGGCCCTTATGTCCAAGATTACTATCAGATTGACCATGAGCCGACTACTCATCTACACTATTTATTCTACCTGAAAATGGTTAAAATTTCAAGTGTAAACTCTTCTATTTCGTAGTATAAGCAAAACTGATGGCACTATCTGCTTGAGAGATTTTTCTAAAGGTATAGTTAGGGTTGCCACCATAGTTGGTTTCAGACACAAGGAAAGAACCGTCATCATATACTTTCTCGACAAAAGCCACATGACCGTAGATGGCTGGTGTGCCATGTGTACCTCCCACAAAAGAAACAATGGCACCTGCTCTTGGTGTAGAGCCAGTTTCCCCACCAAGACTTGAAGCTGTCGCAACCCAGTCCTGACCATTTCCCATGGTATTAATGATTGAAATCTTCTCTCCGTTTCTACCTTTTAGCTTTAATCCTAACTGGTTCATACGAGCCGCAACACCCCATGTACATTGTCCATAGGCATAGGCCATACCATCTCCACCACCAGGAACAGAATGATCATACAAGTCCCCACGAACCCCTTCAAGGGATTGTGGGTCACTTTTTGCCTGTCCTCCATTTGTTTGACTAAACCCTTTTTCAATTTGGTAATACCATTCCGTTGCTCTGGTTTGTCTTTCCAGTAGTTTGTCACCAGAATTTCCCTCCCAATAGGTAAGGAAGAGTTGGGCGAGATTGGCTGCACTACCCGTATTTTTAAAGAAATCCTTTAACCAACTTTGATAGTAAGGACTATCCCCGTGAAGCATAAAATCAAGTTGGAGGTCTAAATCATACCACTTCTTATTTTGGGTGCGTGCATAATTCAACAAGGCTGTATGACGTGTTGAACCATCTGCAGTATCCGTCCATTGACCTAACCCCAAACCTCTATGAAGGATATTAGGATAAGCACCACTATAAATGGCTGGTCCTCCTATCGCTAACCAGGTTTCATCATCCCATGAGGAATCGGTAGCGCCCACTGGAGGAGATAAATAATCTCCCTCAGCTCGTTTAGGATTGATAGAAGACTCTACCGACCAATTTCCTAAAATAGCCGCAATGGCTTGGGGACTTGCCCCTTGCGATTTCAAAAACTCATAAATATGTTTTGCACGTTCAAACTCATCCCCACCAAACTGACCAATGGCTGGTAAGATAGTGGTCTGAAGTTGAATGACTTTTGGAAAATAAAATTGCGGATTGACATACACCAATTTTTCTTTCTTGTTTTTATACTTTTGATAGGAAACTTTCAATCCTGTATCGTTTGGTGTTTCACCAATAATATCACCCGTTAGGACTCTTGTCCCCTCAATCGCACGGCCATTATGAATAGAATACAAGGTCAATCGACTCTCATTCTCTCCTTTTCCGTTAGTGAGAATAACATCATCTCCGTCTAGAGATACAACACCATCCATTGGTGCGACAATTGTTTGGTGAGCCTTCGCTTCTAGTAGAATATACTCCTGAAGAGTAGGTTTTCCGTCTAAATCATAGTATCCATAACGATAAGTCATGGTTAGACTATCTTCGTTGCTTTTCCCCTCAAATGGATTGTCCAATTCCTGCATGGAAGCATAGACACCCTCTTCTTTTAGTTCCTTTATTTCCTCTTTATCGTCTTTCGATAGTTTATACTTAGGAGTTTCATAGAGGTCTTGCATGGATTTCAAATCATCCCCATCGTTTAAATCATGCCACAAAGTAGACAGATAATCCTTGTAAGTTTCTGAACTAAATAAGTGAACTGGTTTGTGTAACTCATAGTCATGGAATTTAAAATTCATATACCCCATCACATCATCAACTTTTGTGTAATAAGTAATTCCTTTGTCATTTGTGCGAGTATGTTCTGCATCTTCCCAAGTTAGGTGGGTATAAGCTTTTGTTAATTCAAATTCATCTTGTTGAATTAAACTAGCAGATGAAAATCCTAAAAAGAAGCTCATTATAAGTAAAAGAAGAAAGACTATTCCTCCAACTATCCAGGTTACAGGATTTCCAGCCGCAAATGTAAAGAAGGAAAAGGCTACTTTTAGTTTTTGATAGATATTTCGGACACTTGTAAGACCTTGTTTCTTTAATTTTCGAAACCGATTTTTAAAAGAACTTGGGTTATCTTTCGCTAGTTTCCATCCTTTTCCATCCTTAAAATGATGGTATCGCTCTTTTGTGTTGGTCAGTCTTTTCTTGGTAAAACGACCTGTTGCTTGTCCTGTTTTGACACTAGCTTTTCCAAGATTATAAGAAAGCCGACTGTAGCGTTTCCCTTTTCTAATTGTCTCTTGAAGTGTGCGATAGCCTTCTAAATCTTCATTTTCTGAAGCTAACTCTCCACCTTCACGTCCAAGGACATAAAGAAAAGTTTTGGCTTTCCTACTGACTTTTTTGGACTTATAGGCTTGTTTAGTAGATTTTAGATTCTCTTTTGCGGCCTTGACTTCTTTCTTAGCTTTTAATTCTTCTAAACTCTTCCCTTGAAAGAAAAAATTAGATTTATGTTTCGATTCCTGACCGTAGAAAAATTTTTGATTGGTTTTTCTTTCTTTACGACTCTCTTTTCTTTCTTCTTTTGCTTCTACCTTTGCTTCCTTAAATTGATTCTTGGCTATTTTCAATCGTTTCCTAGCATGAGGCAATCGCCTGTCTCTTAGTTCTTTGCGATTTAAAAGAGATGGAGGACTATTTTGAAGAATATGATTGTAGTCTTCATTTGCTTGTTTTACTCTAGCCTTTGAAGCTTCTCTCATCTCCTCTAACTTTTCCTTTATCTCTTTTTTCCATCTTTTTTCATCCAGTACAGCGGAATCTTTTTTCTGTTTCTTCACCTCCTTCTTTCCTTTTTTCAAGAATATCTTCTCATCTTTTAGACTTCTTCTAAATGCCTTTCGGGCACGTATGATTTCTCTTTTATCCTTCATTTACCTTCCCCTTAATTAGAAGCCATTTTATCAGGATCTGTACTCATGATATCAAACAATTGAGTACCTTTAGGAATCTTATTTTTAAAGGGAACTACAACGGAACCAGCTTTTATCAGTCCTGCACCTTTTTCTGGATTGACTAGGTATTTTTCAAGTTCTTTTGACAATCCTAAGAGTTGAACCAATTCTTCTCGGTCATTTTTTGCTTGCTTGAGGAGAATCATAAATTCACTATTTGCAATAATCCGTCTACCATTTGGATCTAACAATAAGGTTTCGACATTTTGGGTTATCCCAGTCGGACTGGCTCCATATTTTCTGACACGACTCCACAATTTAAAGAAGAAATCACTGGCATATTTATCTAATAAGAGAAGTTGCATTTCATCAAAATAAATCCAGGTCTTCTTCCCTAATTTTTGGTTCCGAACAACACGATTCCATATCTGATCAAACACTACCATAAGAGCGATTTGTTTCAGCTCATCTCCTAACTTTTTAACGTTATAGATTAAGAAGTTAGATCCTGTCTGAATATTGGTCTTATGAGAAAAAATATCAAGAGAACCTTCGACATATAGTTCCATATCAAGTGCCAAATTCTGCGCTTCTTCTTCTGGTTGTTGGCTCAAGACAAAGACCCATTCTTCCAAAGAAGGCTCTTTAAATGACTGATAAGTGAGTCTCGTAACTCGGTCGATAATCGATTTTTCTCTCCCATCCATTTTTCTATCCAATAACTTACCGATAAAGGATAAAAGAAATTCTGATTTCACCTTTACAGGATCTTCATCCATATTTTCTTCAGACAAGTCAAGGACATTGAGATAGGTTTGGGAATCTGGCGCAATATCAATCATTTCTCCCCCAAAAGCCCGTCCAATGACACTGTACTCTGCTTCTGGATCAACGATGATAATTTCTGTATTTTCACCAGATTCCTTGATTTTGGTCGTGATAATCTCATGCTTGGTTGCCATCCCTTTCCCAGCTCCAGATGTTCCTAAAATCAGACCAGACGGTGTATTTAATAGGCTGCGATCAATGGTAATAATATTGCTTGAAATTTGATTGATACCGTAATATTTCCCACTACGGTCTTGTAAATCTACTGAAGTCCAAGGTGAGTTCACTGCTACATTGGACGTTAATAAACTCCGTGATACTCCCTCTAAAAAATCACAACCAAATGGCAGCAAACTATTAAAGGCTGCTTCTTGCATATATGGAAGTTTATCAATCATTAGGTCATTTGAGCCGGCCACTTGTTGAATAGTGTCTAGTGCTTGTTTGAGTTCTTCTTCATCCTGACCAAAAATACCAATCAAGAAGACTGTTTGAAATAGTTTATCTCCTGTCTCGGTCATGGTTTTTAAGAGTTCCTCAGCTTCATCGATATTGCTTTCTAAAACATGGCCTACTTTTTCCAAATAGATACCTGTACGAGCTAGTTTTTGTTGTTCCCCAATCTTTTGGGATTCCATCAAGGTTTTCTTCGTTCGTAGTTTCTTCATGGCATCCGCCTTAGTCGAACTTTGAGCATGAAGGCTCACTATCAATTCCAAATCTCCTTGCATGAGATCTCTGATAAACTGATCCCCTAATTCCATGCCGTAGTCTCTCACATAGACAATCTGTAATAAACGGTCATTGATTTGTAGGTAATTCTTGTTTTTAAAATCCAAGAGATTAGGTGCTATGAAGTGACGAGTTGTCTGACCAGATCTCGTTAAATCACGGTAAGAAAAAGGAAGATGGTGTTCTCCTCTAAGCATATCGGCCAACAAGTTCACCCGTTCTTCTCCAGCCAAGGATTCAAATCGTGCATCAATTTCTGAGAAACCACTCTTGAAATATTCGCCTATTTGAGACAAGGAACGATAGGCTTGTTTGGGATTAGAATCCTTTCTACCAAAACTAATCAGTTTCACAGCTGAAAAGTTATTTTCACCACTGTCTAAATTTTGATTCATCATTCGATTCAATTCTTTACGATAGCTATCATACCCATCTTCTTTTTCCTCATACAGAACACTCTGTCTAAACTTTTCTAAATTCAATCTTTTATTAAAGATGGTCAATTGGAAGTTGGTTTGGTCATCTAGGGAGTTAATCAAATCAGAATACTTCTCAATGATTGCGCCCTTGTCTTCTAAACCAACAGTCTGGTAATTGACATCACCAAGTAAATAGCTTTGTGAGAAATAATCTTCTTTTACCTGCATCAGACCATTTTGATACAGGGCTTGATAGGAAAGAGTATTAGCCGTTGATGGTAACACTTCCTCTTTTTTTCCTTTAACTACTTCTTTCTGATTAGTCATTGAAGTTTTTTGTTTCTTTAATGTATTTGATTTTCTTTTCATGTTCAGGTCCTTTCTTTCCTGTAATTGTGCGTAGGGGAACCGTTAATTCAAAATGAAGACGGTATTTCAAATAATGTTCAAAATATAAATCATTGGGTTTATAGACTCCAAAAAGCATGAGGGGGATGGTAAAAGCAAACACAAAACCGTAAACAAACCAATCTCCAAATTGCCAGAAAAAGAGATTCAAGCCCAAAACAATAATTGTGACAATAAAGGCTGGTAAAACAAAGATGATTTGTCTTGTGGTGAAACCTAACCAAGCCCTGTGTTGGTATTTTGAGATGTCTTTAAAGACACGTGTATTCATGACTTTCCTTTCTAAAAAGGCTAAGAAGCAATCACTTCCTAGCCTTTATCTAATTACATACCTAAAATTGAGCGAGCCGTACGTTGAGAACCAACGAGGGCAATAATCAGTAAGATAGCTTGTACCAAACTACCAAACATAATCGCAAGTGATTGCAGGACTCCTGCACCATTTGAAACAGCTATTTTCCCAGCAGATTCAAACAAAGGAACAAGAGAAACAATCAGAAAAATAAGAACCCCTTGTACTGCATAGACCATAATATTTTTTAAATAGCCAATACCAATAGACTTCCACTCATCACTTAAAAATGTTGGAATCGTAAGAGGGGCAAATGGAATCATAAGGTAGAGTTGAATAAATCGAATAGATACCAAAAGATTGACCATGGCTGCACTTACTATCCGAACTAGCCAAATGAGGAGGGCAAAAAAGCCCACAATCATCCGGCCAATAAATCCTGACCCTTTTAATCCAGAGATGGTATCATACTTCGCCCCACCGTGAGCCACAATCGAGGCCACTTGTTCAATGGCGTGACTAGCAATCCCGATGATGGCTTCTACAATCACGGTAGTGTTGGTAATTACAACTGCGACCATAATATAACTAATCAACATCGGCGCCAATGCTTCAAAGGTCATCGCTCCACCAGAGTTAGCAATTTTCTTTGCCATCTTCGAAAATTCTAAGATGAGAACAACTGATAAAATCGCAACTCCAAGAGGCTGCATGACACTTTTAGTAATACTAGACATATAAGTCCAAACGGTTGGATTATAGCTAGATAGAGATTTAATCAGATCTACAGTAGATTGTAAATCTACATTAAATCCTTCAAATAAATTTTCAGCTGATATTTTTTCAGATGCAAGGTAAACAAAGGGTGAGACTAAACTAAGATTCATGTCATTGTTTATCCTCCTAAATTGAAATCTGGGTTACAAAGGCTCCAGCAGCTCCTACCATAACTCCACCGACAATTTCAAGAATTGCATTCCGAACACCTGGTCCACCATCTTTAATATTGGTTGCAAGGTTGACAATCCCCACAACAACGAGAAAGGCACCAACTGCAATCAATCCCTTCTGTAACAAAGACATAGCTTGTGCAAACATAGCACTTGCATCTACTCCATAAACAAAACCTTTAAAATGCGTAATCATCTATTTCCTCTTTTCTATTTTTATTTTAAACTAGATTCAAAAGTTAAATCACGAATTCTGAGGCCTTCAAGATGGTTTTCTTGACTTTGATTTAAAGGATTGATTTGATAGTTCCACCACCGTTCATCGGTTTCTTGATTGGCTAGGTATTTCCAGTTTGGATGCTTGGTTGAATTGTATTTTTTGCTTTTAAAGACAGGCATATTGGCAATTCGAACCAAGCATTCATGCCGTTTCATATTTCCGACTTCGTCAGGTGTCATTAAATCACGAGCAATCTTTTGATGAGAAAGGGATCCTGAACCTGTCTGGCCAAAGGAACGACTAGTATTTCGAACATCAATGGTTTGTTTACCGAGTAATCCACTCATAAATTTAAAGGTATCTTCATCATTACCACCTAAGTAGACTAAGCTATCACAGTTCCCCAAAATGGTTTTCCAAGCTTCTTTTTCTTTATAGAGCCCTTGAAGTTGGGCAATATTTTGTAGAATAGGAACGAGACTCATGTTTCGAGAACGGACTGTTGAGGTTTGTTCAGCAAAATCTGGAATTTCTCCGATATTTGCGAACTCATCTAAGTAAACTCTCACATGAAGAGGCAATTGACCCTTAAAATCAATATCTGCTTGTCTTGTTAGGGTTTGAAATACGGTTGAAAAAAAGAGGGCTGAAAGAAAGCGAAAGGTACTATCGTTATCTGGGATAACTAAGTAAACCATTGATTTTTCCTGGCCCCATGTCTTCATATCAAGGGTATCTCTTTTGGTCAAATCCATGACACTTTGAATATTGAAGAGGGCAAATTTAGCAGTGGTTACAGCTATAACAGAATCCAGAGTCTTATCCTTATAATTTTGAAAATCTGCCCAATTTCGTATGGTAAAATTTTCAGTTCCATACTTTTTAGCATAATTTTCAAATAGAATTTCTAAGACACTTTTTTCTTGATTTTCACCCTTGGATAAGTGTTTAATGAGTTTTGAGATTTCAGCAAAACTTGGATAACGCCCTCGTTTTTTTCGCTCTTCCACTTCTATTTTTTGACGTTTCAACAAGTTTTGGTATTCTTTTTGACTTAAACGACTTTCTTTTATGAGCTGTTCTCTTGTTTTAGGTGGATTATAGAAATCTACCAAGTAGGAGGCCAAAGCACGGACTAAAGTCATAGAAGCCTCATCCCAAAATGGATCACTACGGGAGCCAGAGCCTTTGGTGTTATTAAAATAAACCGTCAGCATGCGATTCAAATCGTTTTCTGTTTCTATATAGCGAAAAGGATTAAAGCCATCTGAGTTCTTCATATTGACTAAATCTAACACCTTTACTTGGTAGCCATGTTCTAAAAAGAGTTTGCCTGTTTTCTCAGCCAAGTGATCTTTAGGATCCACTACAATATTAGAACTATTCATCTGAATCAGATTGGGTTTCACAAAGCGAAATGTCTTCCCACTTCCTGAACCTCCAATCACCGCAATATTCTTATTTCTATCATATTGGGGTGGTTTTTTATCTAATAATGTCAAACGAACGTCTTGTGCTAAGATCGTATCATGAGAAAATTCCTTACCGTAAAAGAGCTTCTTTTCTTTTAGAGTTCCAAAACGGGCGCTCCCGTATTCTACCCCTTCTCGGTATTGTTTTTTACCAGTCTCTAGATAGAGATAAACCAGTAACATCATCACAAAACCTAGTAGAAAAAAAGCACTTGATTTTCCAGTAAAAGAAACATTCCATGGCGACTGAAGAACTTCATCTTGACCTTCCATCAGAAGATGAGCCCATTTATCTAAGGTATTTCCAGTATAGGAATCATACAAAAGCGTCAAACGATGAAAAAGATAGCCTAGTAAGATACCTAACAGTGAGAATAGTAGGAATTTTTTTCCACTGTACATCATCTCACCATCTCTTTCTGTTTGACGGCCCCTTCTTGTCTAAAGGTAATTTGGGATTTAGCTTCATCAATAGCATCATCTAATGACTTATCCATGGTAAAATCAGCTAATTTCTCCGGATCATTAACCATTTTTTCTAAAAGATGGTCTAAATGATTATCCAGAATCGAACGGTCTTTCGTGTAGAAATGCAGAGAATCCCCTTGCCAAGCGATTGCTAAAGGAATCTCTTCTTTTTCTAAAAAAGCTTTAAATTTCTCTATATTAATTGGTTTGTCTAAAAAATCTTTTTTCAGATTAATCGTATCAATCGAATAAGGAGATTGTAGCAATTCTTCTAATTTCTGTACCCCTATCTTATAGGCGGAATCCTGTGCTAAAGCCTGACGTCTAGACCATTCTAGAATTTTTAAAAGACTTTTTACAGTAAATAAAAGACTACGCTCAGCATATTGAACTGCCATTCGTTCCTGTTGTTCAGAGGACATCTGATGCCTCCTTCTTCACAAATAGCAGCTTTCCTTCTTTATAACGATAAGCTATCAATTTCTGACGTTGCTTAATCGACTTGACAACCTTCAGTAGATCTCTCGAATAAGGTTCTCGAAGAGTAACTTCTACTGCTTTCCCATTAAAGATACCAACACGTTTAAATTCAATGTAGTCTTTTTTGAGATGTCCTAAGCCCATACCAAAAGGAAAGTGATGAATCAATTGGATGGTACAACCACCTTTATTTCCCATTTGTTTCAAATCATACAAGTTTACTACCTTCATGATTAACTCCTTTATCTAGTTTGTCGCATCGTTTAAGTCTGGTAACGATAAACTCCGTGTCTGTTAGAAAATTCTCACACACGTCTTGTGCCAGTTGCCCTTCACAGGGAAATACTCTCAGTCCCTACTTACACAGGCACGCTAATCAAGACGGAGTGGATTCAATTTTCAAAGAACAGGTAGCTTTATTATAGAGAAGAGTAGTTGAAATTTTTATCACATTTTTTATTTTTCTGTAGAGCTAAATTCATACTAAACAAAGATTTTGAAATAAAAGACTAACATTGTTACATAACGTTAGCATTTCATTTCCCTAAAATAAGCTAATTTTGTCTAAAAAAGCAGCAAACTATAAACTAGTAGGTTCCACACCAAATGTAGCCCCATACTGCCCCATAAGTCCGATTTATAGCGCACCATCCCTAAAAACATTCCCAATGAAACATACAAACAACAAGCTAGAATAGTTCCTGGATGATGAGCTAAAGCGAACAAAACACTTGTCAATGCAATTCTGATATCTAATTTTCTGACCAAGTTCCATAAAATTTCTCGATACAAAAATTCTTCAACCATACTCGCATTGATTAAGAACAATAAAAATGAAAACCAAGGAACTTGATTTTGAAGGCCAATTAAGTTTGCTTGATTCGTGCTTCCTTGAGCATGAATCAGACTAAAACATATACTTATAATCAGTAGGCTGACAAATCCAATACCAAGCCATTTTATCCTAGTTTTCATATTGACCTTGGTCACTTGTTTTCGTTGACCATACATCCATAAAAAAGAAATGAGCGACGCTCCATAGAGAATCTGTAGTATAGTTAACTCACCGCTACAAAGAAATTTCAGTAAGTATAAAGATACCAATAGGACATTTGCTTGTTGGAATATATAAACTGGAATTATTCTTTTCATAGTTACCTCCGAAATAAATCTTCATAATCTAAATCTAATACCTGCACAATCCTTTCTACCCATGGACTTTGAGGCATTCGTTGTTCCATCTTGTAGTGACGAATCTTTTGATACAAACGATTCAATTCACTTGGATAGTGAAACTCTCCCGCAAACATTTTTCTGGTTAACTCAATCCAGCTGATATTTCTTTCAGCCAAAATAATAGACAAGTTCTCCCAAAATCGTTCAGCCATAGTGCTTCTCCTTTAACTTGATAAATAATGTGTTTGTTCCATGTAAATCAATTGTTTCGTATCTCTAGGTAATAAAGCTCTAGCCTCCTCTAGATTCAGATTTGGATAAACACGCTTATTTGAAACCGCAAGAGGAAGCCTGATGGTTAGTTCAGGATTTTTTAATATCATTTCAATGAAATCCGTTAATCTTAGATTGTCACGGTTCTTAAATCGTAATAAATTGGGCGATAAAAACTCGAAACAATCTGAAGAATAGCTCATCATCTCAATTAATTTGTCCTTTGTCATTTCAGAAACTGAATGACAAGATACCTCAATGCCATAGTTTTGAAAGAAGTCTAAAAGAAGTTGATTTCTATGGCTATTTTTACTTAGATAGAGATCAATCACGGGAGACCTCCCAAAGATTCGGTTCCATTTGATATTCTGAAACGATTAAGGAATCTAATAAATTTGAGAAGTTAATCGATTTCTTGTCTTCATCATAAGCTTTTACAGTTACTTGGGTTGTAAGTATTCCCTCTTTTCCCTCGGCTCGATAGCCTTGTCCAAATAAAACAAAAACAAGATTTTGATTATCATCTACAAAGGCATCAACCCCATTCTTTATGTCTTGACTTTCAAGGAATTCCATCACGTTTTGAAGATAGGACTCGTAAAATAGTGGGTAGTTGTGTTTTTTATGGTAATCATCTAAAAATGTTACTTCAAACTCACATGGATAATTGGGTATCAAAAATAATTGTTCATCCAGTTGTTTGATTTCTGCATCATGTAATTCTGTTTCTAATTCATCACAATCTAGTATTGATTCTTTATTTAATGCTTTCATCTTTTTCCTCTATTTCTTTTAATTTCTTTGCGATTGCGGCAATCACAGGAACGGTTACACTATTACCAGCTTGTTTATAGAGCTGACTATTACTAGAGACTTTTCTAGCAGCTTCAAAAGCCCAATCAGGAAAGCCCTGCAAGCGAAAACACTCTTTAGGAGTGATTCGTCGTATCCTCAGACGGTAAAATTGTCCATCTATTAATATACCGGCTACATGATAAACTTGTTTATCTTCTTCTTCATAACTAGCAACTACTACTCCCATTTGTCCACTAGTTGTTAACGTATTAGCTATACCTTTTCCAACTCTACCACGACGATACTGAGAACTTGGTCTTTCCAAATTGATTGAATCTCCTATTTCTGCTTGAGCGTATCCTTTTTTCGTTGCTTCCCGGACTTTTAGAAATTGGATTGGTTCTGGAATCAGTATTTTGGGGATTTTATCTCCACCTTGCATCGTAGTCAGTGTTGGAGATAACCCCTGACTTCCATAGACACGACCGGTCTCCTTAAAGCTAGTCGGTAAATCTCCAACAACGACAATGCCATGACGATCCTGAGTATTTAAAGTAAACATTGGCTCTTGGTTTTCCTTAAAGCGTCTACCATTTTGTCTCTTGTCTAATCTATCTGGTGTCATACAAGGAATCGCAATCTTAAATCCTTCTCCTTTCCCACGAACTAAGGTTGGCGCAAGACCTTCTGAATAATAAACTTTACCGCTCATTCCACTTTTTGATGGATTCAAATTTCCTAATGTTTTTAAAGTCTCAGAGTTAGTTGCTTGACCTTCTCGTCTGAAAGGAAATAAGAGTCTGGTACCTTTCTTTCTAGAATGTCCGATAATAAACACCCTCTCTCTGTTTTGGGGAACGCCAAAATCCTTACTGTTAAGCACCTGCCACTCAACATCAAACCCCAACTCATCAAGTGTGGTAAGGATTGTGGTGAACGTCCGTCCCTTATCGTGATTGAGTAGGCCTTTAACATTTTCAAGAAAAAGAAAACGTGGTTGGATTTGTTTGGCCGCCCGAGCAATTTCAAAGAACAAAGTTCCTCTAGTATCTTCAAATCCCAATCGTCTTCCTGCGATTGAAAATGCTTGACAAGGGAATCCCCCACAGATGACATCGACTTTCCCTCTAAGTTTTTTAAATTCGTCATCTGAAACATCTCGTATGTCATGAAATTCAATTTCTCCTTCCGTTTGAAAAATGGACTTATAAGATTCTCTAGCAAATTTATCAATCTCACAAAATCCAATACACTCGTGTCCGACACTTTCCATTCCTAGTCGAAAACCACCGATACCTGAAAATAAATCAATAAATTTCATTTCTTTATCACCCCTTTCTGACCGACTATCAATGTCCAAAGAGTCACACCACTTGAAATGAAAATGAGCATAACTAATATCCACTCGATTGGTGACATTTAACCACCTCCTTTTCTAACACGGTTATTCCAAACGGAATATAGGCCATTAAACACAAATTCAGCGAGTACTTCTGCTCGTCGGACAAAGCGAACATTGTCAAGAGCATACTGATAGATTCTCTCAAAATCAGTCATAGCAATTTCACTAGCTGTTTCAGAAAAACCTTCTCGTCTAAATTGATCTTGTACCAATCCCAAAATATAATCTCGATCATATTTTGTGACCTTTTCTACTTTTCTTTTCAAGATAGGTTGAGTATTCCTATCCTCCTCATTCTCAATAAATAAAGAATCAGTCTCACTATATTTAGTCTCACTAACTTCAGTCTCACTAGGGGCTGAATATGAGACGGGGGGCGTTTCATTTTCAACCTGCCCTAGTCTTTTTTTAACACTAGGCCTGTTTGAATTACCTACTGGGGTAGAAGACAATTCCCCTAAATAAATCTTATTAGCAAGTCTCCCTTTCTCACTTGAAGACTGTTGAACTTCATCAATTAAGTCATATTCTTTAAGAGTTTTTTTGATGGACAGTAATTTTGACTTCGAACAACCTAACAGCCTCATCAGTTTAGAATTAGAAAATACTAAATAGACTGCTCCTTCTTCATCTATCCAACCACGACTGAGAGATAATTCTAAACGATCTTTTAAAATAGAATAAGCCACCTTTACTTCTAGTTTCATATCCATATATTTCTCATCCTCAAAAAGAATTTTAGGTAATTTGTAATACCGTTCTGAAGTTTGGTATTGATTTGCGGTAATTCGTTTCATAGCGCGCCTCCAAGTTCTTTGAGTATTAAATCTCCATTTGATTCCAATCGAACCAAGCCACTTTTTTCTAATTCAGCCATAAGAGATATGGCTTCAACAATGTCAATTCCCATTTCACGTACTAAAAATGAAATGACAATATAGCGTGATGATTGTAATTCTTTTGTCATTTTCCCTCCAGAAAATAAAAAAAGGAGAACAATATTCAACTGTTCTCCAAAATAATTTTATTAAAAAGAAAAACCCTGCCAAATTAATTTTTGGTAGGGTTTTTGGCAGGAAACTAAATTAATTTATCAGTTTCTAAAATGAGTTCACGATTCTAAAAGGCTGATACTATAGTATTCCGAATTCTAATTGGTATATGCCTCTTATTTAAGAGTAACTGAAGCTCCAGCTTCTTCCAATTTAGCTTTGATTTCTTCAGCTTCAGCTGTAGCAACACCTTCTTTGATAACGCCAGGTGCACCATCAACAAGTTCTTTAGCTTCTTTAAGACCAAGACCAGTGATTTCACGTACAACTTTGATAACGCCGACTTTCTTGTCGCCTGCAGATGTCAATTCGATATCGAATGAATCTTTAGCAGCACCTGCGTCAGCAGCACCAGCTGCAGCAACAGCTACAGGAGCAGCTGCAGTTACACCAAATTCTTCTTCGATAGCTTTTACAAGGTCGTTCAATTCAAGGATTGAAGCTTCTTTAATTTCAGCAATAATGTTTTCAATGTTCAATGCCATTGTTATTTCCTCCAAATAAGTTTAAATTTTATGTTTTATTTTTTTGTAGCTAGGCTACGCTGCGTAGCTTAAGATTAAGCTGCGTCTTCTTTGTTGTCTGCAACCGCTTTGACTGCAAGAGCAACGTTGCGCACTGGCGCTTGAAGTACAGAAAGGAGCATAGAAAGAAGTCCTTCGCGGTTTGGAAGAGTTGCAAGTGCAAGAATCTCTTCTTTAGATGCGACAGCGCCTTCGATTGCACCACCTTTGATTTCAAGTGCTTCAGCGTCTTTTGCAAAATCGTTCAAGATTTTCGCAGGTGCGATAACATCTTCGTTAGAAAATGCTACTGCAGAAGGTCCAACGAATACAGATGCAAGATCTTCAAGACCAGCTTTTTCAGCTGCACGACGCAAGATTGAGTTTTTGATAACTTTAAACTCAACTTCGCTTCCGCGAAGGTTGCGACGAAGAACTGTATCTTGCTCAACTGTCAAACCGCGAGAATCTACAACGACGATTGATGCAGCAGCTTTCATTTTTTCAGCTACTACGTCAACTAGTTCCGCTTTTTTAGCAATAATTGCTTCACTCATTAGTGTGTTCACCTCCGTAATTATTTTGCTTGGGGAATTTTTCCAAAAGAAAAAACGCGCCCAAACCTAGACACGAAAGTACAATACGCTTCTTTTAATTGATACGTTTTGTCCTCGGTAGGATTTTTATGAGTCGAGCTCCCCTACTGTCTTAGGCAGTTTTTTCAAACCGTAGATTAGTTTATCACATATAAAAAAAGAATGCAAGTACTTTTGCAAACTTTTTTTATATTTTTTAGTCGTTGTAAAGACTCTTGATATTATTCAACCAAGCATAGGCTAGTCCCATTAGGACTCCTCCTCCTACCCAGTTGGCAAAGAAGGTAACACCATAGTGACGTAAAATATTTAAAAATTCAAAATGTGGCAATTGACTAGATACTGAATTAAAGCTTAATAATGAGAAAGAAGCAAAATTAGCCGCCAAGTGTTCATTGGTCATAAAGACAAACATATAAATAGCAGATAGGGCTAAGAGCACCTTCGCTGTTTCATCTTTGAAATATAGATAAGAAAGAATAGCAATATTTACAAAGATATTGGCAATGACACCTTCAAAGAAAACCACTTGATTGCTCCGTTGGAGTTTATTTTCTGCCACCGTGGCTAGGAATCCTTTTGGATCGATATGTGCAAAGGCAGTTGTTTGATTGAAAAGAAAAGCTACAATTAAAGCACCAATTAAATTAAAGAAGGTACAATAAAGAAGAATCTCCAAAGCTTTCTTCCAATGAATTTTCTTTAGATAGGTTCCCGCCGTCAAATACATCATATTTGAGGTGGTTAATTCCGCATTTAAGAATAAGAGGTAAACCAAGCCCCAGGCAAAGATGAATGGAAATAGGAAACGACCCGTTCCAGGTACAAAGCTATTTAATAAGTCAGCCGCAACTGCTCCGACCGCCGTACTTAAAGTAAGAAATCCTCCAGCAAAAATAGAGCGAACTGCATAGCGAGTTTTAGATTTCTGATAAAGATCCTCTTTCTTATTACACGCCGCTCCCACTTTTTGAATAAAATTAGATTCAGACATAATATTCTCCTTATAAAATGTTTGTGAATAAAATCATTATATCATAGATAAAATAGTTTGAAAAGGTTTTCAGGAGAAATTCTTAAATTCACAATATATACGTTTTAAATCATACATAAAGAAATAATAAAAAAACAGGCATTTGCCTGCTTTTCTTTTTTAATAGTTTAAACGGTTCGCCCAAGCGATATCCAAATTCAAGATTTCTTGTGAAGTGAACTGTTGACGATATGGATTGTATACCGAACCAGTGATACCACCCTGAACATTTGGTGAATCATATTGAGTCAAATTATAGGTTTCAATGATATTATTGAGCTTTGCGTAGTAGCTAGTATCTGTTGCATAAACACCTGTCAAAGCTGCTGTTGCGTCTTGATAACTTGATGTGTTACTCTTCCAAGCACCTGCAAAATGTCCTTGTTTCAAAACAGCTACATAGTCTTGCAATGATTCATAGTAAGATGGGTATGAACGGAAAGCATCATTAATCGTATACGCATTTCCAGCACCATCATCTTCCCAAGTTTGCATCACTGCAGATTGACCAGCATAACTTCCTTTAATCCCAAAAAGGTTGTAATGTGGATAAGAAGATAAGCCAGACTGACCTGATCCACTTTCAAGGATGGCTTGTGCAATCATAACGGAAGCATAAAGGTCGTTCTCTTGACCTAGCTGACGAGCTGACTCACCAATTTGTGAGATGAAAGCTTCAGTTGGGTCTGAGTATGCTTGGTAAGTTCCATCATTAGCACCAACTGATGTTACGTGCTCGCTCATAGCAGCAGCAAATGTCCCCACTGCTAATACAGAAACGAACAAACTAAATAATTTCGTTTTATTCCGTATTATCTTCTTCATAATACAATTTATCTCCAATTAATTTTTTATCATCTTTTATCTTTATAGAGATTATACCATATAAATAGAAGAAAACAAAGCTACTTATATTACACTTCTATTACAATTGCGAGATAAATCCAAAACAAAAATGACATTTTCATGTCATTTCAATTTATTTCGTAAAACGCATTTTCCAAAATAGCATCCCATGACTTCTCTAGTCCTTCCTTGGTTACCGAAGAAAAGACAATGAAAGTGTCTGCTGGATCAAAATCTAGTTTTTTCTTAATGATGGATTCATGTTTGTTCCATTTTCCACGTGGAATCTTATCTGCCTTGGTCGCTACTAAGATCACAGGGATCTCATAATATTTTAAGAATTCATACATCTGAACATCATCTGCAGAAGGTTCATGACGAAAATCGACTAGGCTAACGACTGCTTTTAAGTTCTCACGACTGGTGAGGTATTCTTCAATCATCCGTCCCCACTTCTCGCGCTCTTTTTTAGAGACACGTGCATAGCCATAACCAGGTACGTCTACTAAACGGAGTTTATCATCGATATTGAAGAAATTTAGCAATTGGGTTTTTCCTGGTTTCCCAGATGTTCTGGCTAGGTTCTTTCGATTTAAGAGAGTATTAATAAAAGAAGACTTGCCGACATTTGATCGACCGGCAAGTGCAACTTCTGGAATCTCATCTTGAGGATAATGACTCTTATTTGCAGCGCTTAAGAGGATATCCGCATTATGTGTGTTAATTTCCATATTTTATCTTTCTAGGCTGTTTCAAGAATTGGTTTTTCTGTTCCGTCAACAGCTTCTTTTGTGATTCGGACAAGTTTGACATCTTCTTGACTAGGAATTTCAAACATGACATCCATCATAGTTTCTTCGATAATCGAGCGAAGTCCACGAGCTCCTGTTTTTCTTTCGATGGCTTTATTCGCAATCTCTTGAAGGGCTTCATCATCGAATTCCAATTCAACATTGTCATAAGAGAGCAAGGTTTGGTATTGTTTTACCAAGGCATTGCGTGGCTCTTTCAAGATACGGACAAGGTCGTCAACTGTTAATTGTTCAAGAGCAGCAAAGACTGGAAGACGTCCGATCAATTCAGGGATAATCCCGAATTTTTGAATATCTTCTGCAACAATTTCTTGCATGTAAGAGCTGGATTCATCAATGGCTTTATTGTTTTTACCGAAACCGATGACTTTTTCACCAAGACGTTGCTTAACAATTTCTTCGATCCCGTCAAAAGCCCCACCTACGATGAATAGAATATTCTTGGTATCCACTTGGATCATCTCTTGTTGAGGGTGTTTACGTCCCCCTTGTGGTGGTACACTAGCAACAGTTCCTTCGATAATTTTCAAGAGTGCTTGTTGCACTCCTTCACCGGAAACGTCACGAGTAATAGAGACATTTTCACTTTTCTTAGCAATCTTATCGATTTCATCGACATAAATAATGCCACGTTCTGCACGCTCAATATTGAAATCTGCTGCCTGAAGAAGTTTTAAGAGAATATTTTCAACGTCTTCACCCACATAACCGGCTTCAGTTAAGGCTGTTGCATCTGCAATAGCAAATGGAACATTCAGGCTACGAGCCAAGGTTTGGGCCAAGAAGGTCTTTCCTGAACCAGTAGGTCCAATCATGAGGATGTTTGATTTTTGCAATTCAACATCCGTCTCATCTTCGCGTGTATCGTGAAAGTTAATGCGTTTGTAGTGGTTGTATACCGCTACTGCAAGGGCACGTTTAGCCCGATCTTGACCGATGACGTAGTGGTTCAAAATATTGAGCAATTCGATTGGTTTTGGAACCTCACTAAGGTCAGCAAGTACTTCTTCAGCAAGCTCCTCGCGGATGATTTCTTGAGCTAACTCTACACATTCATTACAGATAAACGCATTGTTTCCTGCAATGATTTTTTGGACTTCATCTTGACTCTTTCCGCAAAATGAGCAATAAACCATCATATCATTGTTTTGATTCGTTGGCATGTATTTCCTCTTTCTGTCACTTTCTGTTTGTATTTAGTTTAAAATAAGGTCATGTAAAAGGCGTGAATAGAATTCACAAGATTGGTAAAAGCATTTAGTAAGAATAAAATAGCGAGGCCGAACCGTTTTTTACGAAAGGTTTGTAAGGCGCAAATCAAACAGATGACACATAGGACAGCTGTAAAAAAACCAAAGACACTTCGCTCCATTAGTCTAAATCCTTTCTCTTATAATAGTTGACCGTAAAATCATATGGATTTTTCTCATCTTTCAGATGGGGAACTTGACGGACTCTTTCATAGTGACTCTCTTCAAATTTTGGTGCCAAAGCATCTCCATCAATATCTGCATGAATCATGGTCTGGATCAACTCTTCTAACTGATCAGAGAAAAGTCTTAAAATCTGACTCCCCCCAATAATGTAAAGATTCTTCTCTTGGTTCTGATACCACTCTAAGACTTCTTCCTTGCTGTGCATGACGAGTACAGCATCATTTTCAGGATCATAAGTCTGATCTTGGGTTAAGATAATGCTAGTCCGACCTGGTAGAACCCGTTTTTTCATACCATCAAAGGTCACTCTTCCCATAAGAATTGCTTGTCCCATGGTCGTTTCTTTGAAATGCTGAAGCTCAGCTGGCAGATGCCAAGGCATGACTTGGTCCTTTCCAATAATGCCATTTTCAGTTTGAGCCCAGATACCAATAATCTTTTTCATTCTCTAATCCTTTACACTGATACTTCTATTTTATCAAATTTTCTTATAAAAGACTGATTTCAACTATCTAGTTTAGAGGATATTTTTTCAAATACAAACAGAAAAAACCGCGAGATTTTCGCGGTTTTTCTTAGCCACAAGTTAGCTTAGTCTTCTTTTTTGCGTTTTGCAAATCCGAATAATGAGAGACCTGCTAAAGCACTAAAGATTGCAAGACCAGCAGTAGAAGATTCTTTTGTTCCTGTGTTTGGAAGTTGTG
Organism: Streptococcus parasanguinis; assembly: GCA_032560535.1. GTDB lineage: Bacteria > Bacillota > Bacilli > Lactobacillales > Streptococcaceae > Streptococcus > Streptococcus parasanguinis_AF. The sequence goes on along the minus strand of JAWGIA010000001.1, from coordinate 44,517 downwards.
CAGTAGGATTTTGTGGATCGATATACTTCACTTCTTCTTTTGTTTCTGGAACGACAGGAATCGTTGGCTCTTCTGGTTTTGGTTGTGGAATTGGTTGTGGAGTAGGCTGTGGTTGTGGCTCTGGTGTCGGAGTTGGATCCGGCGTAGGAGTTGGTGTCACAGTCTTCTTGTAGATATGTTGAATGTTTCCATCTTTATCTACAACAGTCTTCACAAAGTCATAACCTGGGATATCTTTCTTCGGTTGTTCCCCATCTTCTGTTGGGTTACCTGGGATTGGATCCCCATTTTCGTCTACGTATGAAGTCGTCACTTTTTCATAGACGTGTTCAGTATCACCATTAGGCAATTTCTTCGTTTCCACAAAGCGGTAACCTGGAATTTCAGCTTTTGGCTCTTCTCCATCAACTGTAGGGTATCCTGGGATTTCCTTACCTTCTTTATCAACAAATTTAGTGATTGGAAGAACAGTTGGTGTGTATGTTGCAGAAGCTTTAGTTCCGTTCACATCTTCACGAACCACTGTCACTGCTGGTGCAGTACCAGTAAATTCAGGTTCTGGAGTGAAGGTTACTGTTCCGTCTGCTGCTACTGTGTAAGTACCAACACCTGGAATGGTCTTCGTAGTTGAACCATCTTCGAAGTTTGCAGGAACTTGGTCATTCATTGGTACACGGCTATCACCTTCTGTGAAGCTTGGTTTACCTGTTTGGGTTTGTCCCTTCTTACCAATTGAAGTAACTGGTTCTGCTGTTGGTACAACTGGTGTTACAGTTGGTGTGTACTTAGCTTTCACAACTGTACCATTCTTATCAACACGTTTCACTGTTACGCCTGTACCAGTTCCTGTGAATGATTTCTCTGGTACGAAGGTTACTGTTCCGTCTGGAGCAACTGTGTAAGTTCCTTCACCTGGAATAACCTTAGTTGTTGAGCCATCTTCAAAGGTTGCTGGAACTTCATCATCCATTGGCACACTTGGGTTACCAGGTGTGAAGGTTGGTTTACCAGTTTGAGTTTGACCTTGGATGTCTGTAGATGTTGCAGGATCAGCAGCTGGTGTAACAGGTGTTACAGTTGGTGTGTATGTTGCAGAAGCTTTGGTTCCGTTCACATCTTCACGAACCACTGTCACTGCTGGTGCGGTTCCAACAAATGATTTCTCTGGTACGAAAGTTACTGTTCCGTCTGGGGCTACAGTATAAGTACCAACACCTTCAACTGTCTTCGTAGTTGAACCATCGTCAAATGTTGCTGGAACTTTATCGTTCATCGGCACACGGCTGTCACCTTCTGTGAAGCTTGGTTTACCTGTTTGTGTAGCACCTTGTACATCAGTAGATACTGCTGGAGTACCAGTTGGTGTTACTGGCGTTACAGTTGGTGTGTACATAGCTTTCACAACTGTACCATTCTTATCTTGGCGTTGAACCACGATTCCTGCTGCAGTTCCGACAAATGATTTCTCTGGTACAAAGGTTACAGTTCCGTCTGGAGCAACTGTGTATGTACCTTCACCTGGAACAACCTTAGTAGTTGAGCCATCAACAAATGTTGCAGGTACATCATTATCCATTGGTACTGCAGGATTTCCTTCTGTGAAGGTTGGTTTGCCTGTTTGAGTTGCACCTTGGATATCAGTTGATGTAGCTGGTTCAGCTGTTGGAACTACCGGAGTGATGAATGGTGTGTAAGTTGTACGTGCAAAGGTACCATTTGCATCTTCCATTGAAACGCCTACTGGAAGAACTTCACCTGAGTATGCTTTGTTAGTTGGAGTGAAGATCACTTCACCTTTCTCTTTATCTACTGTAAAAATACCGATAATATCTCCTGCTGGTGAGAAGGCATCCAATTGATCAGTTGGGTTACCAGAATCATCGTAAAGTTTCAAGGTTGAAGGGTTCATTGGGGCAATTGGGTCCCCTTCTGTGAAGGTTGGTTTGCCTGTTTGAACAATTCCTTGAGGTGCTTCTGATTTAGCTGGTTCTGCTGTTGGAGTAATTGGAGTTACAGTTGGTGTGTAAGTTGCAGAAGCTTTGGTTCCGTTCATATCTTCACGAACCACTGTCACTGCTGGTGCTTCACCAACAAAGCGTGGATCTGGTTTGAAGGTTACAGTTCCATCAGCTGCTACTGTGTAGATTCCAACACCAAGAATTTCTTTGGTTGTTGAGCCATCTTCAAAAGTTGCTGGAACTGCATCGTTCACAGGAACATTTTCATGACCAGCTGTGAAGGTTGGTTTACCTGTTTGGGTTTGACCTTGCTTGTCAGTTGATGTAGCTGGCTCAGCAGTTGGGGTTACTGGTGTTACAGTTGGTGTGTAAGTTGCAGTAACCGGAGTACCGTTCTTATCAACACGTTTCACGGTTACGCCTGTGCCTGTTCCTGTGAATGATTTTTCTGGTACGAAGGTTACAGTTCCATCTGGAGCAACTGTGTAAGTTCCTTCTCCTGGAATGGTCTTCGTAGTTGAACCATCTTCAAAGGTTGCTGGTACATCATCATCCATTGGGATTGCAGGGTTACCAGGTGTGAAGCTTGGTGTGCCTGTTTGTGTTTTACCTTGGATATCTGTAGATGTTGCAGGTTCAGCAGTTGGGACAACTGGAGTGATCTTCGGTGTGTAAGTTGTTTCAGCAACTGTTCCGTTTGTATCTTTACCTTGAACCTTAACTGGAACCACATCACCTGAGTAAGATTTATCAGTTGGTGTGAAGGTTACAAGGCCTGTTGCTTTATCAACTGTGAAAGTACCGATTTCTTTACCTTCTGGTGATTTAGCAACTACAGATTCTGCTGGTTGACCATTTTCATCAAGAAGAGTAATGGTATCTTTGTCAATTGGTGCAACTGGGTTACCTTCGGTGAAGGTCACTGTTCCAGTTTGAACCACACCTTGAGGTGCTTCAGATTCAGCAGGAGTTGCTGTTGGGGTTACTGGAGTCACAGTTGGTGTGTACTTAGCAGTAACTGGAGTACCGTTCTTATCAACACGTTTAACCGTTACGCCTGTACCTTCTCCAGTGAATGATTTTTCTGGAACAAATGTTACGGTTCCGTCTGGAGCAACTGTGTAAGTTCCTTCACCAGGAACGGTCTTCGTAGTTGAGCCATCTTCAAATGTTGCAGGTGTATCATCATCCATTGGAACATTTGGATTACCTGGTGTGAAGGTTGGTGTACCTGTTTGCTTTTGACCTTGTTTGTCAGTAGATGTTGTATCTTCTGCAGTTGGTGTAACTGGTGTTACGGTTGGTGTATAAGTTGCAGAAGCTTTTGTTCCGTTCTTATCTTCACGAACCACTGTTACAGCTGGTGCAGTTCCGACGAATGATTTTTCTGGTACAAATGTAACAGTACCATCTGCTGCTACTGTGTAAGTACCAACACCGTCTACAGTCTTAGTCGTTGAGCCATCGTCAAATGTTGCTGGAACATCATCGTTCATTGGCACACGGCTATCGCCTTCAGTAAATACAGGTTTACCAGTTTGTGTAGCACCTTGGATATCTGTAGTTTCAACTGGTGTTGCAGTTGGAGTTACTGGTGTCACAGTTGGTGTGTACTTCGCTGTGATTTCAGTACCGTTCTTATCCACGCGTTTCACTGTTACGCCTGTAGCAGTTCCAGTGAATGATTTTTCAGGAACGAAGGTTATTGTTCCATCTGGAGCAACTGTGTAAGTTCCTTCACCATCGACAGTCTTCGTAGTTGAGCCATCTTCGAAGGTCGCTGGTGTATCTTCATCGATTGGAACATTTGGATTTCCTTCGGTGAAGGTTGGTTTACCAGATTGTGTTTGACCTTGGATATCTGTCGATGTTGCATCTTCAGAAGTTGGGACAACTGGAGTAATCTTAGGTGTGTAAGTTGTTTCTACTGTTGTTCCATTAGTATCAGCTGCTTGAACCTTAACTGGAACTACATCACCTGAGTAAGATTTATCTGTTGGTGTGAAAGTAACTACACCTGTGTCTTTATCAACTGTGTATGTACCGATCACATCACCTGCTGGTGATTTCGCTTCTACTGATGCTGCTGGTTGACCATTTTCATCAAGAAGAGTAATGGTATTCTTGTCGATTGGCGCTACTTCATCACCTTCAGTAAAGGTTACAGTTCCAGTTTGAACCAAACCTTGAGGTCCAGTAGATTCAGCTGGTGTTGCAGTTGGAGTTACTGGAGTTACGGTTGGTGTGTATGTTGCAGATGCTTTGGTTCCATTCTTATCTTCACGAACAACTGTTACGGCTGGTGCTTTACCTGTGAATGATTTTTCAGGGACAAAGGTTACAGTTCCGTCGGCTGCTACTGTGTAGGTACCAACGCCATCAACTGTCTTGGTAGTTGAACCATCGTCGAAGGTTGCTGGAACGTCTTCGTTGATTGGCACACGGCTATCACCTTCAGTAAATTCAGGCTTACCTGTTTGGGTTTGACCTTGTTTACCTGTTGTTTCAACTGGTGTAGCTGTCGGTGTGACTGGAGTCACAGTTGGTGTGTAAGTTGCAGAAGCTTTGGTTCCGTTCTTATCTTCACGAACAACCGTTACGGCTGGTGCTTTACCTGTGAATGATTTTTCAGGGACAAAGGTAACAGTTCCGTCTGCTGCTACTGTGTAAGTACCAACACCGTCTACAGTCTTAGTCGTTGAGCCATCGTCAAATGTTGCTGGAACATCTTCATTGATTTCAACAGTCTTCTCAACGCCATCAACTGTTACTGTTCCACCCTTGAATTCAGGCTTACCTTTTTGTGTAGCACCTTGGATGTCTGTTGTTTCTGCTGGTGTTGCGGTTGGTGTTACTGGCAATACTGTTGGGGTGTAGGTTGCAGAGGCTTTGGTTCCGTTCTTATCTTCGCGGACAACGGTCACGGCTGGTGCAGTTCCAAAGAATGATTTCTCTGGAACGAAGGTAACAGTTCCATCTGCTGCTACTGTGTAAGTACCAACACCTTCTACTGTCTTAGTTGTTGATCCATCGTCAAATGACGCTGGAACATCTTCGTTGATTTCAACAGTCTTCTCAACGCCATCAACCGTTACAGTTCCACCCTTGAATTCAGGTTTACCTGTTTGAGTAGCACCTTGGATATCTGTTGTTTCAGTTGGTGTTGCTGTTGGGGTTACTGGAACGATTTCTGGTGTGTAAGTTGTATCCACCTTGATACCGTTTGAACTTTCAGCTTGAACCTTGGCTGGTGTGACTGCACCAGTGTATGATTTATCAGTTGGTGTGAAGGTTACTTGACCAGTTGCTGGGTCGATTGTGAAGTTACCGATCACGGTTGTACCGTCTGCCGCATAAGCTGGTGTCGTTGAAACTTCGTTACCATCTTTATCTAGCAATGTGTAGCTATTGTCTTTAATGGTAATAGCTTTATCTTCACCATTTACTTGAACAGTTGTTCCTGCAAAGGTTGGTGTACCGGTTTGAGTAGCACCTTGAACATCTTTAGAAGTTGCAGGGTTTGCAGTTGGAACTGCTGGCACAACAGTTGGTGTGTAGGTCGCATCTGAAGTAATGGTTGCAGTCTTGCCATTAGCATTTGTAATAGTAGCAGTTGCCTGAACAGTTACTCCTTTTGCAGTACCAACAAAGTCTTTTTCAGGTGTGAAGGTTACCGCTCCTGTAGTAGGATCGATTGTATAGCTACCTTCTCCTGCTACTGTCACTGTTGTTTCATCAGTTGGTTGACCAGTTGCGGGATCCACCAATTTCTTGCTAGTGATTTCAGCAGTCTTGTCGTTACTCAAATCAAAGGTTGGTGTTTGGGTTTGAGGAACGTTTTGAATGTCCGCAGAAACCTTGTCTGTAGGAGTCACTGTGATTGGAGTAACCGTTGGTGTGTACTTAGCGGTTGCTGTCTTAAGGTATTCATCACGGACGGTACCGTCTTTATCTTTTCCGACAGGTGCTGTTACTGATACGGTAACACCTTGAGCTGTACCTGTGAATCCTGGTTCTGGAACAAAGGTTACTTTACCAGTTGCATCGTCAATGCTGTAAGTTCCTTCACCTGCTACTGTTACAGAGGTTGCATTGGTTACTTGACCAGTCGCTGGGTCCACCAATTTAGCAGGGTATTCCAAGCTTGGAGTGACAGAGATCTTTTCGCCATTAGCATTCGTTGTAGTTGTGTTAAAAGTAGGTGTACCAGTTTGAGTCGCACCTTGGACATCTGATGAAGTCTTATCTACCCCTTCAATTTCCGTTGGTGTAACTGTTGGGATGTATAGACCGTCCATGGTATTGATGGCAGTATCGACATTGGCTTCATCGGCTGGGAATTTTGTTGACCAACCCGTATCGTAGCCATTGCTGTCTGTACGACGGATAGAGATACCGTCAGCTGTTCCAAGGAAGTGATCTTCGGGAATGAACTCAACATCCACAGAAGTTCCGTTTGAAGTGATCTTGTACTTCCCTTGACCAGCTACAGCATAGTAGCCATCTGCACCAGGTGTTACGACTTGCCCCGTACGGTTATCTATCATTTGTGGAGCTACTGTTTCATCAATTTTTGCTGACTCAGTTAGGCTATAGCCTTGCAAACCTCGAGCAGTAAAGGCTACGGTTGCTGTTTGTTTTGCACCTTGAGGGCCAGTTGTTTCTTTAAATTCCCCTTTTGGTGGGTGAGTGATTTGAGTCTTAAAGTCTTCAACCTCACCAGAGAAAGCCATCCCCGTTGGGCTTTCAATTTGATCAGCATCCTTAGCAATCCGGACACGAACACCTAATTCATTGACACTAGGATCAATATAGGTTTTACTCTTTGTAAATCTTAACGTAGCCGTTCCATCTTGGGTAATGGTTGTTAAATCAGACCGTTCATCTTCATCGAAGGTTCCGTTTTGGTTGAAATCTACCCAACCATAGATGTTAGCTTTTGCTGCTCCATCCGTATGAGCTTCCACTGAAATGGTGTAATTACCTGGACGTGTCCGGTCCATCTTGATCAGCTCATTGGTTTTCCCTTTGAGATCATTTGGAAGTAATTGGTCGATGCCTTCATCCGCAGTGGTCGCCTTGTCATCACCCGTCCAATCAAGCGTATTGTTTTCATCCATATCAGGGCTTAAGTGACCTAGATAAGGTTGGTTTACTTTCTTACCTGTTACACCATCTACAGTTGCAATCGAATGAATCGCCTTCCCGTAAGATGCTGGCGCATCTCCTTCATCAAGTGGGAAGAATCCAAGCATGGCTGATTGTTTACCACTTGAAGCAATGTAAAGACCAACTTCAGAAGCTCCTTTTGTCATAACAAGGGGAACGGCAGAAGGACCTGCAGAAATATTTGGCCCGAAGACCCCTGTTCCGAGGCCTCCAGTTGTTAAATCAGCACTTCCAAAGTACTTCCAAGCAACCGCTTTTTTATCTGGCCCCACTTCATTTGCACGTTTAAGTAGGTTAAGGTTCGTCGAATAGTAATTCGTACCTTCTATATTAAAGGTAGGATTTGGGCCAAATAAATTGTCTGTATCTTGTGGAATAAAGGTTTTAGTAGATCTTCTTCCATATTTATACCACTCCCCAATTTGTTGCCAACCTTCTCCGTTTGTGGTGAAAATAACCGATTCACCAGGATTAGCGGACTCACCATCTGCCATGACTACAGCAGGTTTGACGGCTTTGCCACGGAAGGTAGCAGAAATTTCAAACTGAACACCAATATTGCCACCATCAAACTCGGAACTGATGGTTGTTTTTTTAGTGCCAGTATCGATGCCTTCACCTTTTATTTCTGTCCAACGGTTTTGAGCTTCGGCAATAATTTTAGCTTCTTCACCATTATTAAATGCTTTGTTAGTTGCAGCACTAGTAGTTGTTCCTATATATCCGTTCTTAGCATTTGGGTCATAGGTAGCCTTTTCAGCTTCAGTCGCTCCACGTTCTTCTAAGCGCTTTTTGTAGATTTCTGTCGCTTGGAAGGGTTTTAAGGATTTAACTTTGATAGTAACCACATAGCCAGGCATGATTTCCTTGGTGTAGGTTGAGCCCACTTGAAGGGCCAGATTTCCGCTTGATGTAGTCGTCGTTCCTGTCCAGCTAGCTGTATCGCCAAAGTCCAACCAAGAGATTTGGCTGGCCAAGTCTGTAGCCTTGATATTTGTTGTGAAACCTGGTTTTGCTTCTTTCGGAGTTGAAGTGGCATCTTGGACATCATCTCCGATGAGGTTTGGATCGTTTGGATCCCCAATTGAACGACGACTACGACGTTTACCAGAAGTTTGTGCTGTCTCTTCAGTGGCTAGTGTATTGTTTGTTGGTAGACCTTGCCCAGCTGAAAGAGTTGGTGTTTCTTTTTTATCTGCACTTGTTGAAGTTACTTCTGCCGCCTTGTTTGCAGGTGTAGCAACTTCTAAGCTTGGTGTTTCTGAACCTGTTGATGTTGCTGGTGCAGTCGAGGCAGCAGATGCTGCTGTGCTCGCGCTTGAAGCGGCACTTGTAGACGCTACGGCAGTTGATGTAGCTGGTGCAGCAGTGACGGCTGGGCTTGCATCATAAGTCGATGTAGCTGGTGCAGTTGACGTAGCTGAAGTTGCTGTAGCTGTAGACGCTTCAGGCGCTTCTGACGCTGTTGCAACTGCTGCTACACTTTCATTTGTCGTATCTGTCTTTTCTTCTGCGGCTGCACTTGCGGCTGTCCCAACCATGACAAGTGTTCCCAAAAGTACTGAGCAAACACCCACATTCAATTTACGAATTGAGAATCTGCTAATACGATCATTAAATAAGTCTTTCCCCATCTAATGGACCTCCATATTTATCTATAAATTAACATTCTTTTTAAAATTGTTTAGTTTTTTCCAAACCTTATCTATTTTAACAAAACCCGAACGATATTCAAAATATTTTGACTCAAAAATGAGTAAAAATTTTTAGCTATAATTGTTTTAATTCTAAAAGGATTTTACCAATAGATCCGGGTATCAAAAAACCTTGATTTATCACTAAATGGCAAGATCAAACTTCAATTGTGGCTTCACTGGATCGTAATCGACCAGTTCAAAATCTTCTGGTTTGATGTCAAAGAAATTGGTTCCATCTGGTACATTCAAAACCAAGTGTGGCTGACAATCTGAAGGCTCCCGACGAAGTAACTCTTCAGCCTGTTCAAATTGATTATCATAAATATGAAGGTTATTAATGAAGTAAAAGAACTTTCCAACCTTCCAGCCAAAGTGCTTGGCAATCATCATCTGAAGAGCAACATATTGCATAGCATTGATATGGTGAGCAACCAACATATCATTCGAACGTTGGGTCAAGGTTGCATCCAGATAGATTTCCCCGTCGACACGCCGTACGTCAAACATAGTCTGGAAAGCACAGGGCAAGAGTCCGTCGGTCTCCTCAAAAGCATCATAATCCCAGAGGGAAATAATATTGCGGCGATTCCAAGGATTGGCCTCTAATTGCTTGAGGATCTTGTTCGTAATGTCATGCTTTTTGACAACAGCTCCGTAGCGTTGTCCAATCGTCCGGCTGTCTCCCACTTCCCAGTCATTCCAATAATGGACATTGTACTTGTCTTCTAAAAGGTCCAAGCTATTCGACTGATCCTGGTAGATCCAGAGCATCTCTTTGATGGCTGATTTAATCGCGATGGGACGAAGGGTCGTGATAGGGAACTCACCTTTTGCGAGATCGAATTCCATAAAGGCTCCCGTGATGTACTTGGAGTTGGCCGTTCTACCGTCCTTGTACTTGGGACGGGCTTGCTCTGACCAGACCCCTTCTTCCATGATCTTTCGAATGTTTTCTTTAAAAATTGTATCTGCTTTTGTCATATACTCTCCTTAAATCCAGTTTTGTCTTCATTATATCACAGGAGACAGAAAAAAAGGAGATCCCAGCACGAGCCAGATCTCCATTTCATCTTATTGTAATACAAGGGATGCAGCACCGATTACACCAGCATCATTTCCCAAAGTAGCAAGTGCCAATTGAGTCGATTCACGCACTTGTGGGAATGAGTTTTCTTCAAAGACTTTGCGCACACCATCCAAGAGGAAGTCTCCAGCAGCAGATACCCCACCACCGATAACGATCTTAGACGGGTTCAAGGTTGAACCAATATTGGCTGCAGCAAGTCCAAGGTAACGTGAGAAGTTCTTATAAACGATCAAAGCAAGAGCGTCACCCTCTTTTGCTAGATCAAAGACCGTTTTAGCTGTCACTTCTTCACCATTGTCGATCAAGACTTTCAATCGAGAGTCCCCTTCGTACTCATCTGCATAACGACGAGTCAAGTTGACGATCCCTGTTGCTGACGCAACCGTTTCAAGACAGCCTTTTTTACCACAGGTACATTGGATTGGATCATCAAAGTCAACCGTGATGTGACCAAGTTCTCCAGCAGCTCCACGCACACCGTGCAAGAGACGACCTTCAGCGACGATACCACCGCCAACACCTGTACCAAGTGTCATGAAGACAACATCTGGTTGGTTTTCACCAGCCCCTTTCCAACGTTCACCCAAAGCAGCAACGTTGGCATCGTTATCAATGAAGAATGGAATATGAAGAGCACTTTCGATCTTTTCTTTGACTGGTTGAAGGGTCTTCCAGTTCAAGTTGTAGGCACCGATAACTGTACCTTTTTCACGGTCAACGACACCAGGTGAACCCATTCCAATTCCTTGGAACTCAGAAGCATCAAGCCCAAGCATCTTCAAACGATGCGCGATGGATTCGATCATATCATCTACGATATGGCTACCTTCATCCAAGATATTTGTTTTAATGGACCATTTTTCTTGAACTTCTCCATCCAAAGTGAGGATGGCAAACTTAATTGAAGTTCCCCCAAGGTCAATCCCAATAATTTTTTTAGACATCTGTAACTCCTTTCAAACTTGTAAACACTTACAGATCTATTATATCAGACTTTTTATCAAACGCAAAGGTTTGCACGTAACTTTTCTTAACTTTTTAACAAGAGACTAAAGGATTGAAATCCTAAAATGAGGAAAATCAAACCAATAATATTTAATAGAAAGACACTTATCGAGAGTGGACTAACGATTAAGAATAAGCCGATGAAGAGCTGTAGCAAGGCAAAGAAAATATAACGCTTGGACAGTTCTTCAACCTTCCTAGAGTAGAAATTGGCTTTTCGGAAGTTTAAAATCGAACGATAGATCAGCCAAATTCCTAAGGTAACTGGAAAGACAATCGGCAAGGTCTTGTAGCCATAAAGTAGTAAGTAGACCGCAAAAACCAAGGCGACCATACTGTGAAAGAGCTGTTGCTGCTGAATGATACCAGCTTGGCGCAATCGGTAATAGCGTGAAAAACGCGAAAGGGAGATTAAAAAGAAACCACAGGAAATCAACCAGCTAAATGAGCCAATATGCTCAATTGGATTGATAAACAAGACGATACCGATAATGGTAAAAATAGTGGCTGAAATCCCAAGGGATATCCGGTTCAATTGATTCATAGGGCCTCCTTATTCATCTAATTCACTCAGGTATTCATAACGATCGTACTTCTCAAGCAATCGCTCATTTTCCTGATCCAATTCCTTTTGAAGGGCTGACAATTTGCCAAAGTCAGAGCCGTTTTCATTCATCTCCACTTCAATCTCTGCGATCCGATTTTCAATGGCTTCGATATCTGCTTCAATGCTTGCCCACTCTTGCTTTTCCATATAGCTCATACGCTTCTTCTCTTCTTTTGGCTTGATAGGTTTCTCTTTTTCAACCTTGTGACTGGCCGTTACTTGAGCTGCTTCAAAGGCTTTTTCATCCAGGTAATCCGTATAATTGCCAAAGAACTCCCGAATGCCCCCATTTTCGAAAGCCAGGATCTTGCTTGCGACCTTGTCCAAGAAATAGCGGTCGTGGCTGACGGTAATGACTGGCCCACCAAAGTTTTGAAGGAAGTTTTCCAAAACTGTCAGGGTAGCGATATCCAAGTCATTGGTCGGCTCATCGAGGAGAAGCACATTGGGTTTTTCAATCAAGAGTTTTAAAAGAAAGAGGCGCTTCTTCTCACCACCGGAGAGTTTTTCAATCAAGGTTCCGTGCATGGAACGTGGGAAGAGAAATTGCTCTAAGAGATCTGCAATTGATGTCGTTCCAACGGTCGTCTTCACTTCCTCGGCAACTTCCTGGAGGAAATTAATCACGCGCTTGCTCTCATCCAACCCATCAATCTGTTGAGAGAAATAAGCCACCCTCAAGGTTTCCCCAATGATCACTTGCCCTGACTGAGGCTGGAGTCGCTCAGCGATCAAATTGAGCAGGGTCGATTTCCCGACGCCATTATCCCCGACAATCCCGATGCGATCCTTGTTTTGCACCAAGAGGTTAAAGTCCTGTAAAATCGGCTTGTTTTCAAAAGCAAAACTCACCTCTTTAAACTCAATGACTTTCTTTCCAATCCGGCTGGTCTCAAAGTTCATCGCCAAATCCGTCTGGTTGCTTTGACCAGACAAGTCTTGCTTAAGATCATAGAAACGATTGATCCGAGCCTGTTGCTTGGTCGCACGCGCCTGGGGTTGTCTCCGCATCCAGGTCAACTCCTGCTTATAGAGTTGCTGCTTCTTATGAAGAAGGGCTGCATCACGCTCATCTTGCTCAGCCTTTAAGCGGACATAATCCTGGTAATTGCCTTGATACTCAATCAAACTAGCTCGATCCAACTCAAAGATCCGTGTTGAAATATTATCCAAGAAATAACGATCGTGGGTAATGAAGAGCACGGTTTTCTTAGAGTTCTTCAAGAAATTGGTCAGCCATTCGATGGTATCAATATCTAGGTGGTTGGTCGGCTCATCTAACAAGAGCAGGTCATGGTGAGACAGCAATACCTGGGCCAGCTGTACCCGTCGACGCAAGCCTCCAGATAGATCTCCAACTTTTGCATTCAAGTCTTCAATCCCAAGTTTTGAAAGGACTGTCTTGACCTGACTCTCGATTTCCCAAGCATTGAGTGAATCCATCTCCGCCATCACCTTTTCCAGACGTGCTTGGTTCTCTTCTCGGTAATCTGCCATCAAGAATTCATAGTCACGGATCAGCTGCATTTCCCGCAAATCACTGGACAATACTGTATCCAGAACTGTCTTATGATCATCAAAGTCTGGCTCCTGCGTCAAGTAACCAATCGTATAATCACTCTTGGCAGAAAAAGGACTCACATCTCCATCAAAGCCAGAGCGACCCGACAACACATCTAACAGCGTGGTTTTTCCAGTCCCATTGACCCCGATCAATCCGATCCGATCCAAGTCGTGAATAATAAAGGAAATCTCACGAAAGACGGTCTTATCTCCGACAGATTTGGTTAATTTCTCGACAATAAAATCGCTCATTTTTCCTCCTCTTTTACTTGCTGGATATAGGCAATGATGGCTTCTTTTTCATTGGCCAGCTCCCCATCGACAATGGCGTATTCGATCTTTGTCAAAATCTCTCCCAAGGCTGGACCAGGTTGAAAGCCGTATTCTTTGATCAGCATGCCACCATTGACCACCACTTCGTGCTTATCATGAATGGTCAAGCTATCATAGACCTGCTCAATCGCTAGGTAATCGACGCTTAATTCAGAAGCTTCACGTAATTCTTCCGCTAGTAGCAACAAGCGCTTTTCATACTTGTAACATGCACGCTTGTCTAGACTTCCTTTTTCTCTAAGCTTAAGAATCTCCACGATCTGCTCCACCGTCTTGGCAAAGTCTCTTGAGGTCTTCCATTTTTTAAAGAATTTTGGAATGTCTTGAATGTCTAGTGCTAAAACCAGAGCAGCCCAAGCTTGCTCAGAAGTTGAAAAGGTAAATTCAAGCTCTATGTCAAACAAACGCTCAAGTGCTTCTTTGCGATCCTTCATTTCTGGTAGATAGTGAAAGGCTTCGCTTGCAAGCATGGCCTCCAAGCCTTGTCTCCAGTATGGAGAAAGTAAGAGCTTATCAAACTCGATGAAAGTGCGCTCAACAGAGATCTTCTCTAGCAAAGGAGCACACTCCTTCATAGCATCAAAGGTTGCGTCTTCTAATTCAAAGCCAAGACTGGCTTGAAAACGAAAGCCTCGCATGATGCGGAGCGCATCTTCATGAAAGCGTTCATGAGGAAGCCCAACCGCCCGAAGAACCTTGTTTTCTAAATCTGCTAACCCATGAAAGAGATCGACAATTTCTCCTTTTTCATTTAAGGCAAAGGCATTGACGGTGAAATCGCGGCGCTTCAGGTCTTCTTCTAGTGAGCGGACAAAAGACACGGAGCTTGGACGGCGATAATCGACATAGACATCCTCCGTCCGGAAGGTCGTAATTTCATATTCTTGACCATTTTCAAGGACCAAGACGGTCCCATGTTCGATACCGACATCTACTGTTCGATCAAAAATCGCCTTGGTCTCTTCTGGGTAAGAGGAGGAAGCGATATCGACATCGTGAATGGGACGATCCAAGAGTGCATCTCGAACAGATCCCCCTACAAAATAGGCCTCAAAACCAGCTACTTTAATCTTCTCTAATATTGGTAAAGCCTCCTGAAACTCAGAAGGCATCTTTTCTAATCTCATAATAAGTGTTCCAAACCATAAACAAGCTCATGACGCTTGACAACTTCTTTAATCCCTAGATTTACTCCTGTCATGAAGGAAACACGATCATAGGAATCATGACGGAGAGTTAACCCTTCGCCTTGGCTACCAAAAATCACCTCTTGGTGAGCAACTAGGCCAGGCAATCGAACCGAATGGATGCGCATCCCTTCAAACTCTGCCCCTCTTGCTCCAGGCATCAACTCTTCTTCATCTGATGCACCTTGCTGGATCTTCTCGCGCTTCTCAGAGATCAACTCAGCGGTCTTAATTGCTGTTCCACTCGGTGCATCTTTTTTCTTATCGTGGTGCAATTCGATAATTTCTACATTCGGGAAATACTTAGCTGCTTGCGCTGCAAATTGCATCAAGAGCACGGCTCCAATGGCAAAGTTCGGCGCGATCAAGCCACCCAAATCCTTTTCACGTGAAAGGTCTGTCAATTCTTGGATCTGCTCAGGAGTGAATCCAGTCGTTCCCACAACAGGCGCAAAGCCATTCTCAATTGCAAAGCGAGTATTCTCGTAAGCGACCTTGGGCATGGTAAAATCGACCCAAACATCTGCCTCTAGACCCACAACATATTCTTTGTGGTTAAAGACAGGGACTCCTGCAACCTCTGTCTCATCAGTAAATGGATCGATCAAGCCGGCTAATTCTAGCTCAGGATCTTCAGAAACCATCTTGTAGGCTGCTTGTCCCATTCTACCCTTGAAACCTGCGATAATGACTTTAATTGACATAGAATTCTCCTTAAACGATAGGGATATACCCAACTGCTAAGCTATGGTCACCTAAGTGCGTCCCAATAACTCCTCCAAAGGTAGCAAAAGGAATGTCTCCTTCTACTCCTTCTTCGATGAGCAGTTGGCGAAGCGCCTCTGCTTTTTCAGGGACATTGGCATGGATGACAAAGACTTGGTAATGACCATCTGCGATATCTGATACAACAATCTCTACCAAGCGTTTCATGGCTTTCTTTTCCGTCCGGACTTTCTCAAAGACCTCAATCACGCCTTCATCATTAAAATGAAGAATAGGCTTGATGCTTAAGAGGTTCCCAAGAATAGCAGCCCCATTTGACAGACGACCACCTTTAACCAAGTGGTTCAAATCATCCACCATGATATAGGCAGAGGTTCCATCAATCTGGTGTTGGACATTGGCAACAATCTCATCAAAGGAACGGCCTTCACCAGCCCATTTCAAGCAGTCTTCTGTCATCATCCCTAGAGGAAAACTGGTGATTTTTGAATCCGGAAATTCGACGGTCAAGCCTTCGAATTCGTCCTTCAAATATTGGATATTTTGGTAGAAACCAGAAATACCAGATGACAAGAAAAGACCGATAGCATGCGTATAGCCCTTAGCTGTCAAACCAGATAAGACTTCTTCTAACTCTGCCACACTCGGCTGGCTAGTCTTTGGCAATTCCTTAGACGCAGCCATCTTTTGGTAGAACTCATCGTGTGTCAGGTTCTTCCCTTCAACATAAGACTCCCCATCGATATAGATCGGGATCTCTAAAATAAATAAGTCGTCGTGATGGAGCACGTCTTGCGTTAAATAGGCAGACGAATCCGTGATCACTGCTAATTTCATTGATTAAAACTCCAAATTAATACCCGGTAAATCGAGGGCAATTTCTGTGACTTCATAAGTCAAACGGTTGAGCATATTCAAGCAAGGGCGAGCCAATTCTTCCACTTCGTCTTTGCTGAATTCGCTTGGTTCATTGACATAACGACCAAACAAGTGGTTGATTTGAGTGATGGTTCCACTGATCACAAAACCGTCAAAAACGATCATGTAGCTCAAGATGACAATCAAGGAAGTCGTATTTTGTTCTTGATCACGATTGATCAATTGAAAGTTTACATCTACTTTTGTTTCAGGGATGCCATTTTCTTTTTCCCACTCAAAATTACGAGCATCATAGTGGTATTGGCTGACAAATTCTTTTTCACGTTGAATATCCATTTTTATTCTCCTAAAAATATGCGATAGGCTTATTATATCATAATTCAGCTCAAGTTACCAACGCCGAATGAGGTGATTTTTTCACTTGTACAAAAAGAAAAGGCCAGGGAAGTTTGGCCAGTCTTTAACTTGTTTTGCTCAATTCTTCGCTAACTCTTTTGTAAGGATCGAAAAAACAAGATAAAGACTTTTGAATGACGATTAGTCATAATAATACCAACCGCCATCCCTATAAATTCTTATGGGTTGCATCTCATAAATTCCAAATTCCTTTGGTGTGCTGGTAGCATTATCTAAAGAAAAACCAACCATGAATTTCGTTTGTTCATTCTGATTCACCTTTCCTCTAAGAGTTAACATATAGCCGCCGCCTTGAGGCGTTCCGTTGCCTACCTGACCAACTTCCATACTCTCCCAATCAAACTGAACACTCTCAACTTTAGGACTCAACGATTTTACAAAATCAGCCATTTCTTTTTCATGTTCCTTTAAATAAGCCAGATGCTTCTCTCTAGCGCTAAATTGCTTTCTTGATTGAGTGCCATTTAAAAAGATGTTTTGTTTTTGACTAGCGATAATCACACCCCCTGCAATTACAGTAGCGGTGGCTAAAAGAATTACCAGTTTACCTTTTTTCATGCTTCATCCTCCTTGATAAGGAAAAGTTATAATAATTGTATCGAAATCTATAGAGATAAGCAACTTCATCACTAGTTGGTGTTTTTGCGCAATAAAAAAGGTTGGAAATTTCCCAACCTTTTAATCATATTTAGTTTTTAGGTTTGCGAAGCAATCCGAACAAGATACCACTTACGACTGCACCGATCAATACGAACAAGATGTAAAGAAGTGGATTTGATGTAAGAGCGATAACGAAGATTCCTCCGTGAGGAGCAATGAGTTTCAAGCCTGCAAGACCAACAAGAGCACCTGTCAATGCTGAACCTGCGATGAAGCTTGGGATGGCACGAGCTGGGTCAGCTGCACCGAATGGAATGGCACCTTCTGTGATGAAGGAAAGACCCATAACAATGTTTGTCAAACCAGAATCTCGTTCTTCTTGTGTGAATTTATCTTTAAACAATACAGTTGCTACGAATACTGCCAATGGAGGAACCATACCAGCTGCCATAACAGCTGCCATAACAATAGAACCACCTGAAGCAACAGATTCAGCAAGTGTACCTGTAGCGAAGACATAAGCGGCTTTGTTAACTGGTCCACCCATATCGACAGCCATCATACCGCCGACGAGAAGTCCAAGAAGAACAGCTGAGCTACCTGACAAGCTTGAAAGGAAGTTGTTAAGACCAGTATTGATAGCAGCCATTGGAATATTGATGAGGAACATCAAGAATCCTGTCAAACCAACTCCAAGTAATGGCAAGAGAAGGATAGAGCGGATACCATCGAGTGAACGTGGAAGACCTGCAAGGGCTTTGCGAAGTAAGAGAACAATTCCACCTGCAAGGAAACCACCTACCAAAGCTCCAAGGAAACCTGATGATACGGCTGCTGGTAATTCACCTTTAGCAGCACCGTAGGCGATATTTCCAAATGCTGACCCTGAGCTAGCAATAGATCCAGCGATAAACCCTGCTACAAAACCAGGTTTTTCAGCGATTGAGAATCCAATGTAACCTGCAAGTACAGGAAGCATGAAGCCAAAGGCTACTCCACCAATTGTCTTAAATTGTGCGGCTAATACATGATAAGAACCAAGACTAGACAATTGATCTTGAGGCACACCAAGAACTTGGTCAATCAAGAAGGCAAGGGCGATCAAGATACCACCACCGATAACGAATGGAAGCATTTGAGAAACCCCACTCATCAGGTGTTTGTAGAAGGCTCCACCTAAGCTCAATTTTTCTTGGCTAGCGCTAGCTTGGGCAGCATTTTCAGCGTGGAAGACATCTGCTTTGCCATCCAAGATGGTTTGGATCAATTCTTCTGTTTGACGGATACCGGCTGCGACTGGTTTAGAGATCAATTTTTTGCCATCGAAACGAGCGGTTTCAACTGCTTTATCTGCTGCAATGATGACCCCTTCAGCTTTGGCGATTTCTTCAGCTGTCAAGCGGTTGCCGACACCTGATGCACCGTTGGTTTCAACGCGGACCGTAACACCCATTTCTTCACCTTTTTTGATGAGGGCTTCTTCAGCCATATAAGTGTGGGCGATCCCTGTTGTACATGCTGTAACGGCAACGATCAATGGTTTGTCAGATGAAGCCGCTTCTTTGACTGCTTCTGCTTTTTTCGCTTCTTCAGCTGCAGCTTCTTGCTCTTCTGCATCAAAGGCTGCGATCACTTGATCAGGAGTGCTTGCTTGGCGAAGTTTGTCCGCAAATCCTGGTTTCATCAAGTACTTGGACAATTCAGCAAGGGCTGCCAAGTGAGTGTCGTTTGCTCCTTCTGGAGCTGCGATCATGAAGAACAAGTCTGTTGGTTGACCATCCAGTGAAGCATAGTCCACACCCTTGTTTGATTTGGCAAACAAGACTGTTGCTTCTTTGACTGCTTCATTTTTGCTATGGGGCATGGCAATTCCGTCACCCAAACCAGTTGAAGTTTGTGCTTCACGGTTCATGATTCCAGCCTTGAAGGTGTCAAAATCTGTCACCACACCATTGTCAACGAGCGATTGAACCATCTCATTGATTACGCCCTCTTTATCTGTTGCCTGAAGGTCAAACAACATCACGTTTTTATTTAAAACGTCTTGAATTTTCATAGTTTTTCTACCTCTACTTTTTCATAAGTTTCTTTTATATAGTCAGCTGTTGCCAAATCATCTGAGAAGGTGGTCGCTGTTCCACAAGCCACGCCCCATTTGAAGGCTTCGATGACATCTCCTGTTGTTGCGAGCTTCCCAGTGAAGCCTGCCACCATGGAATCTCCAGCCCCAACAGAATTCTTCACTTGACCCTTGATTGGTTTTGCGAAGTAAGTACCGTTTGGACTGACAAGGAGAGCACCATCACCCGCCATGGAAATAATGACGTTTTGTGCACCCTTGGCCAAGATTTCTTTGGCATAACGTTCAATTTCTGGCAATTCCGTCAAGGTAACGCCAAAGATATCTCCTAATTCATGGTTGTTTGGTTTGACCAATTGGGGATTGAACTCTAAGGAATCAATCAAAGTTTGCCCTTCAAAGTCACAAACCACTTGCGCACCTGTCGCACGAGTTGCAGCGATCAATTGTTTGTAAATGGCATTCCCAAGTGAAGATGGGGCAGATCCTGCAAAGACTACCACATCATCTGCTGTTAAGCTCGATAAGATGCTGAGCAATTCTTGCAACTGAGCTTCTGTCACTTCTGGGCCGTTCCCATTGATTTCCGTTTCCTCATCGGCCTTGATCTTGACATTGATCCGTGTATCTTGGTCCACTGTCACAAAGTTGGTTGAAATGGCTTCGCTAGTCAATACGTCTTCGATGAAGCGTCCGGTGAAGCCACCGATAAATCCAGTCGCTGTGTTCTCGATATCGAGACGCTTCAAGACACGACTGACATTGATTCCCTTACCACCGGCGAATTTATCTTCTGAAGCCATCCGATTGACCGCTCCGGTCTCTACATGATCGAGACGGACAATATAGTCAATTGCTGGATTCAGTGTTACTGTATAAATCAAACCTCTATAACCTCCGTTTTTTCTTTTAAAACCTTTAATCGTTGCGGTTCACATTGATTGGTAATAATCATGGCTCGCTTGATAGGAGCCACTTTGACAAAGGATGTCACCCCAATTTTCGAATCATCCGCTAGGATATAGGTCTTTTTCGCATTTTCGATAATCGCACGCTTGACAGATCCTTCTTCCAGGTCTGGAGTGCTGTAAAATTCATCATCGATTCCATTCATTCCAAGAAAGGCCTTGTCAAAATTCAACTGACCGATCTGATTGAGAGCAATCCCTCCGATACTAGCATCTGTAGAAGATTTTACCTTCCCACCGATGATGACCGTTGGAACATTTCGCTCGACCAACTTGGTCGCATGGTGAATCGAATTGGTCACCACAGTTACCGTTGGATTGACAATTTCTTGTACCAAGAGTTCATTGGTCGTCCCGGCATCGATAAAGATCACATCATGATCTTTGATCAATTCCGCCGCTTTCACCGCAATTTTTGACTTAACTTGAATGTTTTTGATAGATTTTTCTTTATTACTTTCTTCCTCTTGAAGAAAATGCAGGCTTTCCGCACCGCCGTGAACCCGGCGAAGTTTGCTTTCAGCTTCTAGCTCATCCAAGTCACGTCGAACGGTTGATTCAGACGTCCCCAGTTCTTGTACAAGGGTTTCTAAGGAAACAAATTTTTCCTTCAATACCTTTTCGAGGATAAATTGTTTTCGTTCAGACTTAAGCATTTCTCCTCCTTTTGCAATCGATTACATGAACCATTATACTCTTTCTTCAAAAAATGTCAACAATTTTTATCATTTTCTATCACTTTCTTTCAAAAAATCCAAAAGTGTGCAAAAAAAGAGCAGGAAAGAACTCATTTTGTTAAAAGAGTTCTTGTCCCACCCTCATAAATCTTCTTTAAAGATTTTAAGCAATAAAGTGTCTAAGCATCCACTCTATCTTCTGTATTCCTTAATCATTATTTGAAGATTGTTTCTTTTTCTTGAAACCAAACAATCCAGCAAGTAGCCCAACGACTACACCTGTTGTTGCTACTGCATATTTGGAAGAATCTGCACTTGCCACAGCTTGGCTGTTTTCTTTTTTGGGTTTGATTTCTTCTACTTTGGCTTCTTGTTTTGAACCTGAAGTAGCTTTTGGTGCTTGCACTTGCGGACTATTGGTACTTGTTGGAAGAACTGTTGGTCTATCCGAAAAAGTGGTTGGATTGCTTGAGCGGATATCCATTGGCATATCTGCTGCTTCTAAAATAGCTGGATCCATTCGTGACGCAAGATCTTCATATTGAGAATTCAACAGTTCCACGACACTTTGATAAGATTGAAGAGTTGTGAATTCGGCTTCTAATTTTTCTTTTTTATTTTCTAAATTAGCCACCGCAGCTGATAAAACTGATTGGGCTTTGACCAATAATTCTGGAGCATTTTTAAAGTCAGAAAGACGTTTTTCGGCAGCAACCAAGCGTTCTTGCGCTGCCTTCAAGCCCTCATGCGCTTCTTGAACGACTTGGGCTTTTTCTGCTTCCTCTGCTTTTAAAAGATCTAATTTCTCACGCGCAGCTGCTAACAAATCTTTCGCTTTTTGAAGCGCTGCTTCTTTTGGTTGGATAGCTGCTTCAATCCGACCTCGAGATACACCAAGAGTCGCTTTTGCTTTTTCAACTGCATGATCCTTGCTGACAAGAAGAATTTTGTAGTTTTGGATGGTCTTTTGCACATTGGCCATCTCTACTTCCACATTTGAATTAGTATGGCGGGCATCTTCTAATTTGCCTTGCAAGATAATGATTTGGGACTCTTGATTGGCCTTGTCCAGCTTGAGGTTAGCGACTTCATCAGATTTTGCTTTGACATCTGATCTTGTCGTTGTAGCACCAGCTCCCTGACGCAATTGGTAAGAAAGTGCATTGGTTGACACTGCTGAGCTAACTGGACTGTGTAAGAAGGCCGCTTCTGACATGGCATTACTTGGGTCATAAGCCACTGATAAAGCCGTTGCTTTGTTGTCCACCATTTGGAGGTAATGACCAACCTTGGCAAAGGCCTCAGCCCCAATCTTCATATAGATGTCATTGGCATCGATTTGTGTTTCGTCTGTCGGTAGACCGTATTGAGCTGCTACTTCTTGGTAAGCCGCTTTTTCATTGTACCAAAAGTCTACCGCACCAGCAGGTGAGAAGCCATAAGCGATATTTTCGTTTGGCAAATACTTAAACATATGCCAGTTAGCCTTTTTGAAGTATTCTAACTGAACTTGACTGGCAGGAAGGGAATAAGGATCCAGCTCCAATTCAGGCAAACCTGCATTGCGACGATAGCTATTAATGGCATCTGCGATTTCAAGAGCTCGAAGATTGGCTTGCAAGGATCCAGACTCTCCAACCATCAAGCCGTCTTCTTCACGACCACGCTTGTAAAGGGCTAAAGCACTTGCTGCAGCTTCATTGCCATTGTCAGCTAAGTGTTGCAAATAACCTTCATAAGTCGCTTGACTCAACTGAACTGGGCTATTGGCCGCTGCTTGTTCTAAGGCTGCCAACTCCGCTTCTTTTGTCGCAATGACCGCCTTCAAGTCTGTGAGCCGCGTTTGAGCCAATTGAATATCGCTCTCAATTTGAGCGACTGTGTCAGACCCATTCTGCTGACTCGCTTGCAAGGTTGCCAGATAATATTGAGATTCTCGAATACTTTGCTCGACTTGACTTTGCTCCACCAAGGCTTGGTTTAGCACATTCTCATCATTAGAAATTGGCGCTTTGGCTTGGTTCAATTCATTTTGTGCTACATCGACCAAAGATTCCTGAGCAGTAACCTGATTTTCCTGTTGACGAACAGCCTCTACAACTTGATCATGTGCAGCTTCTGCTTCTCGAACCTTATTTTCTTCGATGGTCACATAGGCTTGAGCCACCTTGACATCATTTTCTGCACCTTGAACATGAGCATCCGAAGTCGTTGCGATCAGGTTTTCCGCATCCGTCACTTCTGCTTTCTTTTCTTCCAACTCTTGTCCAGCCGCCCTAACATCCGTCTGAGCATCGATCACTTTTTGCTCTTGGTAGTGGACATCTTTCACCACTTGCCCTTTTTGAGCTGTGATTTGCTTCAACTCATCAACTGTAATTGGTTTTTCGACTACTTCCGTGCTGTTGGTTTCTGGATTTTCATTTTGCTTCACCTCTTCAGCATTTGCTTTGTGATGAAACATCCCAGATAGGACCGTTGTTGCCGCAACTCCTGTCGTGAAAACCGATTTTCCTAATTTCTTTCCCATTAAACTCACCCCCAAAACTGAATCATTTTCTTGAAGTTTCTCTACCCCTTAGCATACCACATTTTGTTACCAATAACTAGTAGGTTTAAAAATTTTTTTCATAAAATTTTGGGACAAAAGAAAAACAGCTGACGCTGTTAGTCTTCTTGTTTAATTTGTTCCAACATCTTCACTTCTTCTGCTGTCAACTCATAGTTTTCTAGCAGGTCAGGGCGACGCTCCAAGGTCTTTTTCAAACTCTGATAAAGACGCCACTGACGGATATTTTCATGATGACCACTCATGAGAACATCTGGAACTGTCATTCCTCTGTATTCATAAGGCCGTGTGTATTGAGGATATTCTAGAAGGCCAGACGAGAAACTATCATCCTGGTGGCTAGACTCTTTCCCGATCACTTCTGGAATCAAGCGTACCGTCGCATCAATCATGGTCATGGCCGCTAGTTCGCCACCCGTTAGAACATAATCTCCCAGAGAAATCTCATCTGTCACCAAGGTCTTGATCCGTTCATCGTAGCCTTCATAGTGGCCACAGATAAAGATCAATTCCTCTTCCTGAGCTAATTCTTCAGCATAGGCTTGGTCAAAAGTCCGACCAGCAGGGTCCAGTAAGATCACGCGTGGATTCTTCTTCTCAATGGCATCAAAGGCATCAAAAATCGGTTGAGCTCGTAGAAGCATGCCTTGCCCACCCCCATAGGGTTCATCGTCCACATGGCGCGCTTTCTCCGCATTTTCACGGAAATTATGGTAGTTGATCTCGAGAAGTCCCTTTTCACGCGCCTTGCCGACGATAGAATGCTCCAAAGGCGAAAACATCTCTGGAAAGAGGGTTAAAATATCAATCTTCATCGTCTAACCCTTCTAAGATGTCTACATCCACACGATTTCCAGGGATATCGATATTTAAGACGACTGGTGGGATATAAGGCAAGAGAAGATCTCGTTTGCCTTTTCGTTTCACGACCCAGACATCATTGGCACCTGGTTGCAGGATTTCCTTGATCTGACCGATTAGCTGGTCATTTTCATAAACATCAAGGCCGATGATCTCATGGTAATAAAACTCGCCATCCTCCAAATCTGTCAAGTCTTCTTCTGCAACCTTGAGGCTAAATCCTTTGAATTTCTCGATGGCATTGATATGGTACATATCCTTAAACTTGATGATATCGAAGTTCTTGTGCTTGCGGTGACTGGCAATGGTCACCGTTTGGACAAACTGATCCTTCTCATCAAAGAGAGCCAACTCTGCTCCCTTTTTAAAGCGCTCATCCGCAAAGTCTGTCACAGACAAGACCCGCATCTCTCCTTGTAATCCTTGGGTATTAACAATTTTCCCAACGTTAAAGTAATTCATTTTATTCACTACATTTCTCTTTTAATTAATTTATCTCTACAGTTCTCTAATAAGAGCTGCAATTTTTTCCGATTCTGACCAGTGTAGATAGTGGTGGTTTCCACCTAGAATGAGTTTTGTATTAGAATTCCAATATTCTGAATCTCTGTACTCTTTTTCTCTATACGCCTGACAAAATACGAAAACAGGAATATTATCTGCTAAGGACAAACTATCAAAATCTTCAGCGGTAATAGTTACAGATATCTGAAATCCAGGAACTTGCTTTTCCAATTCTAAACCCTTTTCTTCCATCAATTCCCAAATCAGTCTATCAGTTTCAGGTTCAAATGTTGCTTGAGTTAGTCCCTTAAAATAATTTTCCGGACCACATTCTTCAATCATCCTCATTTGCTCTTCCATTTCTGGATAAGGATTTTTTGAAAAATCAGCAAACATTATTTTTTTTGTTGTTGGTTCAATTGCTATCAAAGCTTGACACTTAATTGGTTTACTCATTAACTTTAAAGCCAAAACACCACTTAAACTATGAACACAAAGTATGTAATCAGAAATTTCCAACCCTTTCAGGATTTCGAATACCGCTTCAACAAGATTATCCAAATTAAATCCTGTTTGACTATGAATCGGACTCCTACCTGTATTCGGAAAATCAATCGTTAAGTAACCTATTGAAGAAGGAAGTTTTTCAAGTATTGGTAGAAAATTTTCATAACTCGGTATCAAACCAGCACCATTTAAACAAACTAGTACTTTATTTCTCTTTTCATAAGTAACAGAGAGACAACCAATCTTTGTAGTTACTTCAAATCGGTTCATATCAAAACAACCCTTTCTAAACAACAATTCACTTAACATTCTTAGGTTTTATTTTATCACGTTCAGAGGATTTTCTCAAATGCTCTTTTCTGCTAGAAACTGCTCCAAATCTTGTTCATGCTGATACTTGATGGCTGCCTTCTTGTCTTTTTCAAAAATGGTCTTCGTTAGGTCGATATGGTTAATAGCTGCAATTGCCACTGTGTAGTGAATGATATCTGCCAACTCCTTTGCCAATTCCTCGTTTGAATCTTGGACCCCCTCTTTTCTACCTGAACGTCCATTTAAAACCTCAGCGACTTCTCCAACTTCTTCTACTAGTTTGATAAAAAGTCCTTCTTCTGTTCTAGATTGTTGATAATGATCAAGTAAGTATTCCTCTAGTTGTCTGACTGTTAAATCTCTCATTCCTTCTCCTTGCAACAAAAAAACGGGACAAAGCCCCGCCTTTTATTTTTCGTCAATAACGATTCTTACTTTTTTATCTTCAGTTGGGACAGAGTAGACAATCGTTCTTATCGCAGAAATGGTGCGACCTTTCCGACCGATTACACGACCAACATCGCTAGGATCAAGGTCAAGGTGATACTCCAAGAATTCAGGAGTATCTTCGATCTTGATGGTTAAAGCATCCGGTTGTGAAATCAAGGGTTTCACAATTGCAATAATGAGATTTTCAATCGTATCCATACATCAACCTACTTAAAAAATTATTTTGAGAATTTAGAATCGTGGAATTTCTTCATCACACCAGCTTTTGAAAGGATGTTGCGAACTGTATCTGAAGGTTGAGCTCCATCAGCCAACCATGCAAGAACGCGATCTTCTTTCAAAGTTACTTGGTTTTCTTCAACAAGTGGATTGTAAGTTCCAACTGTTTCGATGAAACGTCCATCACGTGGTGAACGTGAATCTGCTACGTTGATACGGTAGTAAGGTTTTTTCTTAGAACCCATACGAGTCAAACGAATTTTAACTGCCATTTTTATAAGTCTCTTTTCTATATTTTAATTTTCGGTGAAATAGACAAGCTATTTAGCACATGATCTATTATAACACATTTTATAGACCTGTCAAGAAAAAAACTTGACAGTATTAAAATTTTTTTAATTAAGCAGTAAATCGGCGATTTCTTGATAGGTGCTAACTTCATAAGTTGGCACTACTTGGCTGGTATTTTCCTTGTGATCTGGATTATACCAAACGGTAGCAATCCCCGCAGCATTCCCTCCTGCGATATCCGCTGTCAAAGAATCACCGATCATGAGGGTCTCTTCCTTGCTAAACCCTGGAATCAGCTGGCCTACTTTGTCAAAAAATGCAGGTTCTGGTTTCTGAGTATGAAGCTGTTCAGAGATAAAGACCTCTTTAAAATAAGGTGCGATGGTAGAATGAGCTAAGCGTCCTTCTTGAATGGCAGTCACTCCGTTCGTTGCACCATAGAGCTGGTAACCTGCTTTTTCAAGTCGGGCCAGTAAGTCCTCCGCCCCTGGGAAAGATTGCCCTTGAAGACTGATGTAATCTTGGTAGCGAAGAGCCATCTCAGCCCCGTCAACCGTGATCCCAAAGTGGGCAAACCCAATCGCAAACCGACTATCCACGAGTTCTTGTTTGGTGAGCTTCTTTTGTTCCAAATCCTTCCAGAGACCTTGGTTCATAGGTTTGTAGTAATCTTTAAAGGCCTCTACATCTGGAAAATTCATGTCTTCTAACATCTGCGTCAAGGCTGTTTCTTCAGCAGATTCAAAGTCCAACAAGGTATGGTCCAAATCAAAAAGTAAAAATTTATATGCCATTACAAACGATCTTTCAATTTTTCTACAAATAAATAAGCTGCTGGGCAAGTGAGGGTATTCTTGATGGTCAGATGATTGATCTGGTAAATCTTCTTGCGATCGGTATGAGGAAATTCCCGACAGGCTTTCGGGCGAACATCGTAGATGGAACAGAGGTTATCTCCACCCAAGAAAGGGCAAGGCATAGCTTTAAAAACCTTGTCGCCATCCTCGTCAACTTGAAGAAATTCCGCTTCAAAAGCAGGCAGTTTCATCTTGAAATACTTAGCGATCCGCGTGATATCTGCTTCCTTAAAATCAGGCCCCAAGGTCTTACAGCAATTGGCACAAGCCGTACAATCGATTTCCTGGAACACTTCATCGTGGATTTCTTGCGCTATTTTATCTAAATTCTTAGGTGGCTTCTTCTTAAGATTCGCCAATACCTTGCGATGCTCCTTTTGCTTTTGGAGAGCTAACTGATGGTATTTTTCAATATCAATTTCCTGTGTCATCCTCTATTTCCTCTTCTAAACAATAGAAAGATTATACCACAAAGGCTCTAAAAAAAGATAGATCCTGCGATCTATCTCACTTGATTAATCTGTTACAGCGCCTGTTCCATCTAGGCTCCAAGTGTCTTCGACATAAGGAGTAAATTGAGTTATTGTTTTCTCAAATCCTTCAACAACAATCAAATAAACCTTATCATCTTTTTGGAATACCCAACCAGCAACCTGCATGCCTGACTTGAGAAATATATGTATTTTAAGCGATTCATTTCCCCCAACAGTCGTCGTAGATTTTGTCATTTTCTCAACAATTTTATAATCATTCCACTTACTCTCCAATCTTTGAGCTATTAGCTCTGCATTAAATTCCACTCCTTCGGCGACATGTGCTTTTTCTCTAGTGGCAGCATTTAAAACAATAATATTGAAGGCGTTTTTATCTGTGTACTGAATGTTATCCCCAACTTGGAGATTGTCATTCTTTTTCCAGTCACTCGGGATATTGACATAGCCATAATCTGCCGAACCAATTCGTTTCGTTTTCACATTCCCCTTATCACTATCTGGAATTTTTTTCTCTACATTACTACTTGAATTTGTTGTCTCTTTCACCACATTCGTGGAACTAGATGCTACCGATGATTTACTATACTCTTTCTTTGGACTAGTACAAGCAGAAAGACTAACAACAGACAAAAACGTAACAGACGCGAGTAGGAACTTATTTTTCATATTCTCTCCTCAATGATGTATTTACTTTCCTCTAGTCTACCATGATTTTCTAGGATTTGAAAGTGCGATTTCTATAGCATAAAGAGACTAGAAATGATTCTAGCCTCTCTTCATCAATCCGTCACAGCGCCTGTTCCATCTAGACTCCAAGTGTCTTCAATGTAGGGGATAAAGGTTTTCAAGGTTTCTGCATCCCCTTCAAAAGAAATGGTATAAACTTTTTCACCCTTCTGGAAGATCCAGGTAATCAGGTATTGACCAGATTTCATGACAATTTGAAGCTGGTAGGCGTCCAGACCTGCGACTTTAGTCCGCGCTCCCGTCATCTTATCAACATCCTGGTTATCTTGCCACATTACGGCCAGTTTCTTGGCTAGAAATTCAGCATTAAACTCGATATCCGCAGGAACTTTGGCCTTTTCCCGCGTAAAGCTGTTCAAGGTGACAATATTATAGCCACTGCCATCTGTATATTGGACAGCTTCTGTCCCATCGATATCCGTGAACTTGATCCATTTACTTGGAATATCGATGTAACCATAATCTGCATTTCCAATCCGCTTGGTTTCTTGACTGGAAGTGGTTTTCTTTGTAGAAGAAGTATCCTTTGACGAAGAGCTGCTTGTTTGCTTTTCGACTTTACTGCTACTTTCTTTTGTAGAAGAAGCTGCTGTGTCCTTTTGAGTGGTGTGACTACAAGCCATGAGTGTGCAGGTAGAAAGAATCGTTAGTGATGCGGTCAATAATTTGTGTTTCATGCTCAACCTCCTTGAGAACGTTTTCTTTCTTCTAGTCTACCATGAAAGTGGGTATTTTAAAATAGGATAAGTGTCACATCTGATCCAACCTTTCTCATTCAGTCTATTTCTTTTGAACCTAAAACAAAAGGCTGGGACAAAAGTCCTAGCCTCTCAATTGATTTTGGATTGTCGAGCAAGACGCAGTGGTTGAGTGGGCTCTACTACGCTGATTTCATCAGCTTTTACAATCCTACTCAACTGTGCGGAGGTGGGACGACGAAATCGAATTCTAACGAATTACCGATTTCTGTCCCACTCTCTAATTGTTATTCTTCATCCATTGACAAGACAGATAAGAAGGCTTCCTGTGGTACTTCTACAGATCCAATCGCTTTCATCCGTTTCTTACCAGCTTTTTGTTTTTCAAGAAGCTTGCGTTTCCGTGAGACGTCCCCACCATAACACTTGGCCAAGACGTTCTTACGAAGGGCCTTGATATCTGTCCGGGCCACGATCTTATGACCGATGGCTGCTTGGATAGGCACTTCAAACTGTTGACGAGGGATAATCTTCTTGAGCTTCTCAACGATCAACTTACCACGTTCATAGGCAAAATCCTTGTGAACGATAAAGCTGAGGGCATCAACGGTATCGCCATTGAGAAGGATATCCATTTTAACCAATTTAGATGGACGGTATTCAGACAACTCATAGTCAAAGCTCGCATAGCCACGAGTAGAGGATTTCAATTTATCAAAGAAATCAAAGACAATTTCCGCAAGTGGGATTTGATAGATGACATTCACCCGATTTTCATCGATGTAGTCCATGGTCACAAAATCACCGCGTTTCCGTTGGGCCAGTTCCATCACAGCCCCGACAAACTCTTGTGGCACCATGATTTGGGCTTTGACATAAGGTTCTTCGATTGAAGCAATCTTGGTTGGATCCGGGAACTCAGATGGGTTGGACACATCTAGCACTTCTCCGTCTGTCAAATTGACCTTATAGATTACAGACGGCGCTGTCATGATCAAGTCAATATTGAACTCGCGCTCCAAGCGTTCCTGGATAACATCCATATGAAGGAGACCCAAGAAACCACAACGGAAACCAAAACCAAGGGCTTGAGATGTTTCAGGCTCAAATTGAAGACTAGCGTCATTCAATTGCAATTTTTCCAAGGCTTCACGAAGATCATTGTATTTGTTAGATTCGATTGGGTAAAGACCGGCAAAGACCATTGGATTCATTTGCTTGTATCCATGTAGTGGCTCACTTGCTGGATTGGTCGCTAGAGTCACCGTATCCCCGACACGAGTGTCCGCAACAGTTTTGATAGAGGCTGCAATATAACCAACATCTCCTGTCGCAAGGAAATCACGACCAACCGCTTTAGGAGTAAAAATCCCTACTTCAGTTACATCAAAGGTCTTGCCATTGCTCATCAACTGGATGGTGTCGCCAGGCTTCACCATACCATTGACAACCCGAACTTGAAGGATAACTCCACGATATGGGTCGTATACTGAGTCAAAGATCAAGGCTTGCAATGGAGCAGCAACATCCCCAGTAGGAGCTGGAACTTTCTCGACGATTTGTTCCAAAATCTCTTCAATCCCGATACCAGCCTTGGCAGAAGCTAGGACTGCCTCACTAGCATCCAGACCAATGACATCTTCTACTTCTGTGCGCACCCGTTCTGGATCTGCAGCTGGCAAATCTATTTTATTGATAACTGGCAGGATTTCCAAATCGTTATCCAAAGCCAGGTAAACATTGGCTAGGGTCTGAGCTTCAATCCCTTGAGCCGCATCCACTACGAGAATGGCTCCCTCACAGGCAGCCAGCGAACGAGAAACCTCATAAGTAAAGTCCACGTGTCCCGGTGTGTCAATCAAGTGGAAGATGTAGGTTTCCCCATCTTTAGCCGTGTAATTCAACTCGATGGCATTCAGCTTAATGGTAATCCCACGTTCCCGTTCCAGATCCATGCTATCCAAAAGCTGGGCTTGCATTTCCCGACTAGAAACGGTCTCAGTTTTTTCTAAGATTCGGTCCGCCAAGGTTGACTTTCCGTGGTCAATATGGGCGATAATGGAGAAGTTCCGAATCTTCTCTTGTCGTTTCTTTAATTCTTCAAAATTTGGCATAATCATCTTCCTAGTAAATTTAATCGTACTCTTCATTATAACAAAAAAGATAGGCCTTTGCCTATCTTAATTCATTATTTTCAAAAATCGCTTCTGCGTTTTATTTCCCTCATAACCTATTCGTTCGTAAAAGAGATGGGCTTCTTTTCGATGAGAGGCGGAATTTAAACGGATAAAAGCATAATGCTTGCTTTTGGCAAGTTCTTCAACTCTCTCCATCAATTGGCGACCAATCCCACGTCCTTGAGCAGATGGAAAAACCGCTAGACCCAAAATATTTAGACCAGCGTCACTATAGAGACTTTCATAGACTTCTGCCTCCACATAGGCAAGAATATGGCCTGTTTGGTCCTCTTCATAAACAAAGCAAAAATGATCCGAATCTGGCGAATTAAATTTATCAATCTGAGCTGCCACTTTCTCAAGGGTTGAATCATAACCCAAAGACTGGTGACATAAATCTCTAATTTGACCTGCATCTTTGACTTGAACAGTACGAATCATAGCTCCACCTCCATGAACTCTTTGCTCTTATCTTAGACCTTTTTCCTCAAAAAGTAAAGGAATACCCGATAAAATTTAAAATGAAAATCCGATTTAGATCAAATTCATCTTTTTTCGCATTTCTCAGGGATTTCTATTTACTTTTTCGATTTAATTCATTATAATAGTAAGGGTAAATACAAGGAGGTGAGTACGTTGGCCAGAGGTCGTGGAAAAGCAAGCCCTCAAGACAAAGAGGCGTTACGGATTATATCGGAAAAGATCAGAGAATTACTGAAAGAACAAGGAAAAAAGCAGATCGAATTATCTCGTATTACTGGAATCCCTGCAAGTACCCTGACTGGATATGTAAAAGGAACTTCTCTTCCCGTTCCCGAAAATTTAGAGAAGATTGCAGCCTTTTTCCAGGTAGCAGTTGCTGAAATTGACCCTCGATTGCGCAATGATTTTGTGGTCATTGATTCAGAGATTGAACGATTATATAAACAGCTCGATGAAGGAAATCAAGAAAATCTTCTTTCTTATGGAAAGAGTCTCTTGACCCATCAAAAAGAAAGACAGAAGATTGAAAAGCAATACCACTCGTATTCTGTCTATGATTCTTTTGCAGCTTACCAAAATCAGAAGCAAGCTGATATCGTGTGGTTTGATCAAAAGATTCCTTACGATTTGGCTTTTTGGATTCATACAGATTCCCTCGAGCCTAAATACGAAAAAGGGGCTGTTGTGTTAATCAAGCAAACCTATTATGATCAGGCAGGGGCTATTTATGCCATTGATTTTGATGGACAAACTTTGATCAAACGGGTATTTCGTGAGGCCAACGGTATTCGACTGGTTTCCCTCAATAAGAAATATAGTGATCAAATCATTCCACTAGATGAGGAACCTGGGGTGATTGGAAAAGTGATTGATGGCTTTGTTCCTCTTGATTTGGAGGAAATCAAATGATTAAATTAATTGCGATTGACTTGGACGGAACTCTTTTGCATGAGGATAAGACTCTATCTAAAGGCAATATTGAAGCTCTTCACCGAGCCCATGAAGCCGGCTATGACATTGTGATCTGTACGGGGCGCCCCTTAGCAGGGGTACGGCCCATCTTTGAAGAGATTGGACTCCCTGATGGCAACTACTATATGATTATCAATAACGGGTGTACAACCTTGTCGACTCAGAATTGGGAAATCATTGGCAAGGAAGAATTGAGCCTTGAGGACATGCACCGGTTGCAAGTTTTGACGGAAGATACAGACGTCCAGCTAACCTTATTTGATATGGATCACTACCTAGTGGTTGCACCTGAAGCCAGTGAACTTGTCACGATGGATGCGGGCATTGTTAATAGTAAACCGACACTTGTCTCAGAAGAGGATCTGCCCAACCTTGTTCCTATATTTCAAGCCATGTATGTAGGAGATCCTTCTGCTATTGATGACTTCCAAGCTCAGCACGAGGCTGCATTAGAGTCCGATTTTAACACTGTACGTTCACAGGATATCTTGTTTGAAATTCTGCCAAAAGGTGCCAGCAAGGCTTCTGCTCTTCAAGCATTAAGTCAAACATTAGGTTACAGGAGAGACCAGGTCATGGCTCTTGGAGATGCCAATAATGACCTTGAAATGCTACGTTTTGCTGGTTATAGCGTCGCTATGGGAAATGGCAATGCTGCTGTCAAGGAAATCGCAGACTTCATCACCCTGACCAATGATGAGGATGGCGTGGCCCATGCTATTCACAAATTAATTGAAACTGAAAAAGGAGAATGATCATGAAATACCAAAATTTGTTGGACCGTTTTATTACCTATGTAAAAGTTAACACACGTTCAGACGAGAATTCTACAACCACTCCAAGTACCCAATCACAAGTTGATTTTGCAACAAACGTCTTGATCCCTGAAATGAAACGCGTGGGTCTTCAAAACGTCTACTATTTACCAAACGGCTATGCTATTGGGACACTTCCAGCTAATGATCCAAGCTTTACACGCAAGATTGGATTTATCTCTCACATGGATACCGCTGACTTCAATGCCGAAAATGTCAATCCTCAAATCGTTGAGAATTATGATGGGGGTGTCATTGCCCTTGGTGACTCTGGTTTCACACTCGATCCAGCGGATTTTGCTCATTTGAACAACTACAAGGGACAAACCTTGATCACAACTGACGGTACTACTCTTCTGGGTGCAGACGATAAGTCAGGTATCGCTGAAATCATGACAGCTATTGAATACCTGACAGCTCATCCTGAAATCAAACACGGAGAAATCCGTGTCGGCTTTGGTCCAGATGAAGAAATCGGAGTTGGGGCAGATCAATTTGATGCAGAGGATTTCGATGTAGACTTTGCCTATACTGTCGATGGTGGTCCTCTAGGAGAGCTTCAATACGAAACCTTCTCAGCAGCTGGGGCTGAAATTACCTTCAAAGGACGCAATGTCCATCCAGGTACAGCCAAAGGTCAAATGATCAACGCTCTTCAATTGGCCATTGATTTCCATAACAAACTCCCTGAAGGAGCACGTCCAGAATTAACCGAAGGCTATGAAGGCTTCTACCACTTGATGAATATCGATGGAACTGTCGAGGAAGCAAATGCCAGCTACATCATTCGGGACTTTGAAACTGAAAGCTTTGAGAAACGCAAAGACCTCATGAAATCTATTGCCGATCAGATGAATGCGGAACTCGGTAGCGAACGCGTTCTCCTCACCCTCAAAGATCAGTACTACAACATGAAGCAAGTGATTGAAAAAGATATGACGCCGATTACCCTTGCTAAGGAAGTCATGGAAGATCTTGGCATCACTCCAATCATTGAACCGATCCGTGGTGGTACAGATGGATCTAAAATTTCCTTTATGGGGATTCCAACACCAAATATCTTTGCCGGTGGCGAAAACATGCATGGTCGCTTTGAATACGTTAGCCTCCAAACCATGGAACGCGCAGTTGATACCATTATCGGTATTGTGACCAAAAAATAAGAAACAAAAAAGGATTCGGATAGATTGTCCGGATCCTTTATTATCTATTAGAAAGCTTGACAATATCTTTGACCTGATCAATGGTCTGAATCAGGTGAAGGCTTGTCTCATTGATCGGAAGATAGTAGACTTTATCTGCCAAAGATTCTGTAAAAGGACGATTCGTGAGTAAGATCACCTGTTGTCCTTTTTCTTTCAGCTCTTTCACTTGCTTTCTCACCTTTTGGTAAAAACGCTCATCACTGATTTCTAAATCATCCACCAAGACACAAGCAGCGTCCAAACCTAACGATTCATTGGTTCCATTTTGGGTCAGATAATAGGCTGCTCCCTCTTTGACCTCATATAAACCAGCTGATGGCTCAACCGGAAGAAAGGCTGGGCTTGTTGCAACTTCTGCTGCTTTTTCCATTGCTACGAGGTTGGCCAGAACCTGCAAATAAACAGGTGCTAATTTACTCAAATCCAAGAGTTCCTCAAACTCAAAACCACGTTTCAAGGCTTCTAAGATATAGAAGAGCCGGTGGGGCATATGACGAGCAATTTTCTGGATTAATTCATCATCGCTCATTTCCTCAGGAAGGATGGTCAGCAAGTTCTTATCTTTAATGGTTTCTAGGGCTTGTTGATAAGCCTCATCGATTCTCTTCCCAAATCCATAAACTGCCCCATAAGATTGAATTTGGGTATTGAGACGGGCATTTTTAGCAGCATCAGAAAAAATCGGAATCTTAAAGAAGATATAGTCCAAACTCGGTTCATAAACAGCCTTTAGATCCTTTAATAAGGGATGAGGCAAATGCTCGAGAGATCGCCCCAATTGCAGCTCTACTCCTTGCTCAAACAAGGAATAGCCCAAGCCCATAGAGGCCATCGACATACTGTCTGAAGCAAATGGATTAACTTCTAGGATATAAAAAGCATAGCTCGTCGGATCCAAAGCAAACTTGATCGAAATGGCTCCTGTCAGCTTCAAATAGCGACTGATGTGGATCGCTGCTTCACGAAGATTTTGAAACTCTCGGTCAGTCAGGGTGACAGCTGGCATAAATTGATAAGAGTCACTAGAGTGGATCCCGACAGGATCAATGCTTTCAATAGAAGCCGCCAGGTAGTGATTGTCTTCGCGATCGCGCATAACGACAAAATCCAGTTCCTTAAAGCCATAAGTCGAAAACTCTAGCAAACACTGCTGACTTGGTGAGACTGAAAGTCCCATTTCTACAGCTTCGCATAAATCATCCAGGTTATGAGCAATCTTTCGCCCCTGCCCTTGCTTACTCGCTACCGGCCAGATCATAATGGGAAATTGAATGCCTTCAGAAAACTCGATAGCTTCTCGAACAGAACCAACCAGTGCTGAAGCGGGTACCTGATAACCCAGCTCTTGAAAGAGGCGTCGTTGATCCGCCTGCTGATAAAAGGTCCGGTAACGTTGAAGGCTCGGCCCGATAATCCTAATCGATGCGTCTTTGAAAAATCCAGTTTCTTCCAAACGAAACAAGAGATTCAAAATCTGTTTATCCGCAAAGGTTAGGAGCAAGCGAGATCCAGTATAAGAAAGAAGAATCGTCCTAAGAGCATCCAGCTTAAGCTTACTGACTACAACCTGTTCTCCAGCTTCTTGGGTGATAGTATTTTCTTCGCCCAGATAAAGGACCAGAGCATTCCCATCCTTGGCATTAAGTTTTTGTGCTTCCTTTACCGCAGCAAAGAGACTAATATCCTGATAAGAATCTCCACATAGGAGAAGCAATTTCTGGTTTTCTTTCATCATTCCTTCTCCCTTCTACTTTCGTGAATTTTGGCATCAATCAATTCTAAAAATTCATCGTAAAAATAGAGATTTTCCCTTGGCCCTGGACTCGCATCCACTTGGAATTGAACCCCTAAAATCGGTTGGTAACGATGACGAAAGGCTTCGATACTATGGTCATTGACGTTTTCATGCGTGACCAATAAATCATGGGGTAGGCTATCGCGTGCGATACTATACAAGTGATTTTGACTAGTTATCTCGATTTTCCCTGTCGCAATTTCACGGACGGGAATATTTAAACCGAAATGCCCAACTTCCATGGGAGCTAGCTCCGCTCCATAAGCTTGAGCCAATACCTGTGCTCCCAAGCCCATACCCCAGATTGGAATCTGACCATTGAGCTTTTTGATCAAGCGGCAGAGTTTTTTCACCTGATGGGGATCGCCAGGCCCACTGGATAAAATAACGCCATCGGGCTGCTGTTCCATCAGTTCATCATAAGAGATATCATAGGGATAGACCGTGACGTTACAGTCCCTTTGACTCAGTTGGCGTAAGACAGAGTGCTTAACCCCTAGATCAATCAAGGCAATACTCTTTCCAAAACCTGGTACAGCATAGGCCGTTTTTGTCGAGACTTGACGCACTTGGTCTTTGGGAAGGACTGTCGCTCTCAACTGATCCAGGATATGCTCGATCGAATCCCCCTTGTTAATGACAGTCGCCTTCATCCGTCCATACTTGCGGACAATTTTTGCCACCTGTCTCGTATCAATCCCTACAACACCAGGAATTTTTTTTCGCTTCAAGAATTCATCCAAGGTCATCTGCTGCCGCCAATTACTTGGCATTTCCACCAAATGCTGAACCACTACCGCTAAACAAGTGGGTGTAATGGATTCAGAATCATCCCGATTGATCCCTGCTGCACCAATAACCGGGAAGGTAAAGGAGAGAATCTGGCCACTAAAAGCCTGATCCGTGAGCAATTCTTGATAACCTGTCATGGCTGTGGTAAAGACTAACTCACCAGTCACATATAGATCTGCACCAAAGGCTTCTCCTTCAAATACAGTCCCATCCTCTAGGACCAATAATCGTTTCATCGAACCCCTCCCTTCTTTTACTCTAGTACAATTTTATCACAGTTCCTCAAAAAAAGGAAAGTCAGATTCCATGTAGCGATCTACTCTGTCCTCTTTCTTTCCTTTCAATAAATTGTCAGTTATCTTATTTTGCTCCGCGACCTTTAAGGACGGCTTCAATGATGGCCATACGGACAAAGACACCATTGGTCATTTGTTCTACGATGCGTGATTTAGGAGCTTCTACCAAGTGGTCCGCAATTTCAACGTCACGGTTGACTGGTGCTGGGTGCATCAAGATCGCAGTATCTTTCATACGGTCATAACGTTCTTGTGTCAAACCATGAAGACGGTGGTAGTTTTCTTTAGAGAAGAGTGATTCGTAATCATGACGTTCGTGTTGCACACGCAAGAACATCATCACATCCACTTCTTCAATGACTTCATCGATAGTGACGAAGGTTCCATAGTCTTCAAATTCCGCACTTCTCCATTCGTCTGGACCTGCAAAGTAAAGAGTTGCTCCCAAACGTTTCAAGATTTGCATGTTTGATTTTGCCACACGTGAGTGATCCAAGTCCCCAGCGATACAAACTTTCAAGCCATCAAAGTGACCGAATTCTTGGTAGATGGTCATCAAATCAAGCAAGCTTTGGCTTGGGTGTTGACCTGAACCGTCCCCACCATTGACGATAGAGGCAGTGATCGTTGGGCTTTCAACCAATTCTTTGTAGTAGTCCACTTCAGGGTGACGGATGACGCAGACATCTACACCAAGAGCTGACATGGTCAAGATGGTATCGTAAAGTGTTTCCCCTTTGTTCACAGAGCTTGTCTTCACATCAAAGTCAAGGAGATCACATCCCAATTTCAACTCTGCCACTTCAAAGGCTTTGTGGGTACGAGTTGAAGGTTCAAAGAAAAGGTTTGAGATGATATGTTGGTCTTCGTAGGCTGCTTTAGCTCCGTTTTTGAACTCAATCCCACGTTTGATCAATGCCATTACTTCTTCATTGGTAAGAGTTTCCATTGAGACAAGGTTTTTAAGAGCGATTTGATTTTCAGACATGTTGATTCTCCTTTTATAATGTGAATGCAAATAATTTACAATTTGTTTAAGCTTCTTTGATGAGGACGCGGTCTTGACCGTCTAGCTCCACCATCTCGACAATGATTTCCTCTGACTTACTGGTCGGGATATTTTTCCCAACAAAGTCCGGACGAATCGGCAACTCCCGATGCCCACGGTCGACGAGAACCGCAAGACTCACTCGAGCAGGACGACCGTGACTGACCAGATTGTCAATGGCAGCGCGAATCGTGCGACCTGTATAGAGGACATCATCGATCAAAATGACTTCTCTATGAGCGATATCAACTGGTAAGACCGTCGTATCCTCAGTCGCCTTCATGTCATCTCGGAAAGGCTTGGTATCTAGTTCTGCTACAGGGACATCGATTTGTTCCAGCTGAGAGAGGCGTTCTTGGATCCGGCGAGCGATGTAAACACCACGCGTCTTGATCCCCACCAGCACAATCTGGCTCAAATCTTTGTTTCGTTCAATGATTTCGTAGGTGATCCGGGTAATGGCCCGTTTCATCGTCAAATCATCAACGACTTCTTTGGTTTTCATTCAGTCCTCCTTAGTTGTAAAAGAAAAACCTCCTTTTTCAAGGAGGTTCAGCAAATGAATGGTCTAAGAGGATAGAGTCTCGCTCTATGGTCCTAGCCATTGTTTTTCACAGTCTCCTTGCCTGCCTCACGGGACAGGATTAAAGGATTTATTTAATTGAGATAACTATATCACAGTTTCAAACGACATGCAAGAAAAAACTCAACATTTTTCAAAAAATTTTAAAAACATGACTTTTCTTCCGAATAACGTTCGGTTTTTACTAAGAAACAGCCGATTTCCGCTTGATATTTTTGATCCCATAGAGCACATAGCCAGCTAAGAGGTAGGCGATAAAAATGATCACCACCCATTTGCCCACAAAGGCCCAGCCGTATTTAGTAACATTGATAAAGAAATAGGCAAAGGGACTATCTTTTGCACCTGGAATCGGCCACTTCAAGACTAACCCATTGAGAAGGGCAAAGAGCATGTAAGCCAGTGGAATCGAGGTCCAAAGGAAGGGATCGAACTTACGATATTGCTTGGCTTTATCAATCACTAGGGTATCAAAGAAGAACATCAAAGGAACGATGTAATGACAAAGGAAGTTTTCCAAACGATAAAACTTCTCTGGCGTCGCAAGAGGCGCCAACATAAAGTGGTAGATGACACAGGTGATCATAATGGACATGGTAACTGCGCCTTTCATACGAAGGTAGCCCTGAGTCTGGGTCGAACGACCTCGAACCATGCGCCAAACCATGTCTCCCATAAAGAACATGACCAACATGTTGGATAAAATGGTGTAATAGAGCATCATGCCAAAACCACCATGCTTGGTCAGTTGTAGATAAACGCCAAGTACACTCAAAATAAGCAATAGAAAACGATAGCTAAATAATAGTTTGGATTTCATAGTATTCTCCTGAAAGAAAATGGGCTAGGCCCTTTAGTTTAATCAGGAACTTTCCTTAAGTGAGGACGGACGTCAGCGAACTTCTACGAAGTTCCATGACTTAGTTTTGAACCTAAAGTTTCAAAACTCCCGAGTACTTGAAACAATACTGTTTCAAGTACTTTTCTCACAGCGGAAAGTTCCATTATAAACTTAAACAACTCTATTAATTTGTGTACTGTTCTTTAAATCTTCTTCACAAATTCTGATTTGAGTTTCATTGCACCAAAGCCATCAATCTTACAATCGATGTTGTGGTCTCCTTCAACGATACGGATATTTTTCACGCGCGTACCTTGTTTCAAATCTTTCGGTGCACCCTTCACTTTCAAATCTTTGATCAAGGTCACCGTATCGCCATCAGCCAATTTGTTTCCGTTGGCATCAATCGCTACGACACCCTCTTCTTCTTCGACCTCAGCTGGGTTCCATTCATACGCACACTCTGGGCACACCAAGAGCGCTCCATCTTCATAGACATATTCAGAGTTACATTTTGGACAGTTTGGTAAGTTATTCATTTTTATCTCCTTATTCAAATTAACTTTCATAGTATACCATGAAAGCGAAAATTTGACAAATCCTGCTCGACTGTAGCATTTTCATGAAAAAAAGAGGCGACTTGGCCTCCCTACATGGATGATATTTCTCAATCTTCCTGCAATTCTTGAATATCTCGAATCACCCGCACACCTGCTTGATTCTTCTCGCGCAGTTCAGCATCAGAGTACGGGAAGGTATTGATCAAGATACTCTCCATCCCGATACTTTGGGCAACAGCGACATCTGTTGTAAAGTCATTCCCCACCATGACCGTTTTCTCAGGGTTCAACTGGTGTTCTTTCATCACTTCCAAGAGAAAATCTGGCTGAGGTTTTCGAATACCTGCATCAGACGACAAGTAAATGGCATGGAAAAGTTCTCTCAAGCCAACCAAATCAATCTCCGGATTGGTAAAAACTGCTTGAGCATTGGATAAGAGAAAGATTCGGCAACCTGCGGCTTTCATATCCTCTAATACTTCTTTCGTGTGAGGATAAAGCTCCAACCGTTTGCGAGAAAGGACACGGAAAGTCCGCGCAATCAAACGTCCCCACTCTTTGAGGTGGGAAACACTATTCCCGCTTGGATGACCTTCTAAATACAATTGCACAAAAATGACCGTCAGATCAATCTCTGGGTAGGCAACTTGTTTTTCCTTAGCCAAGTCTTCTTCGGCTTGTTGCACCAACTCTTTATAACGCAGTCGCAAGACTTCTCCTGTATAGCTTGCCCCGTAGGATTGGTAGATCTGAGCCATGGTATCCCATAAAATGGGACTCGACTCATCGGTTTCGATGTCGACCAAGGTTCCATAAAAATCAAAAATATAGTTTTTAAATGCGTACTTGTGCGGATTCATCTCTCACTCCCGTAACAAACATCGTAAAGGTTGCCTTGCAGACATTGGCCCCGTCTTGATTGGTAATATCGACATCCACTACTCGAGTCGTCCGTCCACTGTGGACACATTCGCCATGGATGGTCAGGACATCACCCAGACGCCCTGCTTTCAAGTAATTGATCGAAGATTGCAAGGTTACCCCATCGACCCCTTGAGAAACCACTACCAAACCACTGACTTGGTCACACAGGGTAAAGAGATAGCCTCCATGCGCATTTCCATAATAATTGAGTGATGATTCCACGACCTTGGTTGTCACCACCACATGGCCATCTCTCATCTTTTCGATTTCATAATTTTCAAATGCAGCAATTGCATCAAAGTGAAAATCTTTCATATACTTGCCACCTTTTCTAGCATCTTTTCAACTCCTCTATCATACTACAATTAAGAAGCAGATACAAGCAAAGGGGCAATTCCTTAGAAGCAGAAAAGGAGACTCCAACTAAGTAAGAAGACGATACTAGGCACAATGTATTTTCTTGGGTGCTTCCAACATTCCCTCTTTAAATTCCATTTTCTTAAAGGGAAATAGATTTCAATAAGTAAGTGCAAAAAAGCTTCCACTACTGCTAGAATCATGACTCCTAGTAAAAATAGGATCCCCAAGTCAGGCATGACCACCATTTTTAATAAAAGAGCAACAAATAGATTGACAGATAGGAAATAGGTCAGCAACACACGGTAATACATCAGGTAAAAGAACCGACTCTTAGGGAGAGACTTAACATGATCGATCAAATCTTTATCAGCGGAAATGAGAGTGGTTAATGGCGTATTGACAGAAGCAATCGTTAACAGGATGATGATTTTTAAAGGAGCCTCATAATCCTGTATCAGAATGAGAAGGAGGAAGATGAGAGTAAAGACAAAATTGATGGAAAAATAGCGCTCTTGAAACAAGGAAATCCAAAAATAATTTCCACTTCTTCTCTTTGAAACGAGTAACTGATCATTTTTTGAAATCGCGATCAAGTCCTCATTTTTAAAAATTAAGACAGCAATGAAGGCTGAAAGTAAGATCATATAGGGCACTTGTTGAACCCATAAAGAAGATACTGTAAGAACAGTCGTTACAGAAATGAGGACTCCTCCTAGAAGACTTGGCCTGGTATTGAACTGGATAAAGACATAAAACACACTCAATACCACCAGTAAAGAAAGGAGGACAAGCTTAAAGGATTGTAGCAGGTCTAACCTGACTCCTAAAAAGAGGATCAATAACAGCACGCGCTCTAGTAAATTGAGAAGAAAGGTTACCGTCAGAAAAGACCCTTTGAAATGATTGAGAGACAAAGGAAGTTGGTAGTAGGCCTGGACCCTGTCCATCGAAAAGTAGGAATAGAGCAATTGAAAGGTTGATAGAGCAGTAACAATAGCCGTACTGATCAATAAGACTTGAAAGCTCGTAGAGAATTTTGCCCCAACAAGATGGTAATAAA
Source organism: Streptococcus parasanguinis (assembly GCA_032560535.1). Lineage (GTDB taxonomy): Bacteria > Bacillota > Bacilli > Lactobacillales > Streptococcaceae > Streptococcus > Streptococcus parasanguinis_AF. The sequence continues at coordinate 1,144 of JAWGIA010000001.1, read as the reverse complement.
GAGCAAAGGCTAAGGAAGTCAAGAACAAGAAGAGCCGATTTTTGGACACCAAATCTCTAAAAATTGCTAGTAACATGCTCTACCCCCTCTGACGATTGACGTCATGAAACCAATCTTCCAAATTCGATTCGATCGCATCTAGGTGACCATCTTCAATAGAATAAGCTGTATCACAGACCCGAACGATACTCTCTGCGATATGCGAACTCATCAGAATAGAGCCTTCTACTTTATACTGCAATAGCAAACCATATAGAAATTCTGTCGCATCAAAATCAAGGCCATCAAATGGTTCGTCCAAAATAAGGAGGGGAGGTTTGAGATAAAAAGCTGTGATTAAGAAGACTTTTTTCTTGTTTCCCGTTGACAAACTACCAATGTCGGTGTTGAGAAATTCTTCAAAATGAAAGCCTGAGATCAGGTCCTGCAATAACGTTTCATCTCTCTTTCGATGATACAAACGACAGACAAAATTAAAATAATGAACAAAATCCCAGTTTAGAAAACTATTGTTTTCAGTAAAAACTGTATAGGTACGGCTCTTATAGAAATTCGTATGAAAAGAGGTCGCCTTGTCTTCTATGGTAACAGACTCAACTGCATACTGCCGATGATCAAAGACACTACTTAAAGCTTTCAACAAGGTTGTCTTCCCAGCTCCATTTCGACCAATCAACCCTACTACAGAATGATTGGGTACAAGCAAATTCGTGTCTTTTATAATGGGCTTGTCTTTTTTATACCAAACGTTTAGCCCCTTGATGCTTAAGCACTCACTCTTCATCGACGCACTCCTTTATAAAGGTAAGAAGCCCCAACCAAAAGCAACAGCAAAGCGTATAACCATTCCTTTTGAAAGGCAAAGACTAAGGCACCGATCAAGAAGCAAATTCCTATAAGGATTCTAAATTGTAATTTCATATCTTGCCTTCTTTCTATTCACAGTATGAAAGATTACAATTGTATTTTATGCTTATACTATAGTACTTTTTCTAAGCAGATTCAAGCACGAATGGAATATTCTTTCTTCTTTCACCTTACAAGCAAAAAAGAGAGTGGGACAGAAATCGGTAATTCGTTAGAATTCGATTTCGTCGTCCCACCTCCGCACAGTTGAGTAGGGCTGTAAAAGCTGATGAAATCA